>CAYVOR010000028.1:13187-28001 GCA_964452995.1 uncultured Thiobacillus sp.
TGGCCGGGTCGGTTTTGAGCAGCGCCTTGACCAGGCTGGTCTTGCCGGCGCCGGAGGGAGCACTGACGATGTAAAGCACGCCTTCGCTGGGGGTGGGGGTCATGGTTGTTCCGTATTCACTGTTATTTCAACAAAAGCCTATCCGTGAAGGATGCGAAGAGTCGCGAAGAAAGTCTCAGGGTTTACCCTTCGCGTTTCGTCGCGTCCTTCGCGGACAAATATCATTCGATATTCTGCACCTGTTCCCGCATCTGTTCGATCAGCACCTTGAGTTCGAGCGAGACGCGCGAGGTTTCCACCGCGACCGATTTCGATCCCAGCGTGTTGGCTTCGCGGTGCAGCTCCTGCATCAGGAAGTCGAGCCGCTTGCCGACCGCACCCTTTTGGTCGAGTACGCGGCGAACCTCGGCGAAATGGGTGGCCAGGCGGGAAAGCTCTTCGTCAATATCGGCTTTTTGCGCCGCCAGGGAAACTTCCTGCGCCAGCCGTTCGTGGCTTGCCTCACCCAGCGCCTCGCGCAGGCGTTCTGCCAGTTTGTCGCGCTGCGCCGCAGCAAGCGTCGGCAGCAGCGGTTGCAGCGCGGCCACCTGGGCTTCGGCAGCCGCCAGGCGGTCAAGAATGTGCTGTTTCAGCTTGGCTCCTTCGCGCTGACGGCTCTCCACCAGTTCGTTTAGCGTGGCGCGAACCGCGGTCAGCGCCGCTTCGTTCAGCGCCTCCTGCGACAGGGCGCCGCTCTGCATGGCGCCGGGCCAGCGCAGGATCTCGTTGACAGAAAGCGGCGCGCTGCCGGGCAGGCGCTGCAGCACGTCCGTCTGCCAGTGCGCCAGCCGCTCAAGAATGGCCGGGTTCAAGCCGTTATCATCCGAAGCGGCGGCAGGCAGAGTGAGGCCGATGCGACACTCGACCTTGCCACGCGCCAGACGCTGCTGGATCAGTTCGCGCAGTTGCGGCTCGAGGCTGCGGAATTCGTCGGCCAGACGAAAATGCAGTTCGAGATAGCGCTGATTGACGCTGCGCAGGTCAACATTGACACTGGCATGGTTGAGATTGAGGCTTTGGGCGGCGAACCCGGTCATGCTAGTGGTCATGAAGGATGTAAAAACAGGTTGTTGGGTGATTGAGTAGTGGGGCCGGCATGCAGCCGGCAGTGTATTTTGCCGGCTTGGCCAGCTAGAAACAGAAAAGATAATAGACGTTCGACTATGGCGACTCAACCCAACCAGGCGCTCCCCAACGGATACCGGCTCAACGAATACACCATCGTGCGCAAGATCGGCGGTGGCGGCTTCAGTATGGTCTATCTGGCGCGCGACGATGCCAATCAGTCGGTGGCGATCAAGGAATACCTGCCGGGCGCGCTGGTGTTGCGTACCGAAGGCTCGGTCCTCGTTCAGGCCAATTCGACCGAAAACAACAATATCTTCCGCCACGGCATGAAATGCTTCTTCGAGGAAGGCCGGGCGCTGGCGCTGATTGACCATCCGAACGTCGTGCGCGTGGTCAACTTCTTCCGCGCCAACGACACCGTATACATGGTGATGCGCTTCGAGCGCGGCAAGACCCTGCAGCAGCACATCCAGGCCAATCGCGGCACCATCCGCGAAAGTTTCATCCGGCGCGTATTCGCGCAATTGATGAATGGCCTGCGCGAGGTGCATACGCATAAATTGCTGCATCTCGACATCAAGCCGTCCAATCTCTATATCCGCCTGGACGGTTCGCCGGTCCTGATCGATTTCGGTGCGGCGCGACAGACGCTGACCCAGGAGGAAAGCAAGTTGCAGCCCATGTACACGCCCGGCTTCGCCTCCCCCGAGCAGTACCACAACCGTGAGCGGCTGGGGCCGTGGACCGATATCTACAGCGTCGGCGCCAGCCTGTATGCCTGTCTGGCCGGCTACCCGCCGCAGGCGGCCGATGCGCGTCTGCTCAACGACAAGCTGGTGCCCGCGACGGTGAACTGGCGCGGCGCCTATTCCGATCAGTTGCTGGAAATCGTCGATCAGTGCCTCAAGCTCAACTACATGGAACGCCCGCAAAGCGTGTTCAGCCTGCAAAAGGTCCTGATGGACCGGACGGCCATGACACCCCCGCGTTCTTCGCTGCTGAACAGCATCAAACGCTCACTGAACCGGGAATTGTTCTAAAGTGTCGAACCTGGAAGCACCCGTTGACCGCATTTAACCCGACAGAATGCTGCATGAATATTGATTTTTTCACCTTCGATTACCCTCCCGACCGGATGAGCCCACGGCTCGTTCGCTGGCGTTCATGCCCTTCAGGGTGCGCCCCGCTGAGGGTTTCAGCCTGAGATGAAATTCACCATCTATCAGGCGTCGCGCCAGGGCGGGCGTAAAAACAACCAGGACCGGGTGGCCTATTCCTACAGCCGCGAGGCGCTGCTGATGGTGGTGGCCGACGGCATGGGTGGCCACATGCATGGCGAGATCGCCGCGCAGATCGCGGTGCAGACGCTGGCCGACCAGTTCCAGAAGATGGCCAAGCCGCGCCTGGACGATCCGATGGCCTTCCTCGCCGACACCACCACACGCGCGCACTACGCCATCAACGACTACGCAGTCGAGCAGGATCTGCTGGAAATTCCCCACACCACGGTCGTCGCCGCCGTGGTACAGGACAACACCGCCTACTGGGCGCACGTGGGCGATTCACGACTGTATCTGTTCAGCGACGGCAACCTGATCGCGCGCACCGAGGACCACACGGCCGTCGCCCAGATGGTGCGCGACGGCATCATCAGCGAGGAGGAGGCGGGTCATCACCCGGAGCGCAACAAGGTATCCAACTGCCTGGGCGGCTACATGACGCCGCAGGTCGAATGCAACGCGCCGATCCCGCTGCACGATGCCGACACCATGCTGATATGTACCGACGGCATCTGGGGCATGATCAGCATCCCGGAAGTGTCGGCGCTGCTGCATGCCTACACGCTGGAAGACGCGGTGCGTCATCTGATGGACCATGCGGAATTTCGAGGCGGCGAGCACGGCGACAACCTCAGCCTCATCGCCATGACCTGGGGCGAGGCGCGCATGCCGAGCAAGGATTCCATCTCCACCCTGGCGCTGCCGGACGGCGGCGTCACCACGCAGATCAACGCGATGCGTCATCTGCCCGGCACGCCGGCGGTGTCGGACGACGAGATCGAGCGTGCCATCGCCGAAATCCAGCAGGCCATCCAGAAAATCTCCACCAAATAGGCGGGCGCCCGGCGGCGGATACCTGCCCGCAAATCGCGCCCGGCTGGCCTGACGCGGTAAAATCGCGCTTTCCATTTTGAACAGGCCACCATGTCCGATCCGATCCGCCCCAGCGGCCGCGCACCCGATGCGCTGCGCGCGTTGTCGTTTACCCGCCGGTTCACCAAACACGCCGAAGGCTCGGTGCTGGTCGCCATGGGCGACACTCGCGTGCTGTGCACTGCCAGCGTGCTCGACAAGATTCCGCCGCACAAGAAGGGCAGCGGCGAGGGCTGGGTCACGGCCGAATACGGCATGCTGCCGCGTTCCACCCATACCCGCACCGACCGCGAAGCCGCACGCGGCAAGCAGAGCGGACGTACACAAGAAATACAGCGCCTGATCGGGCGCAGTCTGCGCGCCGTGGTCGACCTGAAGAAGCTCGGCGAGCGCACCCTGCACATCGACTGCGACGTGCTGCAGGCCGACGGCGGCACCCGCTGCGCCAGCATCTGCGGCGCCTGGGTCGCGGTGGCCGACGCCATCGCCGGCCTGCTGGCCGATGGCAAACTGACGGACTCCCCGCTCAGCGACAGCATCGCCGCCGTCTCGGTCGGCGTCTATCGGGGCCAGCCGGTGCTCGACCTCGATTACATTGAAGACGCCGATTGCGACACCGACATGAACGTGGTGATGACCGGACGCGGCGGCATTGTCGAAGTGCAGGGCACCGCCGAAGGCGCGCCGTTTTCCCGCGCCACGCTCGAAGCCCTGCTCGATCTGGCCACCGCCGGCATCGCGCAGATCAGCGCCTCACAGCAGACGGCGTTAAAAGCGGATTGATCCGCGAAGGACGCGAAGAAACGCGAAGAAAATTCTGGTCTTTACTTCGCGTTTCTTCGCGTCCTTCGCGGACAAAAATGATTTCTGACAGAGAGACTTCATGAGCAAACTCGTCATCGCCTCCGGCAACCCCGGCAAGCTGCGCGAAATCTCGCGCATCCTCGAACCGCTCGAAATTGAGGCGGTTCCGCAGTCCGATTTCGGCGTGCCCGACTGCCCGGAGCCGCACGTCACCTTCGTCGAGAACTGCCTGGCCAAGGCGCGGCATGCCAGCGCGCACACGGGTCTGCCGGCGCTGGCTGATGATTCCGGCATCTGCGTCGAGGCGCTGAATGGTGCGCCGGGCGTGTATTCGGCACGCTATGCCGGTGAGCCGAAATCGGATGCGCGCAACAACGAAAAGCTCATCGCCGCCCTGCAGGGCCAGCCCAACCGCCGCGCGCATTACACCTGCGTAATGGTGCTGGTGCGCTACGCCGACGACCCCGAGCCGCTGATCGCCGAGGGCCGCTGGTACGGCGAAATCGTCGATACGCCACGCGGCGAGAACGGCTTTGGCTACGACCCGTATTTCCTCGTCCCCGAATTCGGCAAGACCGGCGCCGAACTCGGCGATGACGAGAAGAACGCCATCTCGCATCGCGGCCAGGCCTTGCGTGAACTGGCCGACAAGCTGAAGCGGCTTGGCTGAGACCGTCATCCGTTTCGCCGGCAGCGGCCTTACCGTTTCGCCGCCGCTGTCGCTCTACATCCACCTGCCGTGGTGCGTGAAGAAGTGCCCGTATTGCGACTTCAACTCGCATGCCGCGCAGGCCATACCCGAAGCCGCCTACATCGACGCCCTGCTGCGCGATCTGGAACGTGCGCTGCCCGACATATGGGGGCGCACGATCCACACCATATTCTTCGGCGGCGGTACGCCCAGCCTGTTTTCGGCCGACGGCATCGACCGCATCCTGACCGGCGTGCGCACCCTGACGCAACTGGTGCCCGACGCGGAAATCACGCTCGAAGCCAATCCGGGCACAGTGGAAGCGGCCAAATTCGCCGGTTTTCGTGCAGCCGGCGTGACGCGTGTCTCGCTCGGCATCCAGAGCTTCAACCCGCTTCATCTCAAGGCTCTCGGGCGCATTCACGATGATGGCGAGGCACGTCGTGCAGCTGAACTTGCCGCCACCCATTTCGATACCTTCAACCTCGACCTGATGTTCGCCCTGCCGGGGCAGACGCTGGACGAAGCGCTGTATGACGTCGACACCGCGCTGAGCTTCCACCCGCCGCATCTGTCGGCCTATCACCTCACGCTTGAACCCAACACACCGTTCGGCCATACGGCGCCGCCCAACCTGCCGGACGACGATCTCGCCGCCGACATGCAGCTCGCGATCGAAGCGCGTTTGAGCGAAGCCGGCATGCAGCACTACGAAACCTCGGCGTATGCACGTCCCGGCCACGCCAGCCGCCACAACCTCAACTACTGGCAGTTCGGCGACTACCTCGGCATCGGCGCCGGCGCGCATTCCAAGCTCAGTTTCCACGACCGCATCGTGCGCCAGATGCGCACCAAGCATCCGCAGCAATACATGGCCGCGGTGATGGTGGACACTCACATCGCCGACGCGCGTACGCTCACGCGCGACGACCTGCCGTTCGAATTCATGATGAACGTCCTGCGCCTCAACGAAGGCGTGCCTGCGGCGCTGTTCGAGCAACGGAGCGGATTGCCGCTGCGGGTGTGCGCGCCGGCACTGGCGCAGGCGCGCGGCCGCGGCCTGCTCGAGGCCGATCCCCTGCGACTTCAGCCGACGCGGCAGGGGCAACATTTCCTCAACGACCTGCTGCAGTTGTTTCTTCGCGCCTGAGCCGCCGGCCGTCACGCGGGAGGCGGCCGGACCTGCGCTGCCGCTGCGTGGTCGGACTTCGGGTCGGCCAGCCGGCCGTTTGACGCCACAGGGTGTTTGACGCTCCGTCAAATCGAGTCTAGTCTGAAGTCAGCCAGGCGCCGACAAGAGCCGCTGGCGGGCGCGACCCCGATCGATTCGATCCGGATTCGCAGCCGATTAAAGGGAGACTGTCCATGAACATACGCCTTGCCCTCCGCCCCGGATCTGGATTGGCCGGTTCGCTGCTGTTCGTCGCCTTGTGGATCGTCAGCCTGCAGGCGGCATGGGCCATGCCCGAGTTCTCGCGCCGCTACAGCCTGAGCTGCGCGGCGTGCCACGTCGCCTTTCCCCGGCTGAACAAGTTCGGCGAGCAGTTCGTAGCCAGCAACTTCCGCCTGCCGAACTGGAAGGACAGCACCGCCAAGATCGGTGACGACCGGCTCGCGCTGCCGGCCTACCCGCCGCTCGCGGTGCGCGCCCAGGCTTACGTGCAGGCGCGCGACGGCAAGTCGATCGACCCGGTCACCGGTGCGACCGATTCGGCGACGACCGACTTCCAGTCGCCCTACCTGATCAAGCTGCTGTCAAGCGCGCCGCTCAGCGACAACATCACCTACTATTTCTACGCCATCCTCGGCGAGAAGGGCGCCAACAGCGAGATTTTGGTGGAGGACGCCTGGTTCAGCCACGCCGACGTCTTCGGCACGGGGATCGGCATGCAGCTCGGCCAGTTCCAGCTCTCCGACCTGATGTTCCCGCGTGAGACGCGTCTGCCGTTCCAGGACTTCCTGGCCTACCGCATGGCAGGCATCACCTACGACCGCGGCGTGCTGTTCGACCGCACTGTCGGCCCGCTCGATCTGGCGCTGGGCCTGGTGAACGGCAACGGCATCACCGACAACTTCAACATCAACAGTCCCGGTTACCGCCGTCCCGACAAGATGTTCGACAACGACAACTCCAAGACGGTGTTCGGCCGCATCGGCGCCGAGATCGGCCCGGTAAGCGCCGGCCTGTTCGGCGCGTCGGGCAAGCAGCGTGGCGTCGCGCTTGGCAATGCCGGCCAGACCCGCAGCGATCGCAACACCGACAAGCGTGTCGTGGGGCTCGACCTCTCGGGTGACTTCGGCGGCAAGACCTACTGGTACGCGCAATACCTGTGGAACAGCTGGGACGGCTTCCTCGACGCCAACCCCAACCGCGACTACCGCTGGAACGGCGGCTTCGCCGGCGTCGACTACATTCCCAACGAGCGCTGGGCGTTCTCGGCGCTGTACAACTACGCCGACGCGGGCGATCTCGCCAATACCGACACCATTTACGAGGGCATCGACATGAACAGCCTCAGCCTGACCGCGTCGTATTACTTCATGCGCAACGTCAAGGGCATCGCCGAGATCAACGTCGATTTTCTCGACAAGAACGCCAAGACCGGCACCTACTGGACCGGTCACCTGACCAAGGAAAACTACATTCTGTTCGGCTTCGATGCGGCGTTCTGAACCCGCCTGCCCCAGGCCCTTCGCCGCCGCGGCACTGCTGCTCGCTGCGCTGGTCGCGCTGCCGGCCGAATCCGCCGGGCTCGCGTTGCGCTCGCTGCGCATCGAGTCCACGCCGCCCGGCGCCGAGGTCGTGCTGATCGGCGGGACGGCGGGGCGGACCCCGCTCAGCGTCGGCGAGCGCGATATCTATCCCAACGATTACCCCGACACGCGCGCGCACCTCTACGGCACCGTCACCCTGCGCCGTGACGGCTGCGAGACGCTCGTGCACCGCGTGACGCTCGATGACATCGAGCGCGGCCTCAACGTCGCCCTGAAGTGCGGCGACCCGGCGGCGGCATCCGCCGCGGGCAGGGCGGCGAATCCCGCGCCGGCGAGACCGGTCGACGCGCAATCGCCGGTCCCCGATGCCGCCGCCGTCCGTCGGCTGCGCCAGTTGCAGGTGCTGCAGGAACTGCTCGACGACGGTCTGCTCAGCCCGGCCGAGGAGCAGCGCATCCGCCGCCGGCTGCTCGACGGGCCGTCGCCCTGAGGGGGCGCCCCGCTTGCACTGCTGAGCGACGGCGCGGCGTCGCTCGATGGATCAACGGCGCGGCGCCTAGGGAAACGCTGAACAAGTTTTTCGACAGGCTCAGGACGAACGGCAACTTATTGAGTTCGTTCGTGGTGAGCTTGTCGAACCATGTATGAAATTAACTTGTTCAGCGTGTCCCTAAGAGTCAGAACCGCTCGTCCGCGCGCAGATACCGCCACTGCCCGGGCGGCACTTTCCCCAGCGAAACACGTCCCAGACGAATGCGTTTCATCGACAGCACCGTGAGGCCGAAGACTTCGCACAGCTGCGCGATCTGGCCGGGCTGCGCGCCTTTCAGCGCGACGCGCAGCCGGGTTTCGCTTTGCCAGCTGACCTTGATGCCGAGCGGTTTGCGGCCTTGGTCGGCGACGCCCTGATTCATGCGCCTGAGCCCATCGGGCGCGAGTTTGCCCGCGACTTCGACGATGACTTCGTGTTCCAGCGTCGCCGCGTCTTCGCTCAGCTTGCGTGCGACGCGCCAGTCCTGCGTGAAGACGACGAGACCTCCGGCGTCGGCTTCCAGTGGCGCGTACAGGATCAGCTGGGCGAAATGTTTTTTCAGCGGGCGGATGCCGGAGGCGTCTTCGGTCCACCGGGTCGCCACGCCAAGTAGTCGCAACGCTGCTTCGTCGGCGTCCATGGCGACGCCCGGCGGCTTGTGCAGTAACAGCGTGACGGGGTCGGCCTGGCTGGGGTCGGCGTGGGGATCGACGTCGACGCGCTGATCGCCGACGCGGAACTGGGGCTCCTCGACCACGACGCCGTCGACCCGCACCCAGCCGCCGGTGATGAGCAGTTCGGCTTCGCGGCGCGAACAGGCACGCAGTTCGGCGACGCGTTTGGCAAGGCGGATGGAATCGGTCATGGCGGCAGGATCGGGGGGAAGGCGCGAGTTTACCGCCATGCGTGCGCTCTGGCAGCCGGTACAGGTTATCTGTCCGGGCGCGGTTGTTATTGCCGTGCGGGGCAGGGTATGCTTTTGGGTCGCACAATCCGGTCGCACGCGCGATCGATCAACCTTGGAGACGCCCGATGAAAACCGCACTTGCCCTGTCATTGTTGTTTTTCACTTCATCCGCTCTTGCTGCCGTGATCGGCAAGGATGTCAGCTACAAGGCGGGCGATACCGTCATGAAAGGTTTTCTGGCGTATGACGATGCCGTCAAGACCAAGCGCGCGGGGGTGCTGGTGGTGCCGGAATGGTGGGGGGCGAACGATTACGCGCGCAAGCGGGTGCGCATGCTGGCGGACGCAGGCTATGTGGCGCTGGTCGTCGACATGTACGGCGATGGCCAGGTTGCCGACAATCCGCAGGCTGCCGGTGCGCTGGCCGGCAACATCAACAAGAATCCATCGCTGGCCCTGAGCCGTTTCCAGGCGGCGGAACACTTTCTCGCCAAACAGCCCAATGTGAAAAAAGGCGAGATTGCGGCGCTGGGCTATTGCTTCGGCGGCGGAGTGGTGCTCAACATGGTGCGCGCCGGCGAACCGCTGAAGTCGGCGCTCACGTATCACGGCATCCTGGCGACCGACGTGTCGGTGAAGCCCGGCAGCATCAAGACCAAGCTGCGCATCTTCACCGGTGAGGCCGACCCTCTGGTGCCGCCCGAGCAGGTCGAGGCATTCCGGGCTGAAATGGACAACGCCAAGGCCGACTATATGGTCGTGAGCTATCCGGGCGCCAGGCATACCTTCACCAACCGGGAGGCGGACAGCTATGCCGCGCAATACGGCCTGCCGTTGAAATACGATCCGGAGGCGGACAAGGATTCCTGGACGCGGACACTCGAATTCCTGCGAGCGACCCTCAAGAATGACTGAAGCCTGCGACCACGACGCGTGCCATGCGCCCGCCGGCGACGGCAGCCTCGGCATTCCACAGGTCGGGATGTTTGACCCCGCAGCATTCGAGCGTGCGGTAACCGACATGCTCGTCGCCTGCGGCGTGGCGCCCGACTCGGTGCATACCGGGCGCACCGCGCAACGGGTACGCGAACTGTGGCAGAAACGCCTGTTGGGTGGCTATGCGATCTCGCCCGCCGAGGCGTTGGGCGAGGGTTTTGACGACGCGCGCGACGACATGGTCGTGGTACGTGGCATCGCCGTGCACGGCGTCTGTCCGCATCACCTGGTGCCGTTTCGCGGCGTCGCGCACGTGGCGTATATCCCGGGTGGACGGCTGCACGGTTTCGGACGCATCGCGCGCATGGTCGACGCCATCGGCCATCGCTTCACCTATCAGGAATGGATGACACGCGATATCGCCGAGGCACTGGTGACGCATGGCCACGCTCAGGGCGCGGCGTGCATCGTCGAGGCCGAGCAACTGTGTCTGTTGCTCGGCGAGGACCGGCGCGGCGACGAGCGCGTCGTCACGCAGGCCTTCAGCGGCAGCTTCCGCACCAGCGACCAGCAGCGCAACGAATTCCTGCGTGCCATCGCGCAGCGGGAGCTGCGTTGATCTGGCACGGCGCAGCGGGAGCTGCGTTGATCTGGCACGGCGCAGCGGGAGCTGCGTTGATCCGGCACGGCGCAGCGGGCGCTGCGTTGATCCGGCGCAACGCCGCCGGGTTGCGATAGGACGGTTCCACATGGCCTTCCCCGCCGACAAACCCGCCACGTGGGTTCTTCCGCCTGCACCCTATGCCGCTGCCCTGCTCGGCGGCTGGTGGCTGGACCGCCAGGTGCACGCGCTGCCGCTTGGCGGTGGCGCGGTGGCGCAGGCGCTGGGCTGGCTGCTGGTAGGCATCGGGCTGGCCTTGATGGGGTGGGCCGCGTGGACCTTCCGTCGCCATCGCACCACGGTCAATCCCTATCGCGGCGCGTCCGAACTCTGCATGGGCGGGCCGTTCCGCTTCAGCCGCAATCCGATCTACGTCGGCGACTGGTTTGGCTTCGCCGGGATGGCGCTGCTGCTTGAGACCGGGTGGCCACTGGTGTTTGCGCCGCTGATCTGGGCGATGCTGCGCTATGGCGTCATTCGCCACGAGGAGGCGCATCTGCACGCGAAGTTTGGCGACGCCTACCGCGCGTACCAGGCACGGGTGCGGCGCTGGCTGTGATGCGGGGCCGACTGACCGGACTGGCGCTGGGCACCCTGCTGCTGGGTAGCTGCGCCGGCCTCAAGGACAATCCCTACTACGATCCGTCCCGGCCGCACCACACGCCGACGGGGTTTCGCAATCCTGACCCCGGCGGCATCAAGACCGAGGGCTTCTGGCGCTGGCAATGGGACCGTCGCCTGAACGGCCTGCCGAAGCCGCCCGGCGCCGCGCACCGCGACTGGCGCGTGACCCCAGACCTCGCCTTGCTGCACGGACCCGCCGGCAACCCCAGCGCCACCTGGATCGGCCACGCGACGGTACTGGTGCGGCTGGGCGGGCTCAACGTGCTGACCGACCCGCATTTCTCCGAGCGCGCCTCGCCGGTCGGCTTTGCCGGCCCCAGGCGCTACCAGCCGCCGGGGGTGGCGTTGGCGGACCTGCCAGCGATTCATGCGGTGGTGATTTCGCACAACCACTACGACCACCTCGACGTCGACAGCGTGCGGCAGTTGCACCGGCAGAGCGGCGGCACGCTGCGTTTCTACGTGCCGCTGGGGCTGAAGCCGTGGTTCGCCGAACTCGGCATCGACACGGTGACCGAGCTCGACTGGTGGGAGCAGGTCGAACTGGGCGGGGTGCGCTTCACCCTCACTCCGGTCCAGCACTGGAGCGCACGCAGCCTGTTCGACCGCAACCGCACCCTGTGGGGCGGCTGGGCGATCCGCGCACCCGGCCTCAACTTCTTCTTTGCGGGCGACACCGGCTATTCACCCGACTTCCGGGAAATCGGCCGCCGCCTCGGCCCCTTCGACTTCGCTGCCCTGCCCATCGGCGCCTACGCGCCGCGCTGGTTCATGCGGGCACAGCACGTCGATCCCGCCGAGGCGCTGAAGATCCACCATGACATCCGTGCGCGCCGGTCGCTGGGGGTGCACTGGGGGAGTTTCGAAATGTCCGACGAATCGCTCGACGACCCGCCGCGCGAACTGGCCGCTGCGCGGCGCGAAGCGGGCATGGACGAAGCCGAATTTTTCGTGCTGCGGCTCGGAGAGACCCGCCGCATCCTGCCTTGAAACCCGGCGCTGCTGCAGTTTCGGCCCGGTCGGTCCGATAACGAACCATGAGACGACGGAGGCGGCGATGAACATCACCCTGCACGAGAAATCACTGGAAATCAGGCTCACAAAGGCGGCGCAGAAGGCGCTCGCGCGGCGCGAGCGGCCGCTGGTGGCCGAGATGGAACTGCTGTTTTCCTGTCTGCTGCGCAAGCGGGTGTATTTCGGCGAATCGACCGAGCAGTCCGTGCCGGTCAGCGCGCAGCTGGCTGTGCGCTTCAAGCCCATCATGACCCGGCGCTGCAGCGTGGCCGAGGGCGGCGCCACGCCCCCTTCCATCGGATTCCCGCTCGAGAATCCGCGCCCCTACGTGCCCAACTGGCTGGCGATCGACTACCGGCGGGGGCAGTGGGTCGGCGATTTTGGTTACGCAGGTTAAAGGCCTTTCGCCGGCCCCGGGTGTCAGATGATGGAGACCGGCGGCCATGCTGGACCCAAACCGGGCGGCTGCGGCCCGTAAAGTTTGCGCAAGTGGGGCCGATACCTTTATTTGGACGCACCTATGATTTGTGCGTGATGCTTTTCAGATAATGGATCCGCCAGGCGAATAGCTGGCTGTTTGGGTAGCCGCTTCAAGACACATCAAGACTCGGTGGCATGAACAAGATTGACGATCCCTCCCATGCCGTCCATCTCGAATTGACGCAATGTCATATCCGGGTGTTCGTCGCACTGCCCATCCTGATCGTCTGGTACCTGTTCTGGTTTGCGCAGACAGGCAACGCCGAAGCCAATGCCGGGCTGGCGGGCCTGTGCGTGTTCTATGCCTTTGCTCTGGCGCATTGGGCCCACGTCAAACGCTATCCAGGGGTCTACCCTTTACGGCGGATCATGTCGATTACCATGGATCAGCTGGGCTGTTTCATGGGCATGCTGCTCACCCGGGAACTGGGGACGATCATCGTCTTCCTGAATCTCTGGATATCGCTGGGGAACGGGATCCGCTTTGGCGTGAAATGGATGGCCCTGTCCGCCGGTCTCGCAAGCGCCGGACTGCTCGTGTTGGGACAGGTGTCGGATTACTGGAGCCAGCATCCCATGTGGATCATCAGTCTGGTCTTGCTCAACACGGCGATCCCGGCCTATGTGGCGAGCCTGATCCGCGGTTTTCTCGACGGTCGGGCCCGACTGGCCCAGTATGCCGACCACATGGAGCAGATGGCTCTGAAAGACGGCCTGACCGGCCTGCCGAACCGGGCGGCGTTGCTCGATGAATTCGGCAAGGCAAGCGCGCATGCGCGGCGCATGGGTTCGGCCATTGCCGTGCTGTATTTCGATCTGGACGGGTTCAAGCAGGTCAACGACAGGCTTGGGCATGCCCAGGGCGACATGCTGCTCAAGAAGGCGGCCAGCTGCGCGAATGCGGTGCTGCGAGGCGAGGATGTTCTGGCTCGCGTGGGCGGGGACGAGTTCGTCGTATTGCTGCGGGTTTATGATTCCGGCAAGCGGGCCCGCAAGGTTGCGGAGCGGATTCGGCAGTCCATCGCCTCCATCGAGGCGATCGAGGGCAATACGGTCCACGTGACCGCTTCCGTCGGGATGGTGGTGGCGAGCGGTCTGGATGCGGACCACCTGGGCGCCGAACGGATCCTGCATGAGGCCGATCTGAATATGTATGCGGCCAAGAAGGACGGCAAGAACCAGATCGTGCTGACCACGCTGTCGAGTGGACTCAGGCTGGTTGCCCAGTCCCGGCGAGCCTAAGCCGGATCTTCGGCCAGACCGAAGAGCGTCCGTGCGTTGTGGGCCGTGGCTTGGGCCACGCTGTCGATATCCAGTCCACGCAGCTCGGCCAGGGTCTGCGCGATGCGCGGCAACTCGCCCGGCGCGTTGCGGCCATGTCCGACCCAGGCCGGCGGGATGTCGGGACTGTCGGTCTCCAGCACGATGGCGTCGAGCGGCAGGTCGACCGCCAGTCGCCGCAGGTTGTTGGCGCGCGGCCAGGTGAAGGCGCCGCCGAACCCGAGTTTGAATCCCAGCTTGATGAATTCGTCCGCCTGCTGCGGACTGCCATTGAAGGCGTGCGCAATGCCGCCGCGTACCCGGAGCCTGCGCAGCTGCTTCAGCAGTTCGTCGTTGGCCTTGCGGCCGTGCAGCAGCACGGGCAGGTCGTAGTCACGCGCGATTTTCAGCTGCTCGACGAGAAAGAATTCCTGCGCGGCGGGGTCGAGATCCTTCACGAAGTAGTCGAGCCCAATTTCGCCGATGGCCACCGGGCGCCGCAGCTCGATCTGCGCGCGCAGATCGGCCAGATGCTCGGGGCGATGCACGTGGAGATACATCGGGTGCAGCCCCCACGCCGGCAGACAGCCGGGATAACGCGTGCAGGTGGCGGCCACCGCGGCGAAGTTGTCGCGACTGATGGCGGGCACGACCTGAATGCCGACGCCGGCCGCAACGGCGCGTGCGTACTCGGCGTCGCGATCGGCGTCGAATTCGGCTGCGTCGAGGTGGCAGTGGGTATCAATGAAAAACGGCGCCCTTGAAGACGCCGTTTCGTTTGCCAATGACATCGGCGATCAGTCGTTGCTGGCGAAGCCCAGCAGGTGCAGCAGGCTGGTGAACAGGTTGAAGATCGACACGAACAGCGTGACCGTCGCCATGATGTAGTTGGTCTCGCCGCCGTGGATGATGTTGCTGGTCTCGTACAGGA
>CAYVOR010000029.1:0-27690 GCA_964452995.1 uncultured Thiobacillus sp.
AAATCGAGGTGCTGGAGTGGCCAACGCCGAAGGCATCGAATTCGCTTTCGGCACGGCGCGGGAAACCGGCAATCCCCCCCGGCTGGCGCAGGCCGGCCATGCCGGCGCGGCGGCCGGTCAGGATCTTGTGGGCGTACGTCTGGTGGCCGACGTCCCATACGATGCGGTCACTCGGGGTGTCGAATACATAGTGCAGGGCGATCGTCAGTTCCACCGTGCCGAGATTGGAGGCGAGATGCCCGCCGGTCTGGCCAACCGAACTGACCAGGAACGCGCGCAGCTCGCTGGCAAGCCTGGGCAGATCGGCCGGCGCAAGTGCGCGCAGTGCGTCCGGCGAATCAAGGGTGTCGAGCAAGGATGTGGGCATCGGTCAGAATGTCCGCTCGATGACGAAATCGGCCAGCTGACGCAAGCGTTCGGCGGCCGGGCCCAGGCTTGCCAGTGCGGCATGGGCATCGGTGCGCAGTTCCTGCGCCAGTTCGCGCGCACGCGCCGTTCCGAGCAGGCTGACGTAAGTGGGCTTGTTGTTGGCCGCATCCTTGCCGGCGGTCTTGCCCAGCGTGGCCGTGGGGGCCTCGGCGTCGAGCACGTCGTCGACCACCTGGAAAGCCAGGCCGATGCACTTGGCGTAATGGTCAAGCGCGGCGATCGTTGCGCCGGACGTGTCGCCACACTGCGCACCGAGCAGCACTGATGCGCGGATCAATGCGCCGGTCTTGTGGATGTGCATGAACTCGAGTTCGGTCAGGTCGAGCGGCTTGCCCACGCTGGCCAGATCGATCGCCTGGCCGCCGGCCATGCCGCGCGAGCCGGCGGCCTGCGCCAGCAACCGCACCATCCCGAGCTGGGTATTGGCATCAGGCGCCAGCGGCTGTGACGCAAGAATGTCGAACGCGAGGCTCTGCAGGGCATCGCCTGCCAGCAGCGCCGTCGCTTCGTCGAACTCGACGTGTACGGTGGGCTTGCCGCGCCGCAACGCATCGTCATCCATCGCCGGCATGTCATCGTGCGCCAGCGAATAGGCATGGATCAGTTCGACCGCCGCCGCCGCGTGCTGCACGCGTTCGATAGCGGCCCCCGTGACTTCGGCAGCGGCGAAGACCAGCAGCGGACGCACGCGCTTGCCGCCGCCGAGCACGGCATAGCGCATGGCCTCGTGCAGGCGCTGCGGGGCAATGCTGGCGGGTGGAAGCCATTCGGCCAGCACGTTTTCCATGCGTGTCTGGCAAGCCTGTGTCCAGGCGGGAAAATCAGTCATCGGTGTCTTCGGTCTTGAAAGGCTGCAAGCTGCCATTTTCCAGGATTTTCACCTGCTGCTCGGCATCGGCGAGCTGCAGACGGCAGTACTGCAACAGTTCGGCGCCACGCTTGTAGGCCGTCAACGAGGCTTCCAGCGGCAACTGGCCGGATTCCATTTCAGCCACGACGGCTTCCAGTTCGGTCAGGGCGGACTCGTAATCTTTTGGGGGAGCGGCAGCACGGGGCTTGGCCATGAATATTGAACCCGGCGGAGAAAGGACGTTACTTTAACAAATTCAGCGTCGGGACGCCTCCCTGGCGCATGCGGCCATGCTAGAATTTCGCGCTTTTCTGCATGGCGATGCCCGCCATCCCGGTCGTGGTCATCCGCACCCGCACCCAAAATGGGTGCGGGGCAGGCCGTGGTTGTCTTGATCCGAAAATATTTTCCCCGCCGCACTATTGGTCTCGCAACCCACATGGGATGAAGTAGGCCGTGGTTGTCAAGCTGACAGGTCAGTCACAACCAAGTTCTCTATACGGCGGGCTCACGTGCAGGTGGCATGAAGTTGTGATCTGAAAATTACAATCAGGGTCTGTTAAGGCCCATTTCGCCACCCTTCGGGACGGGATCTATTCGGGCGCATCCCTTTGTCACCCGCCGCTTGCAGTAGCCGGCACTGCGACATGGTTCACTGTGCGGCCTGCATCCCGGATAGGCGCTGTCGCAGGGGCGAAATGAGCGTCAACAGGCCCTGATAAAGCAGGGGGTGAGGAAATGAATTTTAGAAAAAAGTGCAGTCAGAACCCGGCGGTGTTCGCAGTTGTCGTGTTGGTCGCGTTAGTGATTATTTCGGTGTTGGTTGCGGAGATGATCTCGATGTATTTCAGTAATGCCGGAGACTGGAATGCGTCGGGTGCCGGAGGCACATGGGCCGGTGCGCTGGTCGCGCTGGTTGGATTTGTATTTGTTTTTCTGCAATTGACGCGAGAAACAAGGGAAATACAAAACCAGACAAAGTGGCAGGTTTACAGCAATGGCCTCACTACCTTGAACGTGTTTGTTGATCACCCGGAGTTGCGTGCTTACTTTTATGGCAACGACCTCCCGCTTCCGGAAGATGCGATCCTGAAAAATCAGGTTTTTGCCGCTGCAGAGATGCTGGCCGATCACTGGGAAAGCACGATGCTTTCAGACGACACCCTGAATAATGAAGTCGATGCGTTATGGAGAATCTACATGCTTGGAATTTATTGCAGGAGTCCGGCGCTGAGGGAGTTTCTGAAAAATGAAAATGAGGGGTATCGCTATTCGGACAAGTTCAAAAGCATGTTCAAGCATTTCGATTGCCAGAAATTGAAGCAATTCAAAGCGGGGGAAATTGACGCGACGCAGTTGCTTTCAGGTGTCGTCTGATGCGTTCCTCGGATTCAAACGCATGATGGTGACATTTTCGCCAAGATAGTCCTCCTCGCTGACGTACTGCCATCCAAGACGCTCATACATATAACGTGAAGCCGGCGTGTAAAGCCAAAGCAGGGGAATACCCATGCTGGCCGCTTGCTCCATGGCATGCCTGGTCAACGCCGTTCCAATGCCCTGGCCGCGCCGTGATGGTTTGACATACACGCCGCCAAGCCATGGAGAAAGGTCTTTGCGGGTTGTCATGTCCTCATCCACCAGCATGGCTGAGCCGAGCAATTCGTCGCCCTCGGTTGCGACATAAATGGTCGGAATGCGGTCGCGCAAAGTCGAACGACAGACATATTCAGCCCATTCATGGCCCCACTGGTCCCGGTGCCATCCGGCCAGGGTGTCGAGCAAGTCAAGGCGGTCTGCGATGCTTTCTATTTTCATGAAATGTACCGGGATAGCCAAATTGAGTAGGTTTACATTTTTTGCCTGCAACGGGAAGACCTTCATCGGGGCGCCGCTGTGGGACTGCTGCCGCGCAGGGTTCACCCTTGGTCCCGGACATTTCGTCTATCGTTCGCCGCTTGAAAATGGCATGATGCATTTCCATTCCTTCCGGCGGCGCGGGATCGGGCCGCATTTGCAGTGAGTCTATTCAAACTCCCCCACGGGCGGCGCACACCGCCCATTTTTTTCGCCTGTTGGCGATGAGTCGCCTCCAATGAAGTCGGGCTGGATGCTGGTGGCGGCGGCGCTGTTCGCGCTGATGAGCGTGCTGGTGAAGCACGCCTCGGCGACGTTCTCGCCCGCCGAACTGGTGTTCTACCGTTCGGCATTCGGTCTGCTGGCGATCTGGGCGGTGATTTTCATCCATCGTCGCCGCCCGCTGGCGCCGCTTGTCACGCCTTGTTTCAAGGCGCACCTGTGGCGCGGGCTGGCCGGCTTCACCGCGCTGGTGCTGTTCTTCCATGCGCTGGCGCGGCTGCCACTCGCCACCGCGGTCACGCTCAACTACACCGCGCCGCTGTTCCTGGCTGCGCTGTCGGCCTGGTGGCTGCGCGAACAGCACGGGCGGAGCCTCAATGGTGCCGTGCTGCTGGGCTTCGTCGGCATCGTGCTGCTGCTGCGGCCGCAGGTTGAAGGTCAGGCCTGGCTGCCTGCATTGGCCGGTCTGGCGTCGGGGATGCTGGCCGCGGTGGCCTACGTCAACGTCAAGCAGCTGGGCCGGCTGGGCGAACCCGAATGGCGTGTGGTGTTCTATTTCACCTTGCTGTCGACAGTAGGTGGTGCGGCATGGATGGTGCTGGCCGGATTCCGCATTCCGCAGCCGGCTGACTGGCCATGGCTGACCGGCATCGGCGTCACTGCCACGGTGGCGCAACTGGCGCTGACGCGGGCATACCATCGCGGTCGCACACTGACGGTTGGCTCACTGGCCTATACCACGGTCGGATTTTCTGCCGTGTATGGCGTGTTGTTATTTGGTGAGCGATTGCCCCCGCTGGCCTGGGCCGGCATGGCCATTGTCGCAGTCGCAGGCGTGTGGGCCGTCCGCGCATCAACCCCAACCGTGCCCGATTCGCTATAGTGGATTCATATTTTCAGAGGAGTGCAGCATGATCAGCCTGAGCATCAAGGACAACCAGATCGCCGTCACCGTCATGGGGCAGTTCACGCTGGCCGATTATCAGGAGATCGAACAGGCGGTGAGTTACAGCATCCAGTTCAAGGGCAAGGTCAACCTGCTGTTCGATCTGCGCGATATGTTGTCGTACAGCGTCGACGTGGCATGGGAGGAGTTGAAGTTTTCGCGCGAGCACAAGACCGACTTTGGCCGTATTGCCATTCTCACCGGTGACGAGTGGGTAGCGTGGAGCATGTGGGTGAACCGCATGTTCATGTCGGCCGAGATTCGCCTGTTTGACGATCTCAATATGGCCCAGGGCTGGGTGGCCGGCGACGAATTGCCTACCGTGGCGAGCTGACATGGCAACCGGGGGCGCGAGGTTTATGACGATACGTTGCGCACCGGCCTGAAAATGGCCTGATTGGCGTAATACGCGGCGTTTTCACTGTCAGGATCCCAGCCCGGAATACCCTGCACCGGCAAGGGGGCGAGAAGGTGCGGCGAGTCGATGCTGCCGAGCGCCTGGATGGACAATCCCTCTGCCGCATCGGGATCGAGCGATTCCGCTGTCAGCATCAGACACTTACCGGTTATCCCCGGATAAGGATCGCGCAATTTTTCCAGCAGTGCATGCCCGACCACGATAAATTTCATCGCGGTATCGACCGCATGCCGATGCTCCCAGAACAGCGACTGCCAGGCGCGCCCGGCCAGCAGGGCCGGCCACGCCGGATCGTGGCTGATCACCCATATGCCGGACTCGTCCAGCATGGTCAGCGCATCGCGCCGACGCCCCCGGCCTGGACCGGCCTCGTTGGCGATGGCGCTGACGTGCGCGGCATTCAATGCGGACTTGAAGCGCGGAAAGCGAAGCCATACCAGTGCGTTCAACACGTCATGCCAGGTCTCTACGCGGGTCGGTACCTGCCCGGTTTGCAGGATGTGGGTTTCGTAGTCGCGTGCGGACAGGCGGCCGTCGGGCGTAGAGAAACGTAGCGGCAGCCCGTGTGCGTTGTGTGAGTCGAGGTGTTCGGCCTGGGCATTGAGCGCATCGAGACAAGCCGGACGGGGTAGGGCCGGCGCTCGTGCGAGGTCCAGCACATCGATCAGCGCCCGATAGGGTACGAAAGCCGGATGATCGAACTTCAATGCAGCGATTCGGACAGCGCCTGGCGCTTGACGTTTTCCGCGCGGGCATCGACGACATGGGGTGACAGGACCATCAGTCAAAACCTCCGGTTTGGGCAAAACGGTCGCAGGCAGCGACCAGTTCACGTGCGATGCCGGGCTCGAATGCCGAGTGGCCGGCATCCGGTACGACGACATAACGGGCCTCGGGCCAGGCGCGCGCCAGCTCGTCGGCCGATACGATGGGACAGACCGCGTCGTAGCGTCCCTGCACGATAACCGCTGGAATGTTGCGGATGCGGTCGACGTTGGCGAGCAGGCTGTTGTCTGGCAGGAAGATGTCGTTCATGAAGTAGTGGGCCTCGATGCGCGCGAGGGACAGCGCAGCCTTCTCGCTGCCGAATGCAGAGACCAGCGCCGCATTGGGCAGCAGGGTCGAGCACGATGCTTCGAAGGTAGCCCATTGGCGCGCGGCGGGCTGGTGCACGGCCGGGTCCGGATCGACGAGGCGGCGATGGTAGGCCGTCAGCAGGTCGTGGCGTTCGTCCTGCGGGATGTATTCGGCCAGCTGGCGCTGCGCTTCAGGGAAGAAGGCGCGAATGCCGTAGAGAAACCAGTCGATCTCGCTTTTGCGGCACAGGAAGATGCCGCGCAGCACGAGTCCCCGGCAATGCCCGGGATGCGTTTCGGCATAGGCAAGTGTCAGCGTCGATCCCCATGAACCGCCGAAGACCAGCCAGGATGCGATGCCGAGTTCATGCCGCAACGCCTCCATGTCGGCAATCAGGTGCGGCGTGGTGTTGTCAGTCAGTTCGCCGTGCGGCGTGGAGCGGCCGCTGCCACGCTGGTCGAACAGAACGATGCGGTAGCGCGCCGGGTCAAAAAACCGCCGCTGGGCCGGCGACGTGCCGGAGCCGGGGCCGCCGTGCACGAAGAGCACCGGAATGCCGTCCGGGTTGCCGGAGGTTTCCCAGTAGAGGCGATGGGGGCCGGTCGTTTCCAGCATGCCGCTGGCGTACGGGGATGGGGTCGGATAAAGCGGAGCAGGTTCGGGCATGAAGGACACCTTGCGTGGCAGACCGAATCATATCCCCGGCGTGCGGAGCATGAACAGATTCAGCCGATTTTGAGGTGTCGAACCGGCGGATGGCCCGCCAGTATCGACAGGTACAGGCTGGGACCGTATGCTACCCGTGCGCAGGAAATGCGCCGATAGACAGGCGACCCGTTCATCCATCATCGCATGCGTGAATAAAGAAGCAGGTCCACTGTTTCAACCATAACTGATACGAGGAGTTCTTTCATGAGTCAAGTCGTCAAGGTCGCCCTGCTGGGGCTGGGTGAAGTCGGGGAAACATTTGCCGAGCACTTCCTGGAAAAAATCCAGGAAGACGGTATCAACGTGGAGATCGTCGCCGTTGCGAATCGCAATCTGGAATCGCCCGTTGCATTGGGATTCGAACACAGCAAGGTGCCGGTGTTCCAGGATGCGATGGACGTGGTGACGATGGGCGCGAAGGTCGACATCATTTTCGACCTGACCGGCGACCCCGAGCTGCGCAAGAAACTGCGGGTTGCGCTTCAGGAAAGCCATAACAAGCACACCGTCATTGCCCCCGAGGTGGTCGCCCGCCTGCTGTGGAATTTCTTCGGCGAAGGCGAATTGCCGAGTAGCGGCCAGCCGGGCTACTGATACGTGGGCCAGTCGCCGGTCGAAAGACTGGCGGACCCGGCCCTGGCGCACCTCATCATCAAGATTTTCTGGACATGACTTCCCCTTTCAAATTCGCACACGTCGCTAACCCCGACTGGATCCAGGCGGCCCAGTCCTGCATGAGCCAGCTTGGGGCGATCCCGGCGGGGGCGACGCTGGGATTCCTGTATGTGTCGGATGCCTTTGCCGGCGAACTCGATGCGATCCTGGCGTTCTTCAAAAGCGCGACCGGCGTGCCGCACTGGACCGGCAGCGTGGGGGTCGGCGTCTGCGCCACGGGCGTGGAATATCTCGAAGAGCCGGCGCTGGCCGTGATGCTGGGGGAATTCGATCCTGCCGATTTCAGCATGCTGCCGGTGCTGCGTGCACCGCAGGATATCGAGGCACAGTCGACGGATGCCTATTTCGCCGTGGTGCACGGCGACCCGGCGAACAGCCGCATGCAGGAACTGATTGACAGTCTTTCCGCGCACGTATCGAGCGGCTTTGTCGTCGGCGGATTGTCGAGTTCGCATGGCGAGACGGTGCAGATCAGCGACGGCGTGGTGAGCGGCGGCTTGTCCGGCGTGCTGTTCAACGAACAGGTCAAGCTGGCGACCCGGCTGACGCAGGGGATCTCTCCGCTGGGGCCGCGCCACCGCATTACCGCGGCGGACAAGAACGTCATCGGTAGTCTCGATCACCGTCCGGCGCTGGATGTGATGAAGGAAGAGATCGGCGAGGTGCTGGCGCGCGACCTGCGGCGCGCGGCTGGCTACATTTTCGTCGGCCTGCCGGTCCGGGGCTCGGATACCGGCGATTATCTGGTCCGCAACATTCTGGGTGTCGATCCGCAGAACAATCTTGTGGCGATCGGCGAGTATGTCGAAGCGGGAGACGAACTGTTATTCTGCCGCCGCGACCAGCAAACCGCCGAAGACGACCTGCTGCGGATGCTCTCGGCCATCGGGACGCAACTGGGCGCCCCAATCCGGGGAGGCGTGTACTATTCCTGTCTGGGGCGCGGTCAGCACATGTTCGGCACGCCGAACCGCGAGCTGGAACTGATTCGCGATACCCTCGGGGACTTTCCGCTGGTAGGCTTCTTCGCCAACGGGGAAATTTCCTACAACCGCTTATATGGCTATACCGGGGTTTTGACCCTGTTTGGCTGACAGATGAAGAAACATGGAGATATGCATGACGCTGCACGCCATGAAAGAAGATGAAATCCGCTTGCTGCGCGATGAAGTCGAGATGCTGATGAACGAGCGCCGCCAACTCCTGCAGGTGACGGGTGCGGCGGCGGTATTCGTCGCCAACCTCGATACCGACAGCCTGCCCGATGAAGCTGGTACCATCGACGCGGCCGAAATGCTGGCCGAGCAGCTCAACGGCTTGTCTGAGGAGACACTCAAGGACGCACTCGAGTCCGTGCGCGCCGAGGTCGATCTCGCCGCCCAATAACCGGATCTAGCGCCTTGTTCCCTTCGGCACTGCCCAGCCTGGCCGAAGTCAGGCGCAATGCGCTGATCGTCGGTTTGACAGCGCTGGCCTATGCGCTGACGGGGTGGATCAGCCTCAAGATTACGGGGTATGTCGCCAATGTGGTAACCGTGGTCGGGCTGGCTGCCGGCATCGGCGCCGTGGCAAGCCTGCGCTTTGGCGTGGCGGGTGTCGCAGGCGTGCTGCTTGGATCATTTGCGATCAATAGCCAGAGCCTGCCGCCGGAAGCGACATTTCATCTGGCGCTCGGCGCTGCTGCGGGCGCTGCCGTGATCGGGTATCTGCCGCGCTACCTGCCGCCCTTCAGTTCCACGCTCGATTATGTCTCCAGCGTCGCCAAGTTTGCGCTCGTCGCCGCGCCGCTGGGATGTGCGGTGACTGCGCTGGCGGGAGTATTCAGCCTGGGCTTGTTCGCCGGCCCGCATACCGACGAGGTATGGCAGACCCTGGGGGTCTGGTGGCTGGGAGAACTGCTCGGGGTATACCTCATTGCGCCGCTGCTCTTGACGACGTCGCGCTGGGATTTATTGCCGACCAACAAGGCCGCGCGCCTGGAAGGTCTGGTGCTGGTGCTCGGCATGCTGCTGCTGACGCGCGTAATGATGGAATACGTCGAGCCCTTGCGTCCTGCCGAAATCGTTTTGTTCATTCTGCTGCCGGGCGTGTTGTGGGCGGCATTACGATTCTCGGTGACGGGTGCGAGCCTGGCTATTTTCCTGGCAGCGCTGATCGTGCTCGGCGTTTCGGTCGTTTCCTTCGGCGGGCTTAACGGCGTCACGACACCGCGCGACGTGTTTGCCCTGCAGATCAGCATGATGACCATGGCGTTGGGCGGCCTGTTTGTCTCGGCCGCCCTCACCGAACGCCGCTATTCCGAAATGCGGCTCGACATGCTGGCCAACCACGATCCGCTGACCGGGCTGCCCAACCGCTCGTATTTCCAGGATTTTCTCAGCCATGCGCTGGCGCGTGCCCAGCGCGAGAAATTCCAGGTGTCGCTGCTGTTCATCGATCTCGACCGCTTCAAGCATATCAACGATTCGCAGGGGCACGAGGTGGGCGACCAGGTGCTGCGTGTTGTGGCCAACCGGCTGGACGAGCAATTGCGCGCCGACGATTTTGTCGCCCGGCTGGGTGGGGACGAATTTGCCATCATCCTGATGCATCCGCCGGCTTCGCGGGCAGCCGGCCGGGTGGCACGCAAGCTGCTCAAGGCGCTGGCCGAATCGTTCAAGCTCGGGCGGCGCCGTTATGCCATCGGCGCCAGCGTCGGCATCAGCGTGTACCCGGACGATGGTCTCGACGCCAACACCCTGCTGCGCCAGGCCGATCTGGCGATGTACCAGGCCAAGCAACGCCGCAGCGGTTTCGAATATTTCAGCGACGAACTGAATACCGTGGCGCAGCAGCAGCTGAACCTGGAAACCGGTCTGCGCCAGGCGCTCGAACACAACGAACTGGCGCTGGCCTATCAGCCGAAAGTCGATCTCGTTAGTGGCCGGGTGGTGGGGCTGGAAGCCCTGGCGCGCTGGCTGACCCGGTCGGGCGGCATCATCTGGCCCGACCAGTTCATTCCGGTGGCCGAGGAAACCGGTCTCATCCTGCCGTTGGGCCGCTGGGTGGTGAAGGCAGCCTGCGAGCAATGGATCGTCTGGCGCGATGCCGGCCTCAACCCGCCGCCCGTGGCCATCAATCTGTCGCCGCGCCAGTTTTCAGATGCGCGTCTGATCGATGACATCGACGCCATTCTGAAGGAAACCGGCATGGCGTCCGCGTATCTGCAACTGGAAGTGACCGAAAGCGCCGCGATGGAAAATCCAGCGCGCACCTTCGACATGCTCGATGCATTGCGCCAGCGCGGCCTGCATGTTTATATCGACGATTTCGGCACCGGGCATTCCAACCTGAGTCAGTTGAAACGCATGCCGATCGATGCGCTCAAGATCGACAAGAGTTTTGTGGATGACATTCTCACCGACAGCGACGATGCCGAGATTGCCAACGCCATCATCCGTCTGGCGCATGCCCTGAATCTCAGGGTGGTGGCCGAGGGCGTGGAAACGGTCGAGCAGGTGATTTTTCTGAAAGACCAGGACTGTGACGAAATCCAGGGGTATGTCGTCGCCAAACCCTTGCCGCCGGACCAGGTGGCGACGTTCTTCGACCGGCAGTTCACTTTCTAGTGGGCGTGGCCGGGGCAGGGCTGCTGGCATCGAATGTAAGCCCCGCCCGGTTACCGCAGCCGTGGCAGACGACGGACGAGCTTGATGCTCGATTCAAATGCAAGAAAAATAAACCCGCCACACATCGGAAGGGCCAAGCCGACCCGATGATATGGCCGGTTCTACCTGGCGCTCATTCAAGTAAGGGCACGGTTTTTTAAGGCGGCTTCTTGCAGAAATACCCGTCGCTCGCACGATACAGGCCGGTTCAGTGATGATGCCGGCCGGCCTGCACCTCGCCTGCCCCGGCAAACGATCAAAGCGGTCGCTTGACGACGATGGCGCCGCGCAATTCACCTGCCTGATAGCCGGTGGCCTGGTCCATCGGATATTCAGTCTGCAGGCGTGCCTTGACGTCTGCCGGGATCGATTCGGCCGGGCCGTGGCAGGTGAGGCATTGTGGCTGTATGGCGACGGCCTTGGCGTAGCGCAGATATTTCCCGGACGGTTCGGCCACGACTTCGGCCAGTTCCATCGTGTCGGGCTTCTCGCCCTGTTTCATGCGCTCGCTGAAGTTCGCCAGCGCCTTCGCCTCCCAGGCATCCGGCGTACCCGTCCTGGCGTTGCGCACGCGCGTGCCGACGCGGCCCACTTCCCAACCGGTTTGTCTGGACAAGTCGGATGCAATTTGAGGCGCGATTTCCTTGCACACGCCGACGGCGGATGCAGGCCCGTTGGCGCTTACCTCCGCTTTCAGCTTGGCGCTCAGTTGCATGCCCAGGGACTTGGCCACATTGCGGCTTTCTTCGACCTGCTCGGGTTGTGCGGTTTGGGTGCCATACGTAGCGCAGCCGGTGAGCAGCAGGGTCACAATCAGGGATTTTTTCATGAGGATTCCTTCTCAAGGGGTGTGAATCAAAATGTTCGATGCCTGGCGCCTGCGGCGCGCATTCATCCTGCAAGGGTAGCGTCGCACATCTTCGCACTGATCGTCGCGAACAGCACGACATGACAGCGGTCAGTACTTCGCGCCCTGATCGATCCAGGCGCCAATGGTGCGAATGTCCTTTTCAGACAGTTCGGGCTCGCCATGCGGCATGTGGATCGACGGATCGAGCTGACCAGCCACGACCCGCTGCAGGGTGCTGCTTAAGCTGGAGCCCGGGCGCACCACCGGGTTGAGCCGGGATCCCTTCATCAGCGCATCATAGCTGTCGAGACGCAGGCCGGATTTTTCATATCCCGGCTGTCCGGGTATATGGCACGCCACGCAATGGGCGTCGAGGATCGGCTTGATGCGCGTCTGATACGTCAGCGGCTGGTCATCGCTGCAGCCTGCCAGCCATCCGGCAGCAAGCAGGGAAAAAGCGAAAACGGCGGGGCGATTCATGGGCGACTCCTGCGCAAGGCCAACGGATAAATTCACGACATGGTCCGGATGGATCGTGTGCGCCAGCGATCTTCTTATGATGGTATCGCTGGGCGGAAGATCCGCAGGCTTAACTTACCAGTTGACCCAGCACGAACGGCAGGATGCCGCCCTTGTCGTAGTACTCGACCTCGATTGGCGTGTCAATGCGCAGCTTGAGTGCGACGCGCTCGATATTGCCATCGGCGCGATGGATCACCAGCGTGACGTCCTGCTGTGGCGTGATGCCGGACTCGGTGCCCTCGAGATCGAAGGTTTCACTGCCGTCGAGTTTCAGCGTGGCCGCATCGACGGCATCCTTGAACTGGCAGGGCAACACGCCCATGCCGGCGAGGTTGGCGCGGTGGATGCGCTCGAAGCTCTTGGCGACGACGGCCTTCACCCCGAGTAGCGTGGTGCCCTTGGCTGCCCAGTCGCGGGACGAGCCGGTGCCGTATTCCTCGCCGGCGAAAATCATCAGCGGTGTACCCTCGGTCTGCCAGGCCATGGCAGCGTCGTAGATGGCCGCCTGCTCGCCGTCCTTCAGCGTGATGCCGCCTTCGCTGCCCGGAATCATCAGATTCCGGATGCGCACGTTGGCGAAGGTGCCGCGCATCATCACTTCGTGGTTGCCGCGCCGGGCGCCGTAGCTGTTGAAGTCGGTCTTCTGCACGCCGTTTTCGGTGAGATAGAGTCCGGCGGGCGAGCTTGGCTTGATGCCGCCGGCGGGGCTGATGTGGTCGGTGGTGACCGAATCGCCGAAGATCGCCAGCGCACGCGCGTCCTTGATCGCGGTACGGACGGCTTTGCCGCCGCTGAAGAAGGGCGGCTCCTGAATGTAGGTCGATTTTGCGTCCCACTGGTACACCGCGCCGGACGGCGCGGGGACGTTATCCCACAGCGGATTGCCGGCGCCGACGTCGGCGTAGATGTCGCGGTAGATGCTGGCGTCGGTGGCGGCGTTCATCACCGCGGCAATGTCGGCGTTGCTGGGCCACAACTCGCGCAGATAGACCGGCTGGCCGGCGCTCGAGGTGCCCAGCGGTTCGCTGTCGAAATCGATGTTGACGCGGCCGGCCAGTGCGAAGGCGACGACCAGCGGCGGGCTCATCAGGAAATTGGCCTTGACCGCCTGGTGTACGCGCGCCTCGAAGTTGCGGTTGCCGGAGAGCACCGAGGCGACGACCAGATCATGATCGGCGATGGCCTGGTCGATTTCGGGCTTTAACGGCCCGGAGTTGCCGATGCAGGTGGTGCAGCCGTAGCCGACCACGCTGAAGCCGACCTGTTCCAGCGCGTCCATCAGTCCGGCTTTTTCAAGATATTCGGTGACGGCGCGCGAGCCGGGGCCAAGCGAAGTCTTGACGTGGGCGGGCGGCTTGAGGCCCAGCGCGGCGGCCTTTTTCGCCAGCAGCCCGGCAGCGAGCATGACGCCCGGGTTGGAGGTATTGGTGCACGAGGTGATGGCGGCGATCACAACGTCGCCGTGGCCCAGGCTGCCGTTGCCGTGGCCAAACAGGGTGTGCGGGTCGGCCACGACATGGTCGGGCGAGGGATGGCTGTCCAGCATTTCCTGTTCCTGGGCCGGCACCGGACGGGGTTCCTCCAGGCTGCCGCCGCCGGACATGTCCGTCTTGGCATGCGTCGATACAGGCAGCGGGACGCGCTTGCCCAGTTCACCGGCTTTGGCGTAACCGCCCTCGGCTGCGGGCTTGCCCATCAGGCCGGCGAAAGCGGATTTCAGCGCATTCAGCACGATGCGATCCTGCGGGCGCCGGGGGCCGGCCACCGAGGGTTCGACGGTCGAGAGATCGAGTGTCAGCGTCTGCGAGTAGTCGATCTCGTCCGCCCTGGGAATGCCGAACAGCCCCTGTGCCTGGTAATAGGCGCGGATCAGGTCGACCTGCGCGGCCGGCCGGCCGGTGGCGGCGAAGTACTGGCAGGTCGCTTCGTCGACCGGAAAGAAGCCCATGGTCGCGCCGTATTCCGGCGCCATGTTGGCGATGGTCGCGCGGTCGGTCACCGGCAGCGCGGCGACGCCTTCGCCGAAGAACTCGACGAACTTGCCGACGACCTTGGCGCCGCGCAGCATCTCGGTAATGGTCAGCACCACGTCGGTGGCGGTGATGCCGGGTCTGGCGTGGCCGGTGAGGTTGACGCCGACGACATCGGGCGTGAGGAAATACACCGGCTGGCCGAGCATGGCCGCTTCCGCCTCGATGCCGCCAACCCCCCAGGCGACCACGCCGAGACCGTTGATCATGGTGGTGTGGCTGTCGGTTCCGACCAGCGTGTCGGGATAGGCCATGCCGTCTTTTTCCATCACGCCACGCGCCAGATATTCCATGTTGACCTGGTGCACGATGCCGACGCCGGGCGGCACCACCTTGAAGGTGTCGAAGGCCTGCATGCCCCATTTCAGGAACTGGTAGCGTTCCATGTTGCGTTCGAACTCGATCTTCATGTTGAGATCAAGCGCGTCCGCCGTGCCGAATGCATCGACCTGGATCGAATGGTCAACCACCATGTCGACCGGCACCAGCGGTTCGATCTTCTTCGGGTCCTTGCCCATTTTTTGTGCGGCCGAACGCATCGCCGCGAGATCGGCCAGCAGCGGCACGCCGGTGAAATCCTGCAGGATCACGCGCGCCACGGTGAAGGGGATTTCCTCGGTGCGTTCGGCGTTGGGCTTCCAGCCGGCCAGTTGCCTGACATGCTCCGGTGTCACTTTCACGCCGTCACAGTTGCGCAGCACCGATTCCAGCACGATGCGGATCGATACCGGCAGTCGCGCCACCGACGTTCCCAGATTGGCTTCCAGTTTTTTCAGCGAAGCGAAGCGGGCGCTGCCCGTGCCGGTGGAAAAGAAATCGTGGGCATTGAAGGTGTCGGTCATGATGATTTGATTCGTGAAAAATTGACGTAAAAAGCGCTGTAAGACGGGGATTTTACCGGAAGCATCCCGCCCGTAGCCTGTCAGGCAGCGTGAGTTCACGCTGACAGGATCAAGGCCAGCCCGGCCACGATCAGAACGAGGCCGCCCGCGAGCCAGGACAGGTCCGCCGGGATGATATTCGCGCGCACTTCGATGCGCGCCGATTCAAGTGTCAGCTGCGGTGCCGACGGCAGTGCGATGTCCAGCACGTAATCGCCGCCGCCCTGTGTGTCCTCGAGCGGGATCGATTCCTTGAAGACGAGCGCGGACGTCGCTTCGACCATGTGACTCTGCAGCCGTATCGGCTGTTCACGGATCACCTGTCCGCCCTTGATGAGTCGCACCTTCCAGATGTCGGCAGGCGCGTTGGCGGGCTGCAGGGCAGGACCGTGGCTCGCCGAAGCCTGGATCACCACCACGGCAGGCAGCGCGTCGGCAGGCAGGCTAAAGGCAAAACGTGCCCCGGACGAGCCGTTGCCGCCGGTTTCGAATGTCAGGGGCGCCTCGACGATCGCTGTACCGGAAAAGAAGCGGCTGGCGATATGGGTGCACGGTCCCAGCACCAGTCCAAGAACGAGCAGCACGATGCCTACCGGCTTGCCCATGGGACGGGTTCAGCCCTCGCGCCGCATCGGCGGATTCATTTAACTTTCTCGCCGCATCTGCGGGAAGAGAATGACATCGCGGATGCTCGGCGAATCGGTCAGCAGCATCACCAGGCGATCGATGCCGATGCCGCAGCCGCCGGTGGGTGGCAGGCCGTGCTCCAGCGCGCGAATGTAATCGGCGTCGTAGTGCATCGCTTCCTCGTCGCCGGCCTCCTTCTGCTGCACCTGATCCATGAAGCGTGCGGCCTGGTCCTCGGCGTCGTTGAGCTCGGAGAAGCCGTTGGCCATTTCGCGCCCGGTGATGAACAGCTCGAAGCGCTCGGTGATCTCGGGCAGGGTGTCGGAACGGCGCGCCAGCGGCGAGACCTCGGCCGGGTAGTCGATGATAAAGGTCGGCTGCACCAGCAACGCTTCGGTGGTTTCCTCGAAGAAGCTCAGTTGCAGCCCGCCGATGCCGTCCTGCGGTTTGTACTTGGCCTTCATTGCAGTGAACTGGGCGATCAGCCAGTCGCGGTCGTTCAGTTGCTCGACGGTGTAGTGCGGGTGATATTTGCGGATCGCATCGACGATGGTGAGGCGGTCGAACGGTTTGCCGAGTTCGATTGCCTGCCCCTGGTAGGCGACCGTGGTCGAGCCCGTGACGGCGACCGCGGTATGACGGATCAGCGCCTCGGTGAAGTCCATCAGATAACGATATTCGCGATAGGCCTCGTAGAACTCCATCATGGTGAACTCGGGATTGTGGCGCGTGCTCAATCCTTCGTTGCGGAAGTTGCGGTTGATCTCGAACACCTTCTCGAAACCGCCGACCACCAGGCGCTTCAGATACAGCTCGGGCGCGATGCGCAGGAACATGTCCATGTCGAGCGCGTTGTGATGCGTGGCAAACGGCTTGGCCGCTGCGCCGCCGGGGATGGGATGCATCATCGGCGTCTCGACTTCGAGGAAGTCGCGGTCGGTCATGAATTCGCGGATCGTCTGGATGACCTTGGTGCGGCGCATGAAGGTTTCGCGCGCAGTCTCGCTGGTGATGAGGTCGAGGTAGCGCTGACGGTATTTCTGTTCCTGGTCGGCCAGACCGTGGAATTTCTCGGGCAGCGGGCGCAGCGCCTTCGACAGCAGGCGGATCGACTTCGCCTGGATGGTCAACTCGCCCTTGTTGGTCTTGAACAGCGTGCCGGTCACGCCGATGAAGTCGCCCAGATCCCAGTGCTTGAACGCCTCGTGTGATTCGCTTCCGGTGAGGTCGTTCGACACGTAGACCTGGATGCGGCCGCTCATGTCCTGCAGCGTGGCGAAGCTGGCCTTGCCCATCACGCGCTTCAGCATCATGCGGCCGGCCAGCTGCACCTCGATGGCCTCGGCTTCCAGCGCTTCCTTGGATTTTTCGCCGTGCTCGGCAGCGAGCTTGCCGGCGTAGTCGCGGCGCTCGAAGTCGTTGGGGAAGGCGACGCCTTGCTCGCGGATCGCCGCGAGCTTGGCGCGGCGCTCGGCAATGATCTGGTTTTCGTCGAGCTGCGGGGTAGGGGTTTCTGTGGTCATGATGAGCGGGGAGTCATTCGCCGAAATAGGCGACTTCGAGTTGGAGTTGGTGGGCGGCGCGCCGCATCACGTCGTCGGCAGTGGCAATCCGCATGAGGCCGGCGTTGCGCGCGGCGGTCAGGTGGATGGTGTCGAGCGTGCGCAGGGGCACCGGGTTGGCGCTGTCGAGCACGCGCAAGGCGTCGCTCAACAAGGTGTCGTTGTAGGGCACGATGCGGTAATAGCCCTCGGCCAGATGGCGCGTGAATTCGGTGCGTGCGAGGTTCAGATACGCTTCGGTGATCTGGCCGGTGCGCAGGCGGTGCGTCATGGCGCAGTGCCATTCCAGCACGCCCAGGCGGTTGATGACGATGCCGTCCACCTCGGCGACAAGCTGTTCCGCTTCGGCAGAAAATGCCTCGGCTATGTACAGCTTGATGAGGACGCTGGTGTCGAGATAAACCTCAGTCACGGGCGTCCCGGTCTTCGCGTATCAAAACCTCGCTGGGGATTTCCTGGACGGGTGACTGGTCGCGCAGCCATTTGAGCGAGGGGAGTTTGCGTGCGGGCGCGGTGGGCTTCACCGGCAGGATGCGCGCCACCGGCTCGCCATGCTTGACCACCAGTACTTCGTCGGCGTCGGCGAACATCTCGTCGGGGTGCGACAGGCCTTCGCGGGCCTCGCGTATGGTCATGGTTTTCATGGGAAGCCTCTCCAAAAGATAGTAAGCGGCGCAAAACGTGACACAATTATATCGAACGTGACACATCTTCCGCCAGCACTGAATTCCATGCCTGACACCGCCCTGAGCCTGCTCAACCGCATTTTCGGCTATCCCGCGTTTCGCGGCGAGCAGGCCGCCATCATCGATACCCTTGCGGCAGGCGGCGATGCGCTGGTGCTGATGCCGACCGGCGGCGGCAAGTCGCTGTGTTTCCAGATTCCCGCGCTGCTGCGCGACGGCTGCGCGGTGGTGGTGTCGCCGCTGATTGCATTGATGCAGGACCAGGTCGCCGCGCTGCAGGAACTCGGGATTGCCGCGGCGTTCCTCAACTCCAGCCTTGACGGCGCGACGGCGATGCAGGTCGAACGCGACTTCGTGGCGGGACAACTGAAACTGCTCTACGTCGCGCCGGAACGCCTGCTTACCCCGCGTTTTCAAAGCCTGCTCGACCAGGCGCGGATCGCATTGTTTGCCATCGACGAAGCCCACTGCGTGTCGCAGTGGGGCCACGACTTCCGTCCGGAATACCTCGGCCTGTCGGCCCTGCACGAACGCTTTCCCGAGGTGCCGCGGATTGCCTTGACCGCGACTGCAGACGCCGCCACCCGCGCCGAAATCCTGCAGCGTCTGGACCTCGGCGCCGCGCGCGTCTTCGTCGCCAGCTTCGACCGCCCCAACATCCGTTACCGCATTAGCGAGAAAGCCGACCCGCGCCGCCAGCTGCTGGATTTTCTGGCCGAGCACAAAGGCGAGGCCGGCATCGTCTACTGCAGCACCCGCAAGAAGGTCGAGGACACCGCCGATGCGTTGAAGCAGGCCGGCCTGACCGCCTTGCCCTACCACGGCGGCATGGACAACGAGACCCGCCGCCGCCACCAGGAAAAATTCCTGCGCGAGGACGGCGTCGTCATGGTCGCCACGCTCGCGTTCGGCATGGGCATCGACAAACCCGACGTGCGCTTCGTCGCGCATCTCGACCTGCCGCGCTCGGTCGAGGGCTACTACCAGGAAACCGGCCGCGCCGGCCGCGACGGCGAGCCGGCCGAAGCGTGGATGGCGTGGGGCCTGCAGGATGTCGTCACGCAGCGCCGCTTCATCGACGAGGGCGAGGCCGAAGACGCGCACAAGCGCATCGGCCACGCCAAGCTCGACGCGCTGGTCGGCCTCGCCGAAGCCGCCAGCTGCCGCCGTGTCGCGCTGCTTTCCTACTTCGGCGAGACCAGCCAGCCGTGCGGCAACTGCGACGTGTGCCTGAATCCGCCGACGCTGTGGGACGGCACCGAGGCCGCGCAAAAGCTGCTCTCGGCTGTTTACCGCACTGGCCAGCGCTTCGGCGCCGGCCACGTCATCGACGTGCTGCTCGGCAAGACCACCGAAAAAATCGGCCGCTTTGGTCACGGCGAGTTGAGCGTGTTCGGCATCGGCGCCAGCCAGACCGACAAGGTCTGGCGCGCCGTGCTGCGCCAACTGGTGGTGCGCGGATTACTGGAGGTCGATCACGCCGCATTTGGCGCATTGAAACTCACCGCCGCCGCGCGGCCGGTGCTGAAGGGTGAAGAAACCGTCATGCTGCGCGCGATCGAAGCGCGGCCGGCACGCAGCAGGAAATCGCGCTTCGCCCCGAGCGGCGGCGCCGGCGTCCACGACGACGAAGATCCGCTGTTCCTCTCGCTGCGCGCGTGGCGCCGCGAAACCGCCAACGAAAAAGGCGTGCCCGCCTACGTCATCCTGCACGACGCCACCCTGCGCGAAATCGCCGCGCGCCGGCCTGCCACGCTGGCGGAGCTGGGCGAGATATCGGGACTGGGGACGAAGAAGCTGGAGGCGTATGGCGAAGCCGTGCTGGGCGTGGTGGCGCAGGGCTGAAGTAAGCCTTGACCGGGTAAGTCCAACGCCCTGCGCGAATCCCTGCGCGGCGACTGCCTGATGCTGTACGCGGACCCGAGCGCCCCGGGCATCCTGCTGTCCATCCGGCGCCATCGCGCGCCACCGTTCGACTTTGCCAGGCTTACGTCCGGCAGGCCGCTGGCGGGCGGCTGCTACAATGGGCCCGTCCACGCAAGCCACCGGGACGTCCGTAAAACACGCACACTCAGAGGTCACTATCCATGGAACGCAAGGTTGATGTCGCCATCATCGGCGCCGGCAGCGCCGGACTCACTGCCACCTCCACCGTCCGCCGCTACACCGACAGCTTCGTCCTCATCGATGGCGGTGAGCTGGGCACGACCTGCGCACGCGTCGGCTGCATGCCCTCCAAGGTCGCCATCCAGGTGGCCGAAGACCTGCACCGGCGCACGGTGTTCGAGCGTGAGGGCATAGCCGGTGGCGATGCGCTGTCGGTCGACGTTCCCGCGGCGCTCGAGCATGTGCGCGACCTGCGCGACGTGTTCGTCGATCAGGTGCTCGCGACCAGCATCGATCAGATGGGAGACGAATTCATCGAGGCCAACGCCCGCTTCCTGGAGCCGACACTGCTGGAAGTCGGCGACGCCCGCATCCGTGCAAAAAAAATCATCATCGCCACGGGCTCCACGCCGACGGTGCCGCGCGCCTGGGAGGCCTTCGGCGACCGCATCGTCACCACCGATACCTTCTTCGAGCTCGACGACCTGCCGCAGAGCGTGGCGGTGATTGGCCTGGGCGTGATCGGCCTGGAACTCGGCCAGACGCTGCAGCGTCTGGGCGTGAAGGTCACCGGCATCGATCAGCTGACCACCATCGGCGGCTTGCGCGACCCCGAGGTGAACGCACAGGCCGTCGAGATCATCGGCAAGGAGTTTCCGTTGTGGCTGGGCCATGCGGCGGAGATCAGCGAGGCGTCCGACGGCCGGTTACACGTCACCGCAGGCGAGAACAGCGTCGTGGTCGACAAGGTGCTGGCCTCGATGGGCCGGCGGCCGAACCTGGCCGGCCTCGGGCTGGAGGAAATCGGCGTGCGCATGAACGCCCGCGGCGTGCCCGACTTCGATCCGCACACAATGCAGATCGGCGACACCCCGCTGTTCATCGCGGGCGATGTCGCCGGCGAGCGGCCGATTTTGCACGAGGCGAATCTCGAAGCGCGCATGGCCGGCTACAACGCCACCCATGACACGCCCCTGCGCTTCAAGCGCAAGACGCCGTTCAGCATCACCTTCTGCGACCCGAACATCGTCGCTGTCGGCGCCGCGCTTGATGCGCTCGACCCCGACGACATCGAAATCGGCGCGATGAAATTTGGCCCGCTCGGCCGCGCGCTCATCATGGCGAAGAACAAGGGCCTGCTGCGCCTGTATGCGCGCAAGTCCGACGGCCGGCTGCTCGGCGCCGCCATGATCGCGCCCAAGGGCGAAAACCTCGGCCACCTGCTGGCCTGGTGCATCCAGCAGAACCTGACCGTCGCCGACCTGCTGCGGATGCCCTTCTATCATCCGACCATCGAAGAAGGCGTGCAGGGCGCGCTCTACGACCTGCGCCGCAAACTCGGGCTCGAGAGCGAGACGCCGCTGGAGCTGGAGGTGCTTCAAGACGCCTAGCCACGGCAGCGCACGGGACGGCATGGAGAGGCGGTGCTGGCGGCGGATTACCCCGCGCCTGCATGGCTGGGTGGGCTGTCAGGTATGACAGGGCGCAGACCGCGGCAGCTAACGGTGGCTGACTGCAGCCAGACGGATTTCAGACTTCAGGATTACCGCTCCGTGTGCCTGGTGTTCGGCCTGAACGGCCGTTCGGCGTGGGACGCTGAATGGGCTGGTTTCGGTCAGGAGCAGCCTTCAGCGACGGGCTGCTTTCTGGCTTGGCGAGCTTACATGCCAACGGGTTCGTCCTAAGTCCGGCCCCAGTGCGCCACGAATTTACCTGTTAGTTGTCAAGATGCACCCTGCAGGAAACGCGATGCTTGTTGCCGCCGAACTCCGCCCCAAGGCATGACTCTAGTCTCAGGGTAGCTAAGATAGAGCAGTCGCTTCGAGCGAGTGGCTGCGACGAAAGCATTGCGGCTTTCCTCGGCTCTCTCCTTGGGGCCAGTCGCGCGGTAGTCAGGAAACGTGCCTTCGGCCATACCAGCCATGAAGACAACCTCGAACTCTAAGCCTTTCGATGAGTGCACGGTCAGCAATGCGACGCCGTCTCGTGACGATTTCTGCGTGCTACCCAGCGCCTTGCTACTTATGAAGGCCGGCAAGTTCTTGCTTCCAGAGGCCGTGCGAAGAAACTGGTCCCACTCCTGCCGCAGCACTGCGACATCCTCGTAGATTGCCAGCCTCTCCATCTCATCGAGCGAGTCAGCAAACTTCTCCAGTGAGGCAAGCGCCGGCATGAGGTCCAGTCGAGCAGGATTCTTCGCCACCGCAGCTATCGCGTTCGCTACTGCCGACGCCCTAGTGTCGCGCGCGTCTGCGGCCATGGCCTTGAGATTCGACACAAAGTCCTCTGACGGCGGTCGCTCCGCGACCTTCCATCGCTTGCCGATGGCTGCCAGATGCAGTCTGTCCTTGGGATTGGCCAATACGCGAAGGGCTACGAGGAAGTCCTCGACCGCCTCAGACGCGTTCTCGTGGTTCGCGGACAGGCGCTTGTAGAAGGGAATGCCTCGGTCCTTGAGCGCTGCCTCAATCGCCAGCAGCGCGAATCGAGTCCGTCCCAGCACTGCGCACTTGCCAGGCTGTACTCCGCCTTCGACATCGGGATGCCCGTCTCGGAAGATGCGTTGCAGCTCTTCGCAAATCTGCTTGGCCTCGTCCTCTTCGTTAGCCCCCTTGAGTACCTTCACAACACCTCGGATCGGTAACTGTTGATCCACCATGTAGTTCGCGTCAAGCGACCGCGCGAAGTCCACCACTGCCCGCGAGGATCGATAGTTGGCGGTCAGTGCCACGCGGTTGGCATGGAATTCGATGCCGAAGCGCTCCATGTACTCGGGCCCCGACTTTGTGAAGCCGTAGATGGATTGACGGGGGTCGCCAACCATCATCACGTTGCGATGTGTGTCTGAGCAGAGCGCCGTGATCACGGCGTACTGCGCCTCGTTCATGTCCTGCGCTTCGTCGATGCAGATGAACTTGTAGAGCCGGCGGTAGATGTCTCCGAGTTTCGGGTTGTCCACCAGCAGCTTGTAGGTGAGCAACAAGAGGTCATCGAAGTCGTACGCGTTGCAGGCGCGCATACCTGCCTCGTAGGCGTCCAGAACTCTCTGCGTTTCCTCATCCTCAACCACTGAGCATGTGATCGGATGCGACTTGACGTATGAGATCGAGGACAGCCACTTGTCCACCTGGCGGCTGCGCTCCTTTGAATCTTCAATCTCGCCCAGTCGCTCTGAGAGAAACGGATCCTCTTGGATCGCCTGCGTGAGCACTTCACGCCTGTCCTTCGCCTGTTCGAAGATGTTGGGAGCCCCCTCGATGCCTACCAGCTTCCCGCGTTCGGTGAGTACGTCGAGACAGAAGCCATGAAGTGTCCCAATGAATGCGCGCTCGCGCTCATCACCTAGATCGGCCAAGCGCTCCTTCATCTCGTCGGCCGCCTTGTTCGTGAAGGTCAACGCGAGTACTCGGAAGTGCCCTTTAACGCTCGTTAGGAGGTAGCGAATCCGCTCGGTGAGAACGCGCGTCTTTCCGGACCCAGGCCCCGCGACGACGAGAAGTGGTCCTTCGACGTGGTTGGCCACTACGAGCTGCTGCTGCGAGAGTCGCGCCTTGAACGCTTCCGTCATGTTCCGCTTCCCTCCTTGGCCTTCTGCAGGTCGTGCGCCTTGCCGACGATTTGGAAAAGGTCGGCGATGCTCTTGGGGAACCGGCGGCTTGCGTCCTCGATGCACGAAATAGCCTCTGCCAGCGGCATGGCTGTCCTCGTCTTGTTCTCTTCGAGGTAGTCGAGACCGGCGCGCTCGCGCCCGCCCGCTGACATGTAATCTCGTACCTTTTCCTTCTTCTTCGGCTTGCCGTTCAGACTCGCCATGTAGCCGTCCAGGAACTTTGCCTGATCCTCGATCTGGTCGATGGTCCATTCGATCTCCGGCAAGTAGCCCTCTGCTACCAACTGGGCTTCGAAGCCGTTGCCAGATGGCAGCACGACAACGTTGTTGCACTTGCTGGCCTCGGGTTCCCCGGCTTTCTTCAGTGCCTTGTCTAGTTTACTGACGGGGTCTGCTTCGCCGTCTGCAAAGATGTACCAAGGGATACAGAGAGCCTTCGCGAGCCAGATGAAGGGAAAGTAGTCCGTCCCGTTCACGCGGACAAAGCAAAACCCGAGTTCGTGGATCGTTGCCCCCCAATACTTCGTCGCGTAGACGGGCAGGGCCTGCTCCTCGGTCTGTCCCTCGAACAGCACCACACCACGCGAAAACAGAATATCGCCGCGCGTGTCGATGACCGTGTCTTGCAGCTTGCGAACCTCATCTGCCTTCAGCGCGCTGGTGTCCAGCTTGCTGACAACCGTATCGCCCTTTTTCTTGAAGAACAGGCGCAGGTCTTCCAGCGCTGCCTGCCCTGCAAAGTATGGCGAATGCGTGCTCACGATCCGTTGGCCCGTAACCTGTCTGATGTGCGAATACAGTGATCGCTGGGCCTGCGGGTGTAAGTGGGACTCCGGCTCTTCCAGGCCAAGCACTGAGTGCACGCTGTCGCCTCCCTCGGTGGCCTGCTTGTTGCGCCAGGAAGCATAGGCGCGGAAGACCAGCAGCGCTGCCAGGCTACGCGTCCCCATGCCGTGGCGAGCCAGCGGGAACGACTGCGAGCCCGCCGTATTGAATGAGACGTCCACACCTTTAGCAAGATCGCGGAGTTTTCGAGCGACCGGCGCGACTTCAACGGCTCCGCTGTCCGAAGCCACAACCGTCTGCAAGCCTGCGAGGTTGTCTTTGAGATGCTTGAGGATCGCGCTCTTGCCCACGATCTGTTCATTGATGCCTGTGAGCGTCTTCTCCATCTCCTCGATCTCAGCGGAAGACAGGCCCAGGTCCTCGGTTAGACGCCTCCAGAACGAGCCGGGTTTGCGCAGATCCTCCTCGAGGTCGCGCTTCGCGTCCACGTAGTGAAGCGCCAGCGGGTCTAGATGAGCAGCGGTCACCGGCCTATCTTGGGTCGCCGCCGAAGTCCAGTCCGCGAACGCCTTCCACTCCTTCAAGAATCGCCGCTCGATCACATGCTCTCCACGAACCGCGCTCCACTTGAGCGTCGTGCGAATCCCAGTGAACTCGTTCAGCGAGTCGTCCGTGGCGATACCTGTTGTGCCCCAGAGATTTGTCCAGAAGCTGCCTTCTGGATAGGTTTCCAGCACCTTGCCATCGGGCCCGACAGGTCGAATTATCACGTCGATGATTACCTCGCGAGTCTTTGGCGCCGAGGATTCGCCAGGCGCCAGGCGCACGTCGTCCGCGCCGAGTGACTTTCGGCCGGCGCCGATCGCTGCGAAAAGGGCGTCTAGAAAGCTCGTCTTGCCGGCATTGTTCGCCCCGATGAGCACGGTCAGGTCACCCAACTCGACTTCGATGTTGGCAAGCGAACGGAAGTCACGCACCCGCGCCGCGACGATAGCGACCCCGCTTTCGGCTCCGTAGAAAGGCATATTCGAGAATCTCTAAGGCAACACCAATCATTGTCGCAGCTCGTTGGAAGTGCGCCAACAACGCTGATCCCGAGGAGAGCGTCGAATGTCGGCTTTCCGGTGGGCAATTGGGCCGACTCGATGACTGCTTAGGGTCGGCGCGGTCTTTCGCGCCGACCTCGGCCAAAGGCCGTTCTGGCCGAGAAACAGCCGCCCACCTTGCCCTTGCACAGACAAAATTACATCCTCCGCGATTAAACCTTCAACGCATTCCCCACCACCTCCGCCACATCCTTCGTCAGACCCTCGACTGCCGCGATGCGCTCCAGCGCGGCGCGCGCATGCGCCTGCCGGCCGGCATCGAACTGGCGCCAGCGGTCGAAGCTGCGCGCGATGCGTGAGGCGACCTGCGGGTTCATGGCCTGCAGGTCGCTGATGACGTCGGCGGCGAGTGCGTAGCCGCTGCCGTCGGCGGCGTGGAAGTGGCGCGGGTTGGCACCGCAGAAGCCGCGGATCAGGGCGTAGACGCGGTTGGGATTTTTAAGGTCGAAGGCGGGGTGCTGCATCAGCGCGCGCACGCGGGCGATGGTGCCGGGCAGGCGCGAGGTGGCCTGCACGGAGAACCACTTGTCGATGACCAGGGCTTCGGTTTGCCAGCGCGCGTAGAAGTCGGCGAGCGCGGCTTCGCGTTCGGGCAGGTCGAGGTTGGCGAGCGTGCCCAGCGCGGCCATCTGGTTGGTCATGTTGCCGCCACTGTTCTTGTCCGCCGTGAGCTGGGCGACGAGGCGCGGCACGACCGAGGCCTGTAGATAGTCCGCATCGCTTTCGGCCAGATAGGCGAGGCAGGCGTTGCGCAGGGCGCGCTGGCCGACCTGCGCGCCGTCGGGGGCGTAGGCGGCGGCAGACGTTAGGGCGGCGGCGAGGGCGGTCCACGCGGCTTCGAACTTGTCGCGCAGTCGGGCGGCGAGATGGCGGCGCAGCGCCACGCGTGCGGTGTGGATGGCTTCGGGGTCGATGGTGCCACCCTGCGCAACGACGGCTTCGGCGAGCACGGCCTCGGCGGGCAGGTTGAGCGCTTCGGCGGCGAGCGCGGGGTCGCCGGCGAGGCCGTCGTCGAGCACGCGGCCGCAGGCGGCGACAAAGGCGTCGGGAATCCAGGCCGTGCCGGTACCGCCATTGGCGATGCCGGCGAGCAGGACGCGCGTCGCCAGCCGCTGTCCGGCTTCCCAGCGGTTGAAGGCGTCGGCGTCGTGCGCCATCAGGTGCGCGAGCTCGGCATCGGTCTGTTCGAATTCCAGTTGCACCGGCGCGGAGAAATCGCGCAGCAGCGAGGCGACGGGCGCGGCGGGCACGTCTTCGAAGACGAAGGTCTGCGTGGCCTCGGTCAGCGACAACACGCGTGTCGTGCCGGAAGCCCTGGCCTCGCCGGCGAGTCGCAGCGGTGCATCGCGGCCGTCGGGCAGGACGAGGCCGAGTGCAACCGGAATATGCAAGCTGCCCTCGACGATTGCCTGTCCCGATTCGGCCAGCCGTTTTTCGTAGGTCGTCGGTGCGAGGGTTTGCGTCAGCGTCAACGTGTAGCGCTGGCGCGTTGCGTCGTACTCGCCCACCGCATGCAGCACCGGCGTGCCGGCGCGCGCGTACCAGCGGCGGAACTGCGCGAGGTCGACGCCCGACGCGTCCTGCATCGCCGCGACGAAATCCTCGCAGGTGACGGCCTGGCCATCGTGGCGCTCAAAGTACAAATCCATGCCATGGCGGAAACCATCGCGCCCGAGCAGCGTGTGCAGCATGCGGATGACTTCCGCGCCCTTGTTGTAGACGGTGGCGGTGTAGAAGTTGCTGATCTCGGCGTAGGAGGCCGGCCGGATCGGGTGCGCCATCGGCCCCGCGTCTTCGGGGAACTGGCCGACGCGCAGGGCGCGCACTTCCTGGATGCGGGTGACCGCGCGCGAATGCGTGTCGGCGCCGAATTCCTGGTCGCGGAACACCGTCAACCCCTCTTTGAGCGACAGCTGGAACCAGTCGCGGCAGGTGACACGGTTGCCGGTCCAGTTGTGGAAATACTCATGCGCCACCACGCGGTCGATGCCCTGGTAGTCGGCGTCGGTCGCGGTGTCGGGGCGCGCCAGCACGTATTTCGTGTTGAAGATGTTGAGGCCCTTGTTCTCCATCGCGCCCATGTTGAAGTCGCCGA
>CAYVOR010000030.1:0-27029 GCA_964452995.1 uncultured Thiobacillus sp.
TAAGCCATTGAATATAAAAGATAAAAATGTCTTGTTTACAATAGAGTGGGAATAGCGTCGCTTCATGAACAATTGTTTTTGCAGGTGACCGTTATCGGCCGTATGTGAATGCAGCGTGTTTGCGCTGCAGACGTGGCCATTTTGCGATAACGTCCGTGCATGATCATGTGGTTGAAATGCCGGCAGGCTGGAGCAAGGTTCAAGAATGCCCGGCAGCCCCGCTGCCGCACCACGATGTGCCTGGTACCGGTTCACGTTCATAATGTCAGGTCAGGCCAGATACCGCCACAGACCGAGCTGGATCCATGACTGAATTGCACGACGAATCACATTATCAAAGCGCGACCACCGTCGAACAATTTGCCGCACACCTGGCCGCCGTACGCGCCCGCATCGCCGCTGCCTGCGCACGCGTCGGGCGCGATCCCGGCAGCGTACGCCTGCTGCCCGTCTCGAAAACGGTGGCGGCGGAGCGGGTCCGGCTGGCGGTCGCGGCCGGCTGTACCGAACTGGGGGAAAACAAGGTACAGGAAGCCCTCGCGAAATCGATCGCGCTGGCCGATCTGCCGCTGCGCTGGGTGATCATCGGCCATCTGCAGCGCAACAAGGCGAAATTCGTGGCGCGCTTTGCCAGTGAGTTTCAGGCACTCGACAGCCTGGAACTGGCGGCAACGCTGCAGCAGAAACTGCAGGATGAAAATCGTACGCTGCACGTGCTGGTCCAGGTCAACACGTCGGGCGAAGCCAGCAAATTCGGCCTCGAACCGGCCGCGGTGGCGGCTTTCATCCGCGCGTTGCCGGCCTTTCCGCGGCTGGAGGTGCGTGGCTTGATGACGCTGGCCATTCTGGATGGCGATGAAACCCGGGTACGCCGCTGCTTTCAATTGTTACGCGAATTGCGCGAGCAGTTGCGGGTCCAGATTCATACCGAGGGATTGACCGGGATAGTCATGGACGAGCTGTCCATGGGCATGTCGGGCGACTTTGAAATTGCGATCGAGGAAGGCGCCACTGTGGTACGCGTGGGTCAGGCCATCTTCGGACCGCGCGCCTTGCCCGATAGCTACTATTGGCCTGAACCGGCTGCACACTGAACGAACGGTCGTCCATGCCAAATCCAATCCTGCAACGCGCCCGCACGGGTCTGCCGCTGGCGGGTAGCGCTGTTGTCAGCACCCTGTTTGCACTGACTTCGGCTGTGATGCTGCTGATGCATGGCGCTTTCGGCCGTTATTATCCGTGTGCCGGATTCAAGCCGCCGATCAGCGATCTGGTCACGGCCCTGGATTGCTCGATGGTGACGATGAGCACCGCTGGCTATGGTGTATCACCGGCCGATCGGAACGGGCTTGTTTAGGCCTTGCCTTCCATGAAAACCATCGCTGTCATCGGCGGCGGCCCGGCCGGCCTGATGGCGGCCGACGTGCTGATTCAGGGCGGTGTGCAGGTTGACCTCTACGACGCCATGCCATCGGTCGGGCGCAAATTCCTGCTGGCCGGGGTGGGCGGGATGAACATTACCCATTCCGAGCCGTTCGACGCATTCCTGTCGCGCTACGCTGCGCGCACGGCCGATCTCCAGCCGCTACTGGAAGCCTTTCCTCCCGCCCGGCTGCGCGAGTGGATCCATGAACTTGGAATCGAGACCTTTGTCGGTTCATCGGGCCGGGTGTTTCCCCGGGAGATGAAAGCGGCACCGCTGCTGCGTGCCTGGCTGCATCATCTGCGTGAATCCGGTGTGCGGTTTCATGTGCGTCATCGCTGGCTCGGTTGGTCCGTGGACGGCGCACTGCGCTTTGCGTCACCGCAGGGCGAGCGGCTCGTGACGGCTGATGCAACCATACTGGCACTGGGCGGCGGCAGCTGGGCGAAACTGGGGTCGGACGGCGCGTGGGTGGCACGCCTGGTCGAGCGGCAGGTCGATGTCTCGCCCTTGTTGCCTTCGAATTGCGGTTTCGATGTGGCGGGCGGCTGGAGCGCGCATATGAAGCGCCATTTTTCGGGTCAGCCACTGAAAACGATCGCGCTGCATTTCACCGATGCCGCGGGACAGCTGCACCAACGCCGGGGCGAACTGATGCTGTCCGACAGCGGCATCGAAGGCAGTCTGGTGTATGCCTTGTCGGCATGTCTGCGCGACACGATTGCGGCGCTGGGCACAGTGACCGTGCAACTCGATCTTGCGCCCGACAAGCCGCTCGATCGGGTCATTGCCGAAGTCGCCCATCCGCGCGGTGCGCGTTCGCTGTCCAGTCATCTGCAAAGCCGGGCCGGCATCAAGGGTGTGAAAATGGCGCTGCTGCGTGAAATCCTGCCGGCCGAACGGTTGAACGATCCGGTCGAACTCGCCAACGCGATAAAATCGCTGCCGCTCACGCTCGTCGCGCCACGCCCGCTCGATGAGGCAATCAGCAGCGCCGGGGGCGTGCGCTTCGAGTCGCTCGATGCGCACCTGATGCTGCGCGACCTGCCCGGCGTATTCATTGCAGGCGAAATGCTCGACTGGGAAGCGCCCACCGGCGGTTATCTGCTCAGCGGCTGCTTCGCCAGCGGCCGCGCAGCGGGGCAGGGCGCACTCGCCTATTTGAACCTGAAAACCTCAGTTGACCGCTCATGACTCTGTGGAATGCAACATGGACATTGATTTTCCTGCCTCCGATCACGCCCACTTTCCGGGTGAATTCGCCACGCACCCGCTGGCACGCCTGGCCGTGCGCCTGCCTTTGTCGCACGGCCAGACGCACCATCGAGTGCGCCCAGCTGCGGTTTCCAGGTTGAATGAACACCATGCTGCGACTGACTGAACTCAAACTGCCGCTCGACCATCCGCCGGAAGCCCTGCGCGCGGCGATTCTGCAGCGCCTGGATCTCGGTGACGACGAACTGCTCGGGGTCAGTATCTTCAAGCGCAGCTACGATGCGCGCAAGAAGCACGCGCTGCTGCTGGTCTACGCGGTCGACATCGAGGTCAGGAACGAGGCGGCGCTGCTGAAGAAGTTTCGCAACGACCGCCACCTCGCGCCGACACCCGACATGGACTACCGCTTCGTCGGCCGCGCGCCTGAACATCTGGACGAGCGGCCGATCGTCGTCGGCTTCGGTCCCTGCGGCATTTTCGCCGCGCTGCTGCTGGCGCAAATGGGTTTCAAACCGATCGTGCTCGAACGTGGCAAGGCGGTGCGCGAGCGCACCCAGGACACCTGGGGGCTGTGGCGCAAGCACGTGCTCAACCCTGAATCCAACGTGCAGTTCGGCGAGGGCGGGGCGGGAACGTTTTCCGACGGCAAGCTCTACAGCCAGATCAAGGATCCCCGGCATCTCGGGCGCAAGGTGCTGACCGAGTTCGTCAGGGCGGGCGCGCCGGAAGAGATCCTGTATGTCGCGAAGCCGCATATCGGCACTTTCCGTCTGGTCGGCATGGTCGAGACCATGCGTCACGAGATCGAGTCGCTGGGCGGCGAGATCCGTTTCGGGCAGCGCGTCACCGACGTGCTGATCGAGGAGGGCCGCATCGAGGGCGTGACGCTCGCGAGCGGCGAGACATTGCGGAGCCGCCACGTCGTCCTCGCGCTCGGCCACAGCGCGCGCGACACCTTTGAGATGCTGCACGCGCGTGGCGTCACCATGGAAGCCAAGCCGTTCTCGATCGGCTTTCGCATCGAGCATCCGCAGTCGCTGATCGACCGCGCGCGGCTGGGACCGAACGCGGGCAACCCGCTGCTGGGCGCCGCCGACTACAAGCTGGTGCACCACGCGAAGAACGGCCGTGCGGTGTACAGCTTCTGCATGTGCCCCGGCGGCACGGTGGTGGCGGCCGCGTCCGAGCCCAACCGCGTGGTGACCAACGGCATGAGCCAGTATTCGCGCAACGAACGCAACGCCAATGCCGGCATCGTCGTCGCCATCACGCCGGCGGACTTCCCCGGTGACGACCCGCTCGCCGGCATCGAACTGCAGCGCGAACTCGAAGCGCGCGCGTTCGAACTGGGCGGCGCCAGTTACGCGGCGCCGGGTCAGCTGGTCGGCGATTTTCTCGATGGCAGGCCGTCCACCCGGCTTGGCAGCGTCGAGCCATCGTACAAGCCCGGCGTGCATCTGACCGACCTCGCCACGGCGCTGCCGGATTACGCCATCGAGGCGATTCGCGAGGCGTTGCCGGCATTCGACCAGCAGATCAAGGGCTTCGCGATGAAGGACGCGGTGCTCACCGGCGTTGAGACGCGCACCTCGTCGCCGGTGCGCATCACGCGCGGCGACGACTTCCAGGGCGTGAACGTCAAAGGCCTGTATCCGGCGGGCGAGGGCGCGGGCTACGCCGGCGGGATCCTGTCGGCGGGTGTGGATGGTATCAAGGTGGCCGAGGCGGTCGCGCGCGACGTGCTGGGGCTCGAAGCGGCCGAGTCGGGTGCGCGTTCGGGGGCGGGCTGCGGGTACTGAGGTGAGAGCCGAGAGCCGAGCAGAGAGCAGAGAGCAGAGAGCAGAGAGCAGATTTTGTAGGAGGGCCGCCTTTATGCCCTCTGGGTATCGGCCCGATCGGGAGTCAGCAAGGCGCGACGTCCCGACAATCGCGGCGGGGCGCCGCTCCCACAGGGGGTCGGCATTTGTAGGTGGGCCGCCTTTATGCCCTCTGGGTATTTATGCCCCGGTGTACCCGGGTCGATGGGGCGCTGAATTCACAAAAATTTCATTTGCTTTCGGTTCAACGTTTCAATAGTATTCGAAACATGGAAACGAAAGCCGCCGTCGCCGCGCTTGCCGCCCTCGCCCAGGACTCCCGCCTGGCGATCTTCCGCACCCTGGTACAGGCGGGGCCGGCCGGGCTTGCCGCTGGCAGGATCAGCGAAGTGACCGGCATCGCCCCGTCCTCGCTGTCCTTCCACCTGAAGGAGCTGGCGCACGCCGGCATGGTCGATTCGGCGCAGGCGGGGCGCTTCGTCATCTACACCGCGAATTTCGAAACCATGAACGCGCTGCTCGGTTTTCTCACCGACAACTGCTGCGGCGGTAATCCCTGCTCGTCGGTGTGCTCGCCGGCGTGCGAGCCAGAAACCACCGAAAAGGAACCCTCGTGACCCGACCCTACACCGTGCTGGTGCTGTGCACCGGCAACTCCTGCCGCTCGCAGATGGCCGAAGTGCTCTTGAACCACGATCTCGCCGGCCAGGTGCGCGCGCTGTCCGCCGGCACCCGGCCGCAGCCGAAGGTGGCCGACGGCGCGATCGCCGCGCTGAAGGACGCGGGCCTTGCCACCGACGGCCTGCATCCCAAGGACATCGACGCGGTGATGAACGAGGACATCGACCTCGTCGTGACCGTGTGTGACAACGCGAAGGAGGCCTGCCCGATTTTCCCCAAGCCGATTCCGGCGATCCACCTGCCGTTCCACGACCCGCACGGCGAGCGGCTGGAGAGCTTCCTCGCGGTGCGCGACGACATCCGCACGCGGCTGGTCGCCGCCGTGCGCGAGAAGCTCGGCCTCAAGGCAGCGGCCTGAATCGACCGGGACGATATGATGACCGAAGCGGTCTTCAACGTGCTGTTCCTGTGCACCGGCAATTCGGCGCGCTCGATCCTCGCCGAATCGCTGCTGAACAGCCAGGGCGACGGACGCTTCCGTGGCTTCAGCGCGGGCAGCCATCCAACCGGACAGGTCGACCCGTACGTGCTGGAACTGCTGGGAAAAAGCCACCTGCCGACGGCCAATCTGCGCAGCAAGTCCTGGGACGAATTCGCCCAGGCGGGGGCGCCGCGACTCGATTTCGTCTTTACCGTCTGTGACAAGGCGGCGGGCGAAGTCTGCCCGGTGTGGCCCGGCCAGCCGGTCACGGCGCACTGGGGCGTCCCGACCCGGTTGCGGTGGCTGGCACGGACGACCAGAAGCGCCATGCCGTCGTCGAGGCGATGAACCAGCTCCAGCGCCGCATTTCCATGTTCGTCTGCCTGCCGTTCGCCACGCTGGACAGGATCAAATTGCAGCAGGCGGTTCAACGGATTGGGGAAGCAACATGAGTGCACAGTGTGAAGTCACTGCCAAGCGTGCCGTCGGGATGGTCGGCGCCGCGGCGCCGATGAGCGTCTTCGAGCGCTGGCTCACGCTGTGGGTCACGCTGTGCATCGTCGCCGGCGTCGCCCTCGGCCAGCTGTTCCCGGCGCCGTTCCAGGCGCTGGGGCGCATGGAAGTGGCGCAGGTCAACCTCCCGGTCGGCCTGCTGATCTGGGTGATGATCATCCCGATGCTGATGAAGATCGACTTCGGTGCGCTGCACCAGGTGAAGTCGCACTGGCGCGGCATCGGCGTGACCCTCTTCGTCAACTGGGCGGTGAAGCCGTTCTCGATGGCGCTGCTGGCGTGGCTTTTCATCCGCCATCTGTTCGCGCCGTACCTACCGGCGGAACAACTCGACAGCTACGTCGCCGGGCTGATCCTGCTCGCGGCCGCGCCGTGCACCGCGATGGTGTTCGTGTGGAGCCGGCTGACCGGCGGCGACCCGTATTTCACGCTGTCGCAGGTGGCGTTGAACGACGCGATCATGATCGTCGCCTTCGCGCCGATCGTCGGGCTGCTCTTGGGGCTTTCCGCGATCGTGGTGCCGTGGGACACGCTCTTCATCTCGGTGCTGCTGTACATCGTGATCCCGGTGATCCTCGCGCAGATCTGGCGCAAGCAATTGTTGAAACGCGGGCAGGCGGCCTTCGAGGCGACGCTCGCCATGCTCGGGCATCTCTCGATCCTCGCGCTGCTGGCGACGCTGGTGCTGCTGTTCGCCTTCCAGGGCGAGCAGATTATCGCGCAGCCGTTGATCATCGCGTTGCTCGCGGTGCCGATCCTGATCCAGGTCTTCTTCAATTCGGGGCTCGCCTACTGGCTGAACAGGAAAGTCGGCGAGAAGCACAGCATCGCCTGCCCGTCGGCGCTGATCGGTGCGTCCAACTTCTTCGAGTTGGCGGTGGCGGCGGCGATCGCGCTGTTCGGCTTCCAGTCGGGCGCCGCGCTCGCGACCGTGGTCGGCGTGCTGATCGAGGTGCCGGTGATGCTGCTGGTGGTGAAGCTCGTCAACCGCAGCAAGGGCTGGTACGAGGCGGCCCCGGCTGTCCGGTAAGGCGAGATGTTCGACGCACTCGCCAGCCTGCTGGTCTTCGATCTCGCCGGCTTCGCGCCGGATACCCCGCTGGGGGCGGCGCTGCATTTTTTCGTCATGGACGTGGCAAAGATTCTGGTGCTGCTCACCCTGGTGATCTACGTCATGGGCTTGTTGCGCGCGCTGCTGAATCCCGAGAAGGTGCGCGCATTCATCCGCAACCGCGGCAACCTGCAGAGCCGCTTCCTGGCGGTGGGGCTGGGCGCGGTGACGCCGTTCTGCTCATGCTCGTCGATCCCGCTCTTCATCGGCTTCGTCGAGGCCGGCATTCCGCTCGGCGTGACGCTGTCGTTCCTGATCGCCAGCCCGATGATCAACGAGGTCGCGGTGGTGGTGCTGGCGTCGCTCATCGGCTGGAAATTCACCGTGCTCTATGTCGTGGCCGGACTCAGTGTGGCGCTGATCGGCGGCTTCGTACTGGAGCGCTTCAAGCCCGAGCGCTGGGTCGAGGACTATGTGTGGAAGATCCGCATGGGCGAGGCGGCGCAGATCGAAGAAGACAAGTCCTTTCGTGCGCGCCACGCGTATGCGGTCGCCCAGGTGAAGGAAATCGTCGGCCGCATCTGGAAATTCATCCTCGTTGGTGTCGGCGTCGGCGCCTTTATCCACGGCTATGTGCCGGCCGATTTCGTGGCGAAGATCGCCGGCGACGGCAGCGTGCTCTCGGTGGTCGGCGCCGTGCTGGTCGGCGTGCCACTGTATTCCGACGCGGTCGGCATCATCCCCATCGCCGAGGTGCTGCTCGGCAAGGGCGTGCCCATCGGCACCGTGCTGGCGTTCATGATGGCGGTCACCGCGCTGTCGCTGCCGGAAATGATCATCCTGAAAAAGGTCGTGAAAGTGCCGTTGCTGGCGTTGTTCGCGGCCTATCTTTCCATGGCCTTCGTCATCGTGGGCCTGCTGTTCAATTCCCTGAAGGGGGTTCTATGAATACCGACCTGCATCCTTCCATCGTCGCCCTGGTTTCGCTGGCGGCGAACATCGCATCCAACCATCCCGGCCAGGGTCTGTGCCAGATTGATCGCCTGAAGGACTACGGCGTGTCGCGCGAGCAGATCGACACGGTGATCGAGATCGCCCGCCACATCCGCGACGAAACCGCGCAGGCAAACGATGCGAAATTCGACGACGCCTACGCCACACATTTCCCGCGTGCGGCGAAAAAACTTGCCGGCATCGCTGTGGCGGAAAGCAACGCCTGCTGCACGCCCACGCCTTCCGGCAAATCCTGCTGCTAAACCCGAACAAGGAGCCCGACCATGAGCATGAAACAACACGACGAAATCCGCCAGCAGGTACGCGCCGCCTACGGTGCCGTCGCACGCGCCGAATCCGGTGGCTGCTGCGCGCCGAGCAGCGGATGCTGCGCGCCTTCGGACCAGTCCGTCGCCGAGCTGCTGTCGCGCGGCATCGGCTACAGTGCCGACGAGACCACTGCGGTGCCGGACGGTGCCAACCTCGGCCTCGGCTGCGGCAATCCGCAGGCCATCGCAGCGCTCAAGCCGGGTGAAACCGTGCTCGACCTCGGCAGCGGCGCCGGCTTCGACGCCTTCCTCGCCGCACGCCAGGTGGGGCCGGACGGCGCCGTCATCGGCGTTGACATGACGCCCGACATGGTTTCCAAGGCGCGCGCCAATGCCGTCAAGGGCGGCTACGCCAACGTCGAATTCCGCCTCGGCGAGATCGAGCATCTGCCGGTCGCCGACGGCACGGTCGACGCCATCATCTCCAACTGCGTCATCAACCTTTCGCCGGACAAGGCGCAGGTGTTCCGCGACGCGTGGCGGGTGCTGAAATCTGGCGGCCGCCTTGCCATTTCCGACATTGTCACGACCGCCCCGCTGCCGGCGGCCATGCAGCAGGAAGTCGCCCTCTACACCGCCTGCGTGGCCGGCGCGGCGAGCGTGGATGAGCTCACGGTGATGCTCGCGGCGGCGGGCTTCGCCGACATCCGCATCGCCCCCAAGGATGCCAGCCGCGAGTTCATTCGCCACTGGGCGCCAGGCCGGGGAATCGAGGACTTCATCGCCTCGGCCACGATCGAGGCCGTCAAGCCGGCAAGCTGAAGGAGAAAGCAGATGAAACACATCAAAGTACTCGGCAGCGGCTGCGCCAACTGCAAGACCACGCTGAAGCTGATCGAGGACGTCGCGCGGGCGTGCGGCGTCGCGATCAATCTGGAGAAGGTCGACGATATGGCGGCCATCCTCGGCTACGGCGTGATGTCCACCCCCGGTGTCGTGATCGACGGCAAGGTGGTGCATGCCGGTGGCGTGCCTGATCGCAGGAAGGTGGAAAGCTGGTTGGTCTGAAACACGCCTGACGATGGCCGGTGGGCGATCCGGCACCCGATGCGTCCATCGTCGAATCAAGCCTGGCGGGCCGGGGGCATCCCTGCCAAGGCTGGGAAGTCACCCTGGCTGCGACGTCTCAGGCTCGGGTCGGCCTGATGCTGGATACCCGGAAAGACTCGGCGACCCTCTGAATCCTCCGGCTCGGATGCCCATGATCGTGCTGGCACTGCGCAGTGCGCCGCCACGCGCGGAGGAAGTCAAGCAGGGATTACGGGCATGAGCGGCATGGATAGCGTTCTCGGAGCGTGCCGACAAGCCAGGCACCCCGGTCGATGGATTCCCTTAATTCGTCGGGAATTTAAAGCCTTGCGCGTTTTATCCGTTATCGCAGATGGCGGCTTGTGAACGTTTGGCATCGTGCCCGCAGAAACATGCAGCACCCCGGTTGTTCCTGTGGATGTTTGCATGCGGTCGCATGCCTTGGCCTGGCAAGGCGAATTTCAACCCTGCGAAAAATTAATGGCGCATCCATCTTTCAAAGTGGTCGGCAAGGAAAAGCGGCATTTTGCGCGGCGGCCTACGTTGCAGGCCGCGCACGTCCGGTTTGGCGAAGGTGCGGCCATCCCTTCCGAGATTCGCGACTACTGCCAGAATGGCCTGTACGTGATTTTCCCTGGGGAAAACACGCTTGAGGCCACGCTGCCTTCGTTGGTTGGTTCGCCGGTGCAGGTAGACTTTTCGGTCGCCGGTTTGACATCGTGTCGGTGCAAAGGCCACGTCGCACGTGTTTCTCCCGATGGGGTCGGCATATTCGTTGCATCCATGCCGGCGGATGCGTTGCTTGCCCTGCGCCGGGCAAGCGCCCGTTTGAACCGACCCCAGCCAGCCCGAGGCGCCAGACTGAGCCTCCAGCAGGCGCAGGCGCTGCAGCAGGAATGCACCAATCTGTTCCGCAGTTTTCTCGATGCTGTGATGCAGGATTTTTTCCATTGGGCGGCGGAACGTCTGGGACAGGCCGGACAGGACGAACCCAGTTTTCTCGAGCGTTCGCGCTACGACTATGGCGCCCAGGAACTGATGCAACGTCGCAGCCGGGTCGAGGAGGACTTCTACAATGCCATACGCGACCGCATACAGGAGTTCAGCCCCGTTCCGGAAGCGTCGAACGGGGTGTCGTCTGACAATCCGCTCGCTCTGATCGAGGAGGCGGAATTCGAGGACTGGCTGAATCTGTCGTCCGTCATCCGGCAGGTCGAGGCGGATATCGCCCTTCCATTGGGCACGTTTGAGCAGCGTTACAGCGTGTTGGCCGGCATCCCGATCGATCGGAAGAACAATCCCTTCGGTCCGGAAATGATCGGCCGCACCTTCCAGATCGCCATTCAGGGGCTGGATTTTTCCAACTCCATGCGGACGGTGCTCTACAAGGCGTTAGGACAGGCGATAGCAGCGCACGCCGCAGCACTTTACGAACGGCTCAATCAAACCCTGGTTTCCCTGAAACCGGCCGATGCGACTGGGTCCGCACGAACATCGGGTTCCGGCACATCGTCCTCCTCATCGACCACGACCGCCGCAGCGCGGCGCGACGACGGCACCCGGCCCAAACCGGATCTGACCGAAATTGCCGATACCCTGAATGCGCTCTACCAGCAGGGGCAGGCCGGAATTACCCAGACGCCGGAGAGCGTCGAATACAGCCTGGACCGTATCCTGGCCGGCCTCGACCAGACCCGGCGGCAACCGGTCCGTGCGACTGGTTCGCAGTTGGCGCAGACTGTGTACCAGAAGGACGCTGCCATGCAGCAGACTCAGGGGATGCGCCCCGAGGTGCTGCAGGTGGTGAACCGCTTGCAGCAAGCGGCGCGGCAATTGAACGGCCGCGATGCGCCGCTGCATTCCGGCAGTGGGCCGGGCCATGACGGGGCAGCGTTGCCGGAAGTCCGCTTGCACGATCTGCTGCTTGCCCTGGATGCCCTGCCGGTGGCAACTCAGGCAGCGGCAGACATGCCATCCCTGGCCGACCAGCTCGATGCACGCATCGCTTCGACCGGCGGCAATACCGGCCGGCTGGCGCCGGCGCATCGGTGGATTCTCGATACGACGGCCGATCTGTTCGCCCGGGCGCGGGCGGATTTCGTCCCCCGGTCGGACATCGAATCGCTGGTGAAGCGGCTCGAACGTCCGCTGCTCAAACTGGCGTTGCAGGATACCCATTTTCCCAATATGCCCGACCATCCGGCCCGCCAGGTGCTCGACCTCATCGAGCAGTATGCGGTGGCGGCGGATGACAAGGGTCGATTCTTCGATACCAGGCTGCAGCGGTTCCTCTATTTGCTGGTCGACCGCGTGTGCAGCCAGGCCGACCTCGATCCCGGTATTTTCGGGACTGTCCGCGACAGCCTCGAGAAAGTGCTGCTGCCGATCCTGCAGATCCGCAGGACACGCGTGGCGCGCCTGCAGGAGGCCAGCGAAGGCAAGGAGCGTATCCGTTCGGCCCGTATCTGTGTCAATGCGGCGCTCGAGCAACGTCTGGCCGGTCGTGAAGTGCCCGCCATGCTGTTGCGCCTGCTGGATGCGGGCTGGCGTCAGTATCTGGTGCTGCTGGAAATGCGCCAAGGGGCGCAGGGCGATGCCTGGGACGCGGCACTGGCCGTGCTCGACCGGTTGTCCGGATGGTTCGATCCCGCATCCATGGATGCCTCTCGCCAGGCCGAATCGGCACAGATGCTGCTGGGTGAAATCGAGCGCGCCCTGGCAACGGTCAATGTGGACGCCAAGCTGCTCGCCGCATTCATGGATGAACTGGGTGCCAGCCTCCTGGCGGGCGGCGCGGTGCGACAGGCCATGGAACGGTCGATGATCCGGGTGCCGCCGGGCAGATTGGCCTCGTCACGCGAACGGGGTGTCGCGCCTGAGCATCGTTCGCTGGCGGATCGTCTGCGAGTAGGCGACTGGTGGGATTTCAGTATGGACGGCAATTGGGTGCCGATGCAGCTCATCTGGATCAGTCAGTCGGCGGCGAACTGCACCTTTGCCAACCGATCCGCCACCAGCAAGACCGATTTCACCGTAACAGAACTTTCGCGACAGATGCAGCGCGGTACTGCCAGACCGGGCAAGGATCTGGATATGCCGCTGATCGAGCGCTCGGAACAGTCCCTGTTCGACGACACCTACCAGCGTGTCGTCCGGCAGGCCATGCACGACCCGGTGACCGGACTGCTCAACCGCAAAGGCTTCCTGCAGCATCTGAACCGGCAGGCGATGCCGCAGCAGACAGATAGAGCGCATGCCGTCGGCATCATCGAATTCGACCAGTTCCGCATGATCGCCAACACCTGCGGCGAGGAGGCAGCGGAAAAACTGACGCATAGCCTGGCTAGCGAGATCGGTGCGAATATTGAACCCGATGCGGTGCTGGCCGCGTTCCGTGACGACACCTTTGCGCTCATGCTGCCAAACTGCAGCCGGGTAGAGGGCTGCAGCGCCATCGACAGATTGCTCGCCCGGGTGAAGGACTACTCGTTCCAGCATGGGTCGCACAGCTACAGCATCGGCTTCAATGTGGGCGTCACCGAATTTGTTCCGGATCAGTTCAACGCGGTCGAGGCGATCCGGCGTGCCGATTCGGCCTGCATCACGGCGAAGTCGCAAGGCCGCAACCGGATGCAGATCTATGAACAGTCCAGCCCCGAGCTGCAATCCCAGGAATCCTTGATGGACTGGGCGGGCCGGATCGACTCCTTCCTCAAGGACGGCGGGAGCGGATTGCATCTGCGCTGCCAGCAGATAATGCCGATTGGCAGCGGCAACGCCCGGCTGCCCTATTACGAAGTGCTGCTGGGGATCGAGGGCGAAGGCGGGATGGAAATCCTGCCCGAGCATTTCATTCCGGCCGTCGAGCGGCTACAGCGCGCGCACGAGGTGGATATCTGGGTGATACGCAACGTATTCGCGTGGATTACCGCCAACCGGTCGGATTTTGCGTCGGTCGGAGGATTCGCCATCAATCTGTCCGCCACCTCGCTCAGCAATCCCGAGGTGATGCATTACCTGCAGGAGGTCCTGCCGGCAAGCGATTTCCCGACCGAGAAGATTATTTTCGAAATCACGGAAAGCGCCGCCATCGAAAGCTACGGCGCCGCGCAGGACTTCATCCGGGAATTACGCCGCTACGGCTGCAAGTTCTCGCTGGACGATTTCGGCAGCGGGTTCACCTCCTACGCGCATCTGAAAAACCTGCGTACCGACACCCTCAAGATCGACGGCAGCTTTGTCAGGGACATGCTGCAGAATTCCGGTGATCTGGCCATGGTCAAGTCGATGAACGACATCGGCCATTCGCTGGGCCTGCTCACCGTGGCCGAATACGTGGAGTCCGAATCTACCCTGTCGGCCTTGCAGGAAATCGGGGTCGACTATGTCCAGGGCTACGCCATCCACAAGCCGTGCCGCATCGACGACATCCTGTCGCTGGCGGACTAGGCAGACGCGGTACTTTTCGCGGCCGGCGCAGTCGGTTTCGGTTCGGGCACGGCGGTCTCTCCCTATTCGATGCCGAAGTGTTGCTTGGCAGCCGGACTCATGGCCTGCGGGCTCCAGCGCGGTTCCCACACGAGTTCGATGGCGACCGTGTCGACCCCTTCCATGTCCTCCAGGCGTTGCCGGACACCGTCCTGGATCATGTCGGACGCCGGACAGCCGGGCGTGGTGAGCGTCATCGTCACCGCGGCGGCGGTATCGATCATGTCCACGTCGTATATCAGGCCGAGATCGACGACGTTGTAGCCCAACTCGGGGTCGAATACGTCTTTTAACGCTTCGACCATCTCTTCTGTGGTGGGCGCGCTCATCCCGCCACCTCGCTGCCGATACGAATCAGCACCCGATAGTCGCTCGGTCCCTGTTTTTCACAATGCGCGTAGTGGCCGCGCGACTGGAGCTCGGGATAGAGCAGCAAGGGCTCGCGGTCGTAGAAGCACTCCAGCACGTCGCCGCTCGCCATGCCTTCCACCGCTTCCATCGTGATGACCAGCGGTTCCGGTGGCATCATGCCGCGGTTGTCCAGCGTATGACGGGGCTCGGGCCAGCCGGTGGCGTCATCCTGGCCCGGCCGGGACGTGCCCGGCACGGCGCTGGCCGCCGGCGCAGCGCCGGCGGCTACCGGCGATTCCGCAGGCGTGAACACCACCTCCCAGTCGCCGCCATCGAGTTCCCGTTCGCCGTGCGTGTAGCCTTTTTTCTGCATCACGGCGAATAGCGGCACTGGCTTGAAATTGGCCAGCAGGCGCAGGCCCTGCCCGGCGCCGAGCCCGGATACGGCCTTCATGATTTCCGGAAAAGGTTCGCCTCCTGCTTTCAGAATCGGGCGTACATCCAGGGTTTGCAGTGAAATGCTCATGTCATTCTCCTTGGGTGGAACGGGATTCGGCAACCGCAGCTACGGGCGCCGACGCTTGGGGTTTCTTGATAAATGGTGGGGGTGAGCCCGCTGGGCGCGACAAGGTCGGCTTCAGGTTCGGGTCGGGATGGCGTGCGCGCCACAGCTCGATCACGATCAGGGCGGTGGCCAGCAATTGTGCCGCCACCGCGATTCGGAATTGCGCGCCATTTCCGACCGCCAGCACCAACGACGCAATCGCGACCGTGATGAAATAGGCAATGAACCAGGGTCGCGCACGTGATTCGTTGACCAGATCCTGTACGCGCGGCACCGGCCCCTTGCCCATTCGCTTGCCGAATACTTCGAGCCAGGTCAGGAACGGAATAATCTTGTACAACTGGCTCAGACCCAGCCCCGTCAAGCCACCGAAGATGAATAGATAGCCCACCGGCGCGGCATATTGGCCGAGCCTGCCGAGCGGCGCCAGGATAAAGCCGATCAGGATGGCCAGTGCCAGCACGGTCAATGCAGCGGCGGCGGTCACGCTGTTAAGCTCCAGCAACTTGCGCTTCCGGGCGCGATAGAACTCGATAATATCGGCCAGGTAAAACACAACACCCAGCCCGACCGCAGCGGCGCCGAGCCAGTTCACCCAGGGCGCCGTCGGGCCGCCTTCCTGTTGCACCAGTCCGCCGATGATCAGCAAGCCGAGGCCGCCGGCAGTCAGAATCAACGCGGCGTAGGTGCTGCGTCGCGGTTCGTCGGGCGCCAGCATGAACATCGACAGCAAGCGGTAACTGACGCCCATCACGGTCAACGTGAACCAGCCGCCCAGCCCGGCGGCGAGATGCAGGCTGACGCCGGAGCCGCTCAGCATCAGCAGGTAGGCCGGCGGCTTCGGCAACGCGAAGACCAATGCAAGCGCAATCCCCAGCAGCGCGGTCAGCAGCAGAAACACCAGACTGACGGCGACAAATACGGCATGCAGCGGCAACGGCCGCACCTTCCACAAGGTCATGCCGATGTTCGTGCCGCCCAGCACAAAGCCGATCAACACCAGGCTGCCGCCGATCGGCAGGTAGGCGGTCCGCAGCGCGCCGATGCCGCTCAGCGCCAGAAAGCCGAGCAGCATCGCGGCCAGTCCGACACCGATGAAGCCCAGGCCCAGCAAGGGCAGGCGTTGACTATATAAACGGGTATTGGTGATCACCGGCACGAACTGGTAGAGCGCCCCCAGCATCAACAGGCTCAGCCAGCCAATAGTCGTCAGGTGCACGGCGATCAGGGTCGATGGCGCAAGCAGCCCGGTCAGCGGATCGGCATAGCCGGAGACCAGCAGCACGAGCACCGCCAGCAGTGCCGCAATGGCGCAGCCAAAGTGCAGCATGGTCCAGCGTGAAACCCCCGATCCGATCAGCATCTTCGCGACTCAGTATTGATGGCACAGAATAAGATGTATTAAATATACATCTTAAATGGCAACAAGTTAATAGAAACTCAAGTTAGTCGAGACACGCTTTTTTTACAAGATGCCGCGGTGGGCCGAATGGCGGCCTGGACAGGAAATCCAACCCACCGGATTTAAACGCCGTGGCGCCGATCCTGGCGGGACTGTTCCAGCAACATACAGTCGTATCCTGCCAACGACCCCCATCATGTTATTGACATGCAGGCGATGCATCACCCCGGCAGACCCGCCCTGGTGGCGGGTTTTTTGTTTCACGATGACTCCAGTACCGCAATTCGCTGGACTACGCCAAGGCTCTATACAGCAGGTTTATCAATCACTTAGGCGAGTTCAACATATGCCGGTGCTTTCCGAAACTTGACCCGGCTTCCCCTCGCGTGGCTCCCATGCGGCTCTTGGAAACCGGGCTCTCCGAGGAGTCATCATGGCGAAGATCAAGCTCACCAAGTCCGCAGTAGATGCGGCACAACCCCAAGACAAGGCCATCGAACTGCGGGACACTGTGGTGCCCGGCTTCCTGTGCAAGATCACCCCGGCAGGCCGCAAGGTGTTCATGCTCCAGTACCGCACGAACGCGGGCGAGCGCCGTAAGCCCGCCTTGGGCCAGTACGGGGAACTGACCGTCGATCAGGCACGCACGATGGCGCAGGAGTGGCTGGCCGAGGTGCGCAAGGGCGGCGACCCCAGTGCGGCCAAGAACGCCGCCCGCAAGGCACCAACCATGAAGGAGTTTTGCCACACCTTCATGGAGGACTACTCCAAGCAGCGTAACAAGCCCAGCACGCAGCGTGGCTATCAGGGCGTCATTGACCGCTGCATCATCCCGATCATGGGCCGGATGAAGGTGCAGGACGTGAAGCGCCCGGACGTGGCGGCGCTGATGAAGAAGCTGGCCTACAAGCAGGCCGAGGCGAACCGTACCTTTGGCGTGCTGCGCAAGATGTTCAACCTGGCCGAAGTGTGGGGGTTGCGCCCTGATGGGACGAATCCATGCCGCCATGTCCCGATGTACCCACCCGGCAAGGAAACCCGGCTTATCGTGGACGATGAACTGGTGCGGATCTTCCGCCAGTTGGAGACGCTGGAAGCCGAAGGACTGGAAAACTACGTCATCCCGCTGGCAATCCGACTGCAATTCGAGTTTGCCGCCCGCCGCTCCGAAATCTGCCCGCTGGAGTGGGGCTGGATTGATCTGGAAAAGCGCCGCGTCGTCTGGCCGGACAGCAAGACGGGCGGCATATCCAAGCCCATGAGCGAGGAAGCCTATCGGCTGTTGTCCACAGCGCCGCGCCGGGAAGGCTGCCCCTATGTCCTGCCGTCGCCGAACGATCCGGCCCGGCACATGACCCACGGTGAGCACTACGGCGGCTGGACGCGCGTGCTCAAGGCCGCTGGCGTGCCGCACGTTGGTACGCACGGTATCCGTCACCGGGCGACGACCGATATTGCCAACTCGGGCGTGCCGACCAAGGTGGGCATGAAGCTCACAGGCCACAAGACCGTGGCGATGTTTATGCACTATGTTCATACCGAGGACAAGCCGGTGCGGGATGCGGCCGAACTGGTGGCGAATCGGCGACTGGCGATTACCGGGGCATCCCGTTCTATGGAGGTGACAGCATGACAAGGAAGACGCCCGTGGCAACACGGAAACCCGCTGCCTTACCGGCTGGCTATGCCGGCATCCACGGCGGCATCGTGGAGCTGCTGGACGCGGCGCGTCAGGCGGCGGCGCGCAGTGTCAACGCGCTGATGACGGCCAGCTATTGGGAGATTGGCCGCCGGATCGTCGAAGCCGAGCAGAAAGGCAGACGGCGGGCCGGTTATGGCGAGCAGTTGATGGCGCGGTTGTCCGCCGATCTCACGGCGCGCTTTGGGCGCGGGTTCAGCCCGGATAACCTGGAGAACATGCGGCGCTTCTTCGTCGCTTATCCCCTTGAGGCAATTTCCGAGACACTGTCTCGGAAATCTGGAGACGGACTGCCCATCGAGAATTCCGAGACAGTGTCTCGGAAATTCGACCTCTCCGAACTGGCCCAGGTCTTCACCCTGCCATGGTCGGCCTATGTCCGACTGTTGTCAGTCAAGGATGACCATGCCCGCCAGTTCTACGAGGCCGAGGCGCTGCGCGGTGGTTGGAGCGTGCGCCAGCTTGATCGACAGATCGGCAGCCAGTTCTACGAACGCACTGCCTTGTCCAAGGATAAGGCGGCGATGCTGGTCAAGGGTTCGGTAGCCAAGCCCGAGGATGCCGTCGCGCCCAATGACGCCATCAAAGACCCGTATGTGCTGGAGTTCCTCGACCTCAAGGATGAGTATTCGGAATCTGATCTGGAAGCGGCATTGATCCAGCGTCTGGAAGATTTCCTGCTGGAACTCGGGGAAGGCTTCACCTTCGTCGGGCGGCAACGTCGGTTGCGTATCGACCAGACTTGGTATCGGGTCGATCTGCTGTTCTTTCATCGCAAGCTACGCTGCCTGGTCATTATTGACCTGAAATTGGGCAGTTTGACCCATGCCGATGTGGGGCAGATGCATATGTACTGCAACTATGCCAAGGAGCATTGGGCCTACCCGGACGAGAACCCGCCGGTGGGCCTGATCCTGTGCGCCGACAAGGGCCATGCCCTGGCGCGGTATGCGCTGGATGGCTTGCCGACTAAGGTGATGGCGGCGAACTATCGCACCGTGCTGCCGGATGCGGAGTTGCTACAAAAGGAACTGGAGAACACGCGGCGTCTGCTCGAATCACGTAGACCGGTACCTCACAATACGCCCAGCGAAAACTAGGGCAGTTGCAGCGTGACGCTGCCACGCTTAGCTAGCGACGCTTGCTCCGCCCTGGCCACGGCAACTCACCAGTTAATTCCGGTAGGCCGCCATCGTCCTCCACTCGCACGCCGAAGCGGTTCACTTCGATCTCCGGCAGGTCTTCACTGTCAAACCATAGTAGTGAAATGGTGGTGTCGGTACGTGCGTAGTGCCTCGAAAGCTCCCAGAGATCAAGACCTTTTTCCCAGTTATCGAACCATACATCCTGGGAAATCTCCCCCGTATCGGTGGCGTTGACCCCTGAAGATCTGATTCGGTGCGCTACCGAGCCAGCCGGGATCACCGACTTGGGTGATATCCAGGCCCCAGCTTGTCTCAAAGACGTGGAGCGTGCTGCATACCGTACTGCGCCACGCTCCATGGTGACGAAGGCACACGGAACATCGCTGAGACTGGCGAATCTCGACGCAGCCGCGGGAAATGAAGTGCCAAACAAATCGGCCATGCGCTGGATAAGGTCCAAGGAAGGCTCTTCCTTGGGAACGACAGAAAGCCATCGCTGATAAGGCATCAGCAGTTCAGCGGCAAATGTGTCGCAGGCGATCTCGTTGGGATGCCGTTTGGCATAAGACCAGGACGGGACTTCCTCGTGACTCGATTCTAGGTCGAGCACGATATGCGCTATCTCGTGGCAAATAGTGAAACGCTGGCGTTCCTCAGTCTCCAGGGAGTTCACGGTGATTATGTGCTTCCCGTTCGGCTTGGTAATGGTATAGCCAGACTCTCCTTCGCCAAGCTCATCTTTCTTGACCTTGGCATTAGCAGCGGTCACATAGGGAGACAGGTCTCCTCGGATGTTAGAAACATCGACTTTCGCAATGAACGCGCGTGCTTTCTGTCTGACATCCGATTCGTCCATGTTCAATCGTCCTCGTCGTCGTCCTCAAGGGCCTTTTTGATCCGGGTAATCAATGTGGCGGGATCAGGCCTTGCGTTACCCCGATGCCTGACGCCGGCCGCCATCGTAAATACGTCGATACCAATAGACGAATCTTGTAGCACAAATTCGACGAGGTTCGGGTCGGCGTCCGCATGGTCAACCAGCCAAGTTACGAGTGCAGCATCTCTCTCCGTCGGCTTAAGAACCTTCAATAGCTTTTCAATCAGGTCTTGGGAGGGGTTTGTTTTTTCGCCAGTTTCGAGGCGGTAGACGTATGCATGGTCCACTGACGATAGCTGCCCAATTTCACGCAGGGAAAGGGTTCTGCGTTCGCGTAGCGTCTTGATAGCGACGCCCAAGCCTGTTTGTGGCATGAGTTCTGATCCTTGCGTTGCGGGGGAAGGCCGTAGCCCTCTGTTGCATCAACCCCACATTCAGTCGAGTCCAAAGGCGCATGTTGCGCAGGTGTTGCGCCAGCGCACATGCTCTGATACATTGTTGTCTAGCCAGACAACGGAAGCGGATTTTTCGCCTGCTACAGGTTGGATTGGCTTGGTCTTCCTGTTGTCTGCATGAGCAACGTATTGTGCTACAGCGGGCGGCCATTGACAACCCAGCCGGCTGGCTGGGACTTCCATAGTTCCATTGTAGGAGTGCCATCATGGCCGGAAAAAATCAGCATGTTGTTCCTCATCAAGACGGTTGGGCCGTTAAAGGCGCCGGCAACGAGCGGGCGACCTCTGTGCATGACACGCAGCAGCAAGCAATAGATGCAGCGCGGGATATTGCACGCAACCAGAAGTCCGAACTCGTCATCCATCGTCCAGATGGCCGTATCCGTGACAAGGATAGCCACGGCAACGACTCCTTTCCCCCGAGAGGTTAAGACGTCATGACTGACATCCCTACCTACCATGTGCTCGCCCTGTCGGGGGGAGGCTATCGCGGCCTTTATACGGCCACGGTTCTTGCCGAGCTTGAAGCCGTGCTGGGCCGGCCTATCGCTTCCCACTTTGACCTGATTTGTGGCACATCGGCAGGAGGGATGTTGGCTTTGGGACTGGCAGCGGAAATCCCCGCCAGCGAACTCAAAGCACTGTTCGAAGACGAAGGCAGCCGCATCTTTGGTTGCCGCAGTCTTTCAAGACGGCTTCTGGGATTCTGGCTGACTGCAAAACATGATTCGGCAGGGTTGCGGGAAGTGCTGACCGAACGCTTCCAGGGAACCACCGTAGGCGACCTGAAGCATCGTGTTCTTGTACCAGCAGTCAACTACTCGACAGGTCGCGGACAGTTTTTCAAGACACCTCACCACCCTTCCTTTGAATTTGATCACCGCATGAAGATCGTCGATGTTGCGTTGGCGACCGCTGCCGCGCCCGTCTACTTTCCGCTGGCGCGCAACGACCGCGGTGTCTTCGCGGATGGCGGACTGGTAGGTAATGCCCCCGGCCTGTTCGGATTGCATGAAGTCAACACGTTCCTGGCACCGAAACAGGATGTGCGGATTCGGGTTCTTTCCATCGGCACGATGACGATTGGTGCGACCGTCCGTGGCGGCGCTAGCCTTGACCGAGGATTCGGTAAGTGGCGCGGAGGACTCTTCGATCTGGTGATCTCCGCCCAGGAATCGTCCGTGGACTACATGCTGAGGCAGCTGTTGGGGAACAACTACTTCCAGATCGACGACAAGGCAACGCCTGATCAGAGCAAGGACGTGAAGGCGCTGGATCGGGTTTCCATTGGCGCCACGAATACGCTCAAGGATCGTGGCAACCACGCGGCCCAGCGCGCGCTTGGCGATCCTCTTTTTCAACCATTTCGGGCGCACCAGGCCGGCGCCCCCATTTTCTATCACGGCCCCAACAAGAATGTACCGGAGGCCGCATGCTGAACCTGAGCCCGCTTTTCTTTACCACTGTTGACGACGAATCCTGCATCCATGATGAGCTGGATTTGACGCCTGAACAGCGTACCAAGATCGCCAGTGCACGGACGGATGTCAGAAGCTGCCTACGCACGGGCATTCCTCGTGTGATGAGAGCTGGCGGATACACAGAAGACGTACCGCAGCCGCGCTTCTTTACGCAGGGGTCGTGGGCATACAAGACGCTGAACTCGCCGGCACAACGTCCGCAGCAGGCGGATGTCGATGATGGTTGCTATCTACCAATGAGTTTCGTCTCGCAGACGCAGCGCCCCAGCACAGCGGCAACAGTTTTCTTTACTGCTGCGGAAGAGGCGTTAAGGCCGCTGGTCGAAGAAAAGGGGTGGAAGCTTGTCACTGACAAGCCGACTTGCATTCGCATTGTCATTGCTGCCTATGCCCACATTGACATCCCACTATATGCCATCCCCGATCAGGAGTTCGTGAATCTGGCCGAGGCCTCAATGAGGCGATATGGCTACGACTCGGTGATGGATGCCATTATCAAAGCGGAGCGAGATGCGTGGACGGCATTACCGCGCGACAAGGTTTTACTTGCCCATCGTGAATGCAATTGGATGCCCTCTGATCCTAGGCCTGTAAAGGAGTGGTTCCTGGGCGAAGTGGAAGCTAAGGGGGAGCAGTTCCGCCGCGTGGTTCGTTACTTGAAGGCATTCCGCGATTGGAGGTGGTCCAGCGGCGGGCCCTCTTCGATCCTGCTGATGGCCGCCGCGGCTCCGCTATTTGAAAAGCGTGATCGGCGCGACGACCTCGCGTTGCTAGATGTCGTCGCGGCACTACCGGCCCGATTGCGTGCGGGGGTGAACAACCCCGTGGATGAATCCGAATCGCTTACGGTACGGCTGGGCAAAGCCGGTGTCGAAGAAGCTGCAAAGGCGTTCGAAGAATTTGAGAAGGTGCTTCGTGGCGCAACCGACGCCAGCAGCCCTTCACAAGCTTGCATCTGGATGCAGGGCGAATTCGGCCCGCGTTTTCCGAATGAGCCGGATCGGGTCAAGGTGGTATCCATCGTTGCCACCATCGCCGCCGCTCCCGCCGCCGCTGGTCCGAGCGAACTCGTCGGACGAACGAAGGCCGGATGAGCGGCGCCATAGCGGTCGCAAACGTGATCGAGGCCTTTGAGCAGCAAGGCTTCGCGTTTGTTGGCAAGACGGATGACGGCTGGTTCAGGCTGCACGGACAGTTGATCCCGCCCCAATTGGGCAAGGGCTATCCGTGCGAGGTTCAGCTCGATCCGACGTTCTTCGACTTACCTCGCATCCGGCTGCTGGAAATCCCCTCCGAACTGCCAGCTGCGGTTCCTCATCTTGGCGCAGATGGCGGGCTTTGCTATCTCGCCAAGGGCACGGTCGTCCTGGACATCTACGATCCTGTCGGACAGTCGCTGGCATGCCTGCAACGCGCGGCCGTCTTGTTCGGGCAGATCCTGAAGGGGGAGATGATCGAAGATCTCGCGGAAGAGTTCTTCGCCTACTGGCACGGTGGGCTTTGCTTCGTGGACATGCAAAGCGAGGATTTGGGGCGGCAGAACTGCATCGTCGCGCAGGCCAATGGGAATCCCTTGTGGTTCATCACCGACAACGAAGATCGAACAACAGAAAAACTGAAGTCGCTCGGCTACCAAGTCACCGATAGAACGGTGCTGACTTACCGGGTAAAGACGGGTGCTCAACCCCGTCCTCTGACCAGCCATTGGCCTCCTGAAACAGTGAGGGATATCTTGGCATGGCAAAGCACCCTTGACCCTCGGTGCCGGCGCAAGATTCACGAACGCATCAAGGAAGGAGAAAGGAAAAAGGCCAATGGCGTTCTGATCGTCGTCGAATCCCCGTTGATGACGTATGGCTTCGTGGTTCTCTATGACCGCCAACGTCCTGTGCAAAAGAGCAAGCTCGCAGATCGCAGGGATTCCAGCTATGGATTGAAGGTGATACCCATCTCAATGGTCAGAATAGATGATCGCTACCTTGCCCAGCGGAACATGCCTAAGGCAAAGACGCTTGCAGGTAAGAACCTGGCCGTCGTGGGATGCGGCACGATCGGCGGATATCTGTCGGACATGCTGGTCAAGGCCGGGGCGGGGACAGGCGGCGGAAAACTCACGTTAGTGGACTTCGACTGCCTTCTCCCGCAGAACATCGGGCGCCATCGCTTGGGATTTCCAGATCTGCTGTCTAACAAAGCCGAGGCTATGGCGAAGGAACTGAACCGCTTGGCGCCAGGGGCCAAGATTCGTTCTCTTCCCGTTGATGTCAGGCAGGCCCAGTTGGGAGAACTGGACCTTCTCATAGATGCCACCGGGGAGGAATCCCTCGGGCATTGGCTGTGCGGCCACTATCCACCACCTACGCCCATGCTTTCGGTCTGGATAGAGGGGCCGGGTACGGCTGTCCGCGCACTATTGAGAACGCACGCATCTGGTGCTTGCTACCGATGTCTTTGGCATAGCAATAGAAGAGGTGAACTCCGCTCTACAGTTGATCCTCTTCCTGCCATCTTGGCGGGGCACGGATGTGAGGGCTTATACGTGCCGTTTCCTGCCTCGGTGTCGGTGCATGCTGCCAGCCTGGGCGCAGAGATGGCGCTTGATTGGGTTAACGGCGTCCATTCCCCCGCACTTCGAACGAGGGTCATCGACCGTACCCAGCAATCTGCCACGCCCGACTGTGATCCGCTGCGGAACCCGGAATGTCCTGTATGCAATTCATGAGTTCTTGGGCCACTGGCGACAGGAGGACGTTGCTGCATTTTACGGATTCCGCACTGGAGACTTTTTGCCAGCATATTCAGGTTATTGATACCGCCTGTGAAGCTGGTGGAATTCTGCTTGGTTCAGTTCATGGGGCTCACATGATTATCGAGGAAGCAACGGCCCCTACGGAATATGACAAACGATTCAGATGTCTATTCGAGCGTATGCCCTTTGGTCACGAATCTATTGCCCTGGCGCGATGGACGGGGAGTAACGGGACCATCCGCTACTTGGGGGAATGGCACACTCATCCAGAGGATCATCCTCACCCTTCTGGTCTGGATAGATCGGAATGGAACCGCTTATCAGCGAAGCGTCGGGACAAGCGGCCAATGATTGCTGTCATCGTCGGACGAAAATCTCTATACGCCGAATTGGTGCCGAAATCAGGCCGAGGTTTGGTACTCGCTCCCGTGGAGTAGCGCACAATCAATCCAGTGCGTCCCGGCGTGCAGCCGTCGGGTTCACGGGCTGCGCCCCGCGCTTCGTGCCGAATCGCGGCTATTCGGCTTTGACCCCTGACGCCTTCGGCCCTGACGGGCCTGCGCGCTCCGCTTGCACAAGGGCCAGTGTGTGCAATGGGAGGGTGTAGGCGGTCTTGCTGTTCCCTTCACTGTATCACGGCGTTCTCGCCGTCAATGACTGCGCGTGCTCGCACGCTTGCGGCCTGATGGCCGTCTCCGATCCCTGACTGCTTGCGCTGCGCCGTGCTCTCCACGGTTCCGGGCAATTCCGCCCGAGCAACCGGAGCACGATCATGTCGCAACTGTCCTTTTCCTCGTTCGATTCCTCGCTGATGGTGCGTGACGCGCAGGGGCGCTACCTGCTCGCGACTGCCGAGCAGATTCTGGAGGCCGCGCGCCAGGCCATCGAGCGCAAGATGCAGCGTGGTACTTCGTTCACGTCGCCGGCGGCGGTCAAGGAGTACCTGTGCGCCAAGCTGGCCGGCTTCGAGCATGAGGTGTTCGCGGTGCTGTTCATGGACACGCAGCATCGGCTGATCGAGTACGCCGAGATGTTCCGAGGCACCATCGACGGCGCATCGGTGTATCCGCGCGAGCTGGTCAAGGAGGCGCTGCGGCTCAACGCGGCGGCGGTCATCGTGTCGCACAACCACCCGAGCGGCAATCCCGATCCGAGCGGTGCCGACAGGACGCTGACCCAGCGGCTCAAGGAGGCGCTGGGGCTGGTGGACGTGCGCGTGCTGGATCACATCATCGTTGCAGGCACCGACACCACATCGTTTGCCGAACGTGGCCTGATCTGACGAAGGGGGCTTCGGCCCCTTTTTGCTGCGCCGTGCTACTCGGTTCCGTTGCGCTCACGCTGACGGAGGCGCTTCACGTAGGCTTCGTCCACCAGTTCGTCGGGGCCGAGATCCAGTGCGCAGTTCGCCAATGAGGCCAATGTCCGATCGGTCAGCTTGAACGCCCTTGGCAGTTGGCCGTAGTTCTCCGTGCTGTTTTCCTCGATCGAAGCGAACAGTGCCTTGAAGAAGTCGGCCTTGGAGGGACGGGTCGCCGCAGTGGCGGCGGCCGTCAGTGGGTCTGTGGCCGCCATCTCCGCCTTCTCAGCATCCGATGCCAGTTCGCGCATGAAGTCGCCCAATGAGGGCCAATACTTCAGATCGAACTGGCCCCGGAGGGCATCCAGCTTCTCTTGTACATATGACTGGAACAGGTAGTTGTTCTGGGATGCAGCCTCGATCACGTCGCCAACGTGATAGTGGGTTTCGCTGCTGAAACCCGAGGTGTTGTGCAGATCGGTGCGTTGATCCAGCAGTTCTGCCAACTCATTCGCCTTTCTCGCGATTTGCTGATTGACGTTGGTGAGGTCGTTGCGGGCGGTGCGCGCCTTCAGCATCTTCTGTGGATTCCAGAAAGCGGCAGTGCTCAACACAAGGCCGAGAAAGACCTGGAGCGCCGGAGGCCGGGCGTGGAGCTTTCCATGCAATTCATCGTAGGCGTCTTTCAATTCGACGCCACGCGCCAGCAGGCGATCCGCGACCGCGTTCTCGCTGGGCAGGATGTGGTGCTCGATGTTGTACTGCTTTCCCTCCAGGAGGAGGTCTTCGCAGGCTTGCTGCGGATTCACGGTTTGAGACGAACTCACGGTCTGTCCTTGATGTTTTAGATGCTTCACAGCGTATTGAACCCTGCCTGATTTGTCGGTACCCGAGCGACTGTTGATGAACCGGCTCTGAGGTACCCACGCCAATGCAATCCGGGCGTCCCCGGCCCCCTGGGAGATGGCCGGTCGCGCTGTCGTGCGCGTGGCGCATCGAGCCGCCTGCGGCGTCTCGCCCCTGACGGGCTTCCATCGTTCCCTCG
>CAYVOR010000031.1:0-17153 GCA_964452995.1 uncultured Thiobacillus sp.
CTCGTCATGCTCGCGCGAGGCCTGTTTTGAGCGTGGATTTTCATCGATACTGCCAAGAGCGGGCTGCAGCCAGCGGCTCGAGCTTCTATTACAGCTTCGTCTTCCTGCCACACGACGTACGGCGTGCAATTACCGCGTTCTACGCCCTGTGCCGTGAACTCGACGACGTGGTGGACGAATGCCACGAACGCGCGGTGGCCGAGGCCAAGCTCGATTGGTGGCGCGCCGAAATCGCCCGTTTCGCCGATGGCCTACCGCAGCATCCGGCGACCCGTGCGCTCTTCGATACTGCGCAAGGCCGGGCCATTGCACCGGCGCTGCTGCTCGAAATCGTCGACGGCATGGCGATGGATCTTGACCACACGCGCTATCCCGATTTCAAGTCGCTCAAACTCTATTGCTACCGCGTCGCCGGCGTGGTTGGCGAAATTGCCGCGTCGATCTTCGGCGGCGTGCGCGGCGAACACGACCGCGATATCCGCCGCTATGCGCACGAACTGGGGCTGGCGTTCCAACTCACCAACATCATCCGCGACGTCGGCGAGGATGCGCGGCGCGGCCGCATCTACCTGCCGCAGGACGAACTGGCACGTTTCGGCGTGCACGAAGCCGATCTGCTGAACGCCCGTGACACGCCCGAATTTCAGGCCCTGATGCAGTTCCAGTATGAACGCGCCCTGGACGGTTATGCGCGTGCGTTCGTCTTGCTGCCCGCCGCTGCGCGCCGCATGCAGCGCCCGGGACTGGTCATGGCGGCAATTTATCGCACCTTGCTCGACGAAATCCGGCGCTCCGGATTCCCGGTTCTGCGCGCGCGCGTCTCACTCACGCCATTGCGCAAGCTGTGGCTTGCCAGCAAGACCTGGCTGTTTCCGTGACCGTTGCCGGGGATCGGTTGCGCGTCGCGGTCGTCGGCGGCGGCTGGGCCGGTTGCGCGGCCGCTCTGACGCTGGCCGAAGCAGGCGTGGCCGTAACCCTGTTCGAGGCCAGCCGTACCCTCGGCGGCCGTGCACGCGCTGTCGAACTCGACGGCCAGCCGCTCGACAACGGCCAGCACATCCTGCTTGGCGCCTACGAACAATCGCTGCAGTTGATCGAGCGTCTGCAGCCCGCCGCGTCACAAACCCGTCTGTGGCACCTGCCGCTCGCCCTCGACCAGCCACCTGAATTCAGACTGGCCTGCCCGCGCCTGCCCGCGCCGCTCCAGTTGCTGGCGGGGCTGCTCGGCGCCCGCGGACTGACCTGGCGCGAGAAGCTGGCTGCCGCACAGTGGGCTCGCATCGTGTTACGCGATACGCCCACGCCGGACCGCCAGACCGTCAGCCAGCTCACCTGCGCGCAACCGGAAAAATTACGCGACGCGCTGTGGCACCCGCTGTGCGTGTCGGCGCTCAACACCCCGCCCGAGCAAGCCGACGCCGGGGTTTTCCGCAACGTGATCCGCGCCGCGTTCGGCAGACACACCTACCACAGCGACCTGGTCCTGCCACGTTGCGATCTGACGGCGCTGCTGCCCGCACCGGCCGCCGCACGCGTAACCGAACTTGGTGGCGATGTCCATCCGGGTTGCCGTGTGACCACACTCGCGGCCACATCCGATGCCGTCACGCTCGGCACGCATGACGCCCTGTCCACATTCAGCCACGTCATTCTGGCCGTCGCGCCGCAACATCTTCCCGCGCTGGCCATGCAGGTTCCGGCACTTGAATCGATCGGTCGTGAGGTCGCACGGTACGACTATCAACCGATTGCCACCGCCTACATGCAATACGATCCGGATTTCCGCTTGCCCAGGCCACTACTCGCCCTGACCAACGGGCCAGCACAGTTCGTGTTTGATCGCGGCCAAAGTCATGGCCAGGCCGGTTTACTGGCGTTTGTGGCCAGCACCGCCGCGAATCTGCCCCCTGACTGGCTGGATCGGGCCGAAGCACAGTTGCGGCGGATCACCCATGCCGGACCTGCGCGCTGGCGCAAGCGCATCATCGAAAAACAGGCAACCTATAGTTGCGTGCCCGACATGGCACGTCCTGCCGTACACACCCCGCACCCGCGCATTTTCCTGGCGGGTGACTACACGGCCGGGCCGTACCCCGCCACGCTCGAAAGCGCGACCCAGAGCGGAGTACAATCGGCCGGCGCAATCCTCGAACAGCTATGAAAGACTATCGCCCTCGCTCCGACCTCCTCGCAGACCGCGTCATTCTCGTCACCGGCGCCAGTTCCGGCCTCGGTCGTGCCGCCAGCCTCACATTCGCGCGCCATGGCGCCACCGTCGCCCTGCTCGCCCGCAACGAAGCCAGACTCGAAGCGGTGTACGACGAAATCGTCGCCGCCGGCGGCCCCGAGCCCGCCATGTTTCCGTATGACCTTGCGCTAGCCGATGACCGCAGCCTGGAAACGCTGGCCGGCACGATTACACACCACCTGAAACGACTCGACGGCCTGCTGCATAGCGCACATCAGTTCCACAATCTCACGCCGCTGCACCTGCAGACGCTGGAGCAGTGGCAATCCCTGATGCGCGTCAACCTGATCGCGCCCTTCGCCCTCACCCGCGCCTGCCTGCCGCTGCTCCAGCAGGCACCGGATGCATCGGTCGTGTTCACCGGTGAAACCCATGGCCATCTGCCGCGCGCCTACTGGGGCGGTTATGCCATCGCGAAATCAGGTCTGGAAACGCTTACCCGAATCTGGGCCGACGAACTCGATTCGGACGCGAATCTGCGCATCAACACCCTGATTCCGGGCCAGGTGGCCACCACCTTGCGTACGCGCACCCATCCTGGACTGTCGCCCGACACGCTCCCCAGCGTGGACGATCTAATGCCCTGGTATCTGTACCTGATGGGCGAGGACAGCCGTGCAGTCCGCGGACAGATTGTGGAATGCCAGGTCTGACGTTTCTGTCGTGATGAAAATCGGCCGTTACGAAATCCTCGATGAAATCGGCCAAGGTGCAATGGGCACGGTCTACCGGGCGCGCGATCCGCTGATCGAGCGGACGGTGGCCATCAAGACCGTGCCCATTGCACAGTTGCAGCAGGAAGGGGCCGACGCCGAATCGCGTTTTCTGCGTGAAGCGCAGAGTGCCGGTCGCCTGTCGCACCCCAATATCGTGACGATCTACGATGTGGGCGAGGCCGACGGCCTTGCCTACATCGCCATGGAATATCTGCAAGGCCGGACGCTGCGCGAGCTCATGGACATAGGGCCGATACCCCTGGATCTGGCGCTCGATACCGCCATGCAGATGGCCGAAGCCATGGCGTTCGCGCACGAGCATGGCGTCATCCATCGCGACATCAAGCCCGCCAACGTCATCGTGACCGGTCAGCGTGGACGCATCAAACTGACCGATTTCGGCATCGCCCATCTCGTCAACAGCGATCACACCCAGACCGGGCAGATGCTCGGCTCGCCGCGCTACATGTCGCCGGAGCAGGCGATGGGACGGGAAGTCAATGGGCGCTCCGATATCTTCTCGCTCGGTGCGGTCCTGTACGAAATGCTGACGGGCCACTACGCCTTCGATGGCGACAGCCTGCCCACGATCGTCTATCGCGTCATAAACGAAATGCCGGTGGACGCCACGACCCTGCGGCCCGGAATCCCGGCTGGCGTAGCCAGCCTACTGGTACACATGCTGAGCAAAAATCCGGAAGCCAGGCCAGACGCCCGCACGCTGGTTGGCGCCTTCCACGCACTGACCTCAATTACTGCGCCGCCGCGCCTGCCCTCCCCCTCCAACCGCGTTTCACGTCCGCTACGGGTCATTGCATTTGGCGCACCCATCGGCATATTTCTACTGATCGGCCTCGGGATCATCGTGATCGAGCACTTCCTGGCACCCCCCCCGCAAATACTCCATCTCCCTGTGCAGCAGGCCATCCCGGTCTCACCCGAAGACGCCGCGACAGACGCTCAACCGTCTCCTGAATCCAGCGAAACGGTCGGTGCGACGCCTCCCGAATCGGACGCCTATCTCGCCGGTCTCGACAAGGAACTGGTCGACCTACGCGTCAAACGCACCGTCCTCCTGCTGAAATACACCAAACAGCATCCCGATGTAGTCCAGGTCGATCGCCAGCTAGAACAACTGCGTACCGAGCGTCGCCGATACCTCAAAAAACAGCGGAAAAAATAGCGCTTACCAGTAGGTCTCGCGTTCCGCCGTGGCCGACACTTTATGGATGCTGAGGTCGGCACCATTGAACTCGGCCTCCGGATCCAGTCTCAGGCCCACGAACCGCGTCAGGAAACCATACACCAGCAGGCTGCCCAACAGTGCAACGGCCACACCACCCAGCGTACCGATCAACTGCGCCGTCAGGCTGACACCGCCCAGTCCGCCCAGCGCCCGGGCGCCGAAAATGCCGGCGGCGATTCCGCCCCATGCCCCACACAGCCCATGCAAGGGCCATACGCCGAGCACGTCGTCGATCTTCCACTTATTCTGGGTCACCGTGAACATCCACACAAACAACGCGCCTGCAATCGCCCCGGTGGCCAGCGCGCCGAGCGGATGCATCAGATCCGATCCCGCACACACGGATACCAGTCCGGCCAGCGGGCCGTTATGAATGAACCCCGGATCGTTGCGGCCAGCTACCAGGGCGGCCAGCGTGCCGCCCACCATCGCCATCAGCGAGTTCACCGCCACCAGGCCCGACACGGCTTCGATCAGCTGCGCCGACATCACGTTAAAGCCGAACCAGCCCACGGTCAGAATCCATGCCCCGAGCGCCAGGAACGGAATGTTGGACGGTGGATGCGCGGAGACCATGCCGTCCCGGGTATAGCGCCCGCGCCGCGCGCCCAGCAACAATACGGCAGGCAAGGCAATCCAGCCACCGACCGCGTGCACCACCACGGAGCCGGCGAAGTCATGGAATCCGGCGCCGACGCTGGCCGCCAGCCAGGCCTGGATGCCGTAGTTGCCGTTCCAGACGATTCCCTCGAAAAACGGGTAAACCAGTCCGACCAGCGCAAAAGTGGCCGCCAGTTGGGGATTGAAGCGTGCGCGTTCGGCGATCCCGCCTGACACGATGGCCGGGATGGCGGCCGCAAACGTCAGCAGGAAAAAGAATCTGACCAGGTCATAGCCATTCCTCACGGACAGTACTTCGGCACTGGAAAAGAAACTGATGCCGTAAGCGACGCTGTAGCCGATGAAGAAATAGGCAATGGTGGACACCGAGAAATCGGTCAGAATCTTGACCAGCGCATTAATCTGGTTCTTCTTGCGCACGGTGCCCAGTTCCAGAAAAGCAAACCCCGCATGCATGGCCAGCACCATGATGCCGCCCAGCAATACGAACAATACGTCACTGCCTGATTTCAATGCGCTCATGCACCGGCTCCCAATAGAATGCCAGGAGACGGATGCAAGTAATGTTCCTATCAATCAAGCCATTGATTGGAAACGAAATTCGAATTTATTGAGCCATAGGGAGGCACCACGTTAGTGCATGCCATACAACCATGCACATTAAAAGTGCTCAGTCCGGTTTGCGCGATCCCGGATCGATCTGCCCCGTTTCGATGCGATCGAATTCGTCCTCCATATCGGAATCGGACATCGGCACATAATCCGATCCGGATTCCGGCTTGGGCTTGGTGATCATGGCCGCAATGATGATTCCCAGTTCATAGAGCAGCCACAGGGGCATCGCCAGCATGAACTGCGAAATGATATCAGGGGGCGTGAAAATCGCCCCGATGACGAACGCGCCGACAATGACATATGGCCGGATTTCACGCAGCTTGGCGACCGAGACCATGCCCATCTTCACGAGCAGCACCACGGCGATGGGCACCTCGAACGTGATGCCGAACGCCATGAACATGGTCAGCACGAAATCGAGATACTTGCCGATATCGGTCATTACCGCCACACCGGTTGGCGTGACGCTGACGATGAAATGGAAGACGAGCGGAAACACCAGGAAATAAGCGAACGCCATGCCCGTCATGAACAGGATGACGCTGGCAATCACCAGTGGCACACCGATGCGTTTTTCATGCTGGTACAGTCCCGGCGCCACAAAAGCCCAGGCCTGGTAGAACACCCACGGCAAGGCCAGCAGGAAGGCGGCCATCAGGGTGACCTTCATCGGCACGAAAAATGGCGTGGTGATTTCGGTGGCGATCATTTGCCCGCCTTTGGGCAGTGCTGCCAGCAAAGGCCGGGCGAGAAGCGCATAGATATCCTGCGCCCATGGAAACAGGCAGACAAAGATGATTACGACTGCCAGTACGGCGCGCAGCAACCGGTCCCGCATTTCGATGAGATGCGAGATGAAGGTGTCTTCTGTATTGCCGGGATCACTCATGCGGATTCAGCCGGACGTTCGCCAGACGCCGTGCTTGTCGCAGCTGGCGCCGTGCGTCCGGCATTCTGGTCAGGCTCGTCCAGAGGAAGGCTCTGCTGCAGCGTGGGTTCGTGTCCCGCTTCTTCTGGCTGCGCCGCAGATTCTGCAATGGAAGCCGGTTCCACGTCCGTCACACCCGCTGTCACGGCCTTTTTGACGTCGTTCGCTTCGTTGCGCAGAAAGTCGTCGACTATCGTGGCCTGCTGCTCGACGCCCGATGCCGCCGATTCGACCGACTCCTTGAAACTCTGTCCCGCACGACGAAGCTCGTCCAGCTGGATCTCGCGGCCGATGTCCGATTTGACTGTCGACACATAACGCTGCATGCGGCCATACAGGTGCCCTGCCGTACGCGCGACCTTGGGCAGCCGCTCCGGGCCGATGACGATCAGCGCAACCACGCCGATGACGACAAGCTCAGAAAAGCCGATATCGAACATAGGAGGCGTTGTCGGTCAGGATGCCAGGGACAGAAGCACCGGATGCTTGCCGTACCGCATGCTCAGGAATGGTGCTTGTCCTTCACTTCGGCATCGATGGTGTGCCCGGTCTCATCCTTATCGCTCAATTTTGGCGCATCTTCCTTCATGCCGTCCTTGAAACCCTTGACCGCACCGCCCAGATCGCTGCCGATGTTGCGCAGCTTCTTGGTGCCGAAAATCAGCAACACGATGACCAGAACGATCAACCAGTGCCAAATGCTAAAACTGCCCATGGAATATCTCCTTTAAATTCAACTTTGCCTGACGGGGTTGCCGCCACCAAATACATGAATGTGAATGTGGAACACTTCCTGGCCACCGTCACGGCCAGTGTTGATCAGCGTCTTGAATCCCGCGTCGAGACCGTGTTCCCTCGCCAGACGCGGCGCCAGCAACATCATCTTGCCCAGCAGCGCCTGATGCTCAGGCAGGCAATCGGACAGCGTAGCGATGTGCAGCTTCGGAATGATCAGGAAATGCACCCGCGCAAACGGATGGATGTCGTGGAAGGCTAAGACGTCATCGTCTTCATAGACCTTTTCACTTGGCAGGTGTCCGGCCACGATTTTGCAGAAAATACAGTCACTCATGGCGATTCGCTTTTTCGGTCAGCCCGGACAAGCCTTCGCGGCGCGCCAGTTCGTTCAGCACATCCGCCGGCTTCAATCCCTTGTGCGCCAGCAGCACCAGGGTATGAAACCACAAATCGGCGACTTCGCAGATGATCTTTTCGGCCTGGCCGTCTTTCGCGGCCATCACGGTCTCGGTTGCTTCCTCGCCGATTTTCTTCAGGATGGCGTCCGTGCCTTTCGAATAGAGCTTGGCCACATAGGAACTGTCGGGCGACGCCTGTTTGCGCGCTTCCAGCGTATCGGCCAGGCGGTCGAGGATGTCGCTCATTTGCGGTAGATCTCGTCGGGGCTCTTCAGCACCGGGGCAGCCGTCACCCAGTGGCCGCCGCCCTGGTCATCCGTGGCCAGTTTCTGGAAAAAACACGAGCGGCGCCCGGTATGACAGGCGATACCGCCAACTTGTTCAATTTTCAGCAGCACCACGTCATTGTCGCAATCGAGGCGGATTTCGCTGACATTCTGTACGTGGCCCGATTCCTCGCCCTTGCGCCACAGCTTGTTGCGCGAACGCGACCAGTACACGCCGCGCAGCGTACGCGCCGTTTCTTCGAGCGCCTCGCGATTCATCCACGCCACCATGAGGATTTCCCCGCTGGCGGCATCCTGCGCGATCGCCGGAACGAGCCCGTGTGCATCCCACTTGACGGTGTCGAGCCAGTCGCTCACAGGCGCACCTCGATGCCGTGCTGCTTCATGTAGCGCTTCGCCTCATCCACGCCGTATTCGCCGAAGTGGAAGATGCTCGCCGCCAGCACCGCATCGGCATGGCCTTCCTTGACGCCGTCGACCAGGTGCTGCAGGGTGCCGACGCCGCCACTGGCAATGATGGGGATGTCGACCGCGTCTGAAATCGCGCGCGTCAGTTCGAGGTCGAACCCGCTCTTGGTGCCGTCGCGATCCATCGAGGTGAGCAGCAGTTCGCCCGCGCCCAGGCTTTCCATTTTTTTTGCCCATTCGATGGCATCGAGGCCGGTGGCCGTGCGGCCGCCGTGGGTGAAGACTTCCCAGTGGTTACCGGTTCGCTTGGCGTCGATCGCCACGACGATGCACTGGCTGCCATAACGGTCGGCAGCATCCTTCACCAGTTGCGGGTTGGTGACCGCAGACGTATTGATGCTGACCTTGTCCGCGCCGGCGTTGAGCAGACGCTGGACATCCCCCACCGCACGCACGCCGCCACCGACCGTCAACGGGATGAACACCTCCGACGCTACGGCTTCGATGATATGCAGGATCAGGTCACGGTTGTCCGACGAGGCGGTAATGTCGAGAAAGGTCAGTTCGTCGGCACCTGCCTCGTTATAACGACGGGCGATTTCGACCGGATCGCCGGCGTCTTTCAGTTCGACGAAATTGACGCCCTTGACCACGCGGCCGTTGGTAACGTCAAGACAGGGGATGATGCGCTTTGCCAGCATGATGGTTTGTAACGTCAGACGCCGAACACGCCGCCAGCCAGTTCATCGGCCAGTTTCTGCGCCGCGATGAAGTCGAGCGTACCCTGATAGATCGCACGGCCGGTGATCGCGCCGATGATGCCGTCCTTGGCTACGGCAGACAGCGCCTTGACATCGTCGAGGTTGGTCACGCCGCCGCTGGCGATAACCGGAATCGACAGCGCCTGCGCCAGTCGCTGCGTGGCATCCACGTTCACACCGGTCAGCATGCCGTCACGGCCGATGTCGGTATAGATGATGGCCTCGACGCCGTAGCCCTCGAAGCGCCTGGCCAGATCGATCACGTCGTGACCGGTGATCTTGGACCAGCCTTCGACGGCGATCTTGCCGTCCCGGGCATCGAGCCCAACCATCACGTGCCCGGGGAAAGCGTCGCAGGCCTCGTGCAGGAAACCGGGGTTCTTCACCGCAGCGGTGCCGATGATGACGTAGCGCACGCCATCGTCGAGATAGCGCTCGATGGTGGCGAGGTCGCGAATGCCACCACCAAGCTGAACCGGCATCTCGTCGCCCACCGCATCGACGATAGCGCGAATTGCCGTGTCGTTGACCGGCTTGCCGGCAAATGCGCCATTGAGGTCAACCAGATGCAGGCGCCGCGCGCCCTGATCCTTCCAGTGGCGTGCCATGGCGGCCGGGTCTTCAGAAAACACGGTGGCCTTGTCCATTTCGCCCTGTTCCAGGCGTACGCAGTGGCCGTCTTTAAGGTCGATCGCAGGAATAATTAACATGGCTGATCAGCAGGGTCGTACAGAAAAAATTCAGGCGCAGGCTGCGCCGGACATATCGCAGGCGGTGTCGCGTTCGCCCGGACTCCAGGTTACAAAGTTACCCAGCAGGGTCAAACCATCTTTCTGGCTTTTTTCCGGGTGGAACTGAACGGCAAAGATATTTGCCGTCGCCACCGCACAGGTGAACGGAAACGGGTAATGCGAGAACCCTGCGATCACATCGGGCGCGGTCGGCTGCACAAAATAGCTGTGAACGAAGTAGAAACGCGCGCCTTCCTCAATCCCCGTCCAGAGCGGATGCGAAGCCGCCTGATGGACGTTGTTCCAGCCCATGTGCGGCACTTTGAGCTTGTTGCCGGCGTCGTCATGCATGGCCTCGTGCGGAAAGCGCTGCACCGTGCCCGGCAGGATGCCGAGGCAGGCGGTATCGCCTTCCTCGCTGCGCTCGAACAGCACCTGCATGCCCATGCAGATACCCAGGAAAGGTTTGCTGCGAGCGGCGTCGGTGATCGCCTGGCGCAGACCGCGCGCATCGATTTCGCGCATGCAGTCAGGCGCCGCACCCTGCCCCGGAAACACCACGCGTCCCGCCGCCGCGATCACTGCCGGATCGGATGTCACCGCCACGCTGGCCGCCGGCGCGACGTGCTCGATGGCCTTGGACACCGAACGCAGGTTGCCCATGCCGTAGTCGATGACGGCGATGTCAATGCTCATTGCGCAGCCCGCTTTCCGCAAGTCACAGCGTACCTTTCGTCGATGGCATCACATCGCCCATGCGTACGTCGGCTTCCACCGCCATGCGTAGCGCGCGGCCGAAGGCCTTGAAAATCGTCTCGGCCTGATGGTGCGCGTTGATGCCGCGCAGGTTGTCGATGTGCAGCGTAACGCCGGCATGGTTGATGAAGCCGCGGAAGAATTCGAGGAACAGGTCGACATCGAATTCGCCGATGCGCGCGCGCGTGTAGTCGACATGATATTCAAGCCCCGGGCGCCCGGACAGGTCGATCACCACGCGTGAGAGCGCTTCATCCAGCGGCACATAGGCATGGCCATAGCGGCGAATGCCCTTCTTGTCGCCGAGCGCCTGGGCAAAGGCCTGCCCCAGTGTGATTCCAGTGTCTTCCACCGTGTGATGGGCATCGATATGCAGGTCGCCCTTGGCCTGGATATCCAGGTCGATCAGGCCGTGGCGGGCGATCTGGTCGAGCATGTGATCGAGAAACGGCACCCCGGTATCGAGTTTGGATATGCCCGTCCCGTCGAGATCGAGGCTGACCACGATCCGGGTTTCGAGCGTATTGCGGGTAACTTGTGCGGTGCGCATGGCGTCGGAAAATAAGGCTGTAAAAGGATTCTAGCAGTTCACAATGGCTTTCAATGCGGCAAGCAGTGCGTCACATTGCGAATCGGTGCCGATCGTGATGCGCAGGAACGGCGCAATACGGGCCGGATTCCTGAAATGCCGCACGATGATGCTGCGGTCGCGCAGCGCGGTAGCCAGCGCCGCGCCGTCCCGGGCCGGATGACGGACAAAGACAAAGTTGGCGGCCGACGGCAACACCTCGAACCCCAGGGCTTCCATTTCGGCCACCAGCCGGGTACGTGTCGCGACGACTTTGGCACAAATGGATTCGAACCAGGCGTGGTCTTCCATCGAGGCCAGGGCGCCCGCCTGGGCAAAGCGGTCGAGCGGATAGGAATTGAAGCTGTCCTTCACCCGGTTCAGCGCCTCGATCAGATGCGGCTGGCCGATGGCATAGCCGACACGCAGGCCTGCCAGCGCGTGCGATTTGGACAGGGTGCGGATGACCAGCAGTTGCGGATAATGTGCCACCAGCCCCACTGCCGTCTCGCCACCGAAATCGATATAGGCTTCGTCGATCACCACCACCGAATCAGGATTGTTGGCGAGCAGGCACTCGATTTCAGATCGTGCCAGCAGACGTCCCGTCGGCGCGTTGGGATTGGGGAAGATCACCCCACCGTTGGGCGCAAAGTAATCGTCGACCCTGATCTCGAACGCATCCGTCAGCGGGACGGTCCGATAGTCGATCTCGTACAGCCCGCAATACACCGGGTAGAAGCTGTAGGTGATATCGGGAAACAGAATCGGCCGGTCGTGCTTCAGCAGCGCCATGAAGGCATGCGCCAGCACCTCGTCGGAACCGTTGCCGACGAATATCTGGTCGCTCGCCACGCCGTGATAGGTGGCAATGCCGGCGCGCAACCGGTCAGAACCGGGATCGGGATACAGCCGCAGCGTATCAGCCGCCTCGGCTCGCATCGCGTCGAGCGCTCGCGGACTCGGACCGTAAGGATTCTCGTTGGTGTTGAGCTTGACCAGGTTGGCCAGCTTCGGCTGCTCGCCCGGCACATAGGGCGTCAGGCCGTTCACCACGGCACTCCAGAATTGGCTCATCGGAACAACGGGTTCATTTATGGATCAGGCGATATTCGGCAGAACGCGCGTGCGCCTGCAGGCCTTCACCGTACGCCAGCGTGGCGGCGATCTGACCGAGCGTCTGTGCACCGGCCTGGGACACATGGATCAGGCTGCTGCGCTTCTGGAAGTCGTACACGCCGAGCGGCGACGAGAAGCGTGCCGTGCGCGAAGTCGGCAACACGTGGTTCGGTCCGGCGCAGTAATCGCCCAGCGCTTCGCAGGTGTGCTTGCCCATGAAGATCGCGCCGGCATGGCGCACTGCGGGCAGCAGCGCATCGGGGTCGGCCACCGACAGTTCCAGGTGTTCAGGCGCAATGAAGTTTGAAATCATCACCGCGTCGTCGAGGTCGCGCGTCTTGATCAGCGCGCCACGGTTGGCGAGCGAGGTGCGGATCACTTCGCTGCGCGGCATGTCGGCCATCAATTGATCGATGGCTGCTGCCACCGCGTCGAGATAGGCCGCATCCGGCGACAGCAGAATCGACTGCGCCATCTCGTCGTGCTCGGCTTGCGAGAACAGGTCCATCGCCACCCATTCGGGCGGCGTGCCGCCATCGGCGATCACGAGAATTTCGGACGGCCCGGCGATCATGTCGATGCCCACGGTACCGAACACGCGGCGCTTGGCTGCCGCCACGTAGGCGTTGCCGGGACCGACGATCTTGTCGACCTGTGGCACGGTCGCTGTTCCATATGCGAGCGCCGCCACCGCCTGGGCGCCGCCGATGGTGAACACACGGTCGACGCCGGCGATCGCGGCCGCGGCGAGCACCAGCGGATTCTGTTCGCCGCCCGGGGTCGGCACCACCATGACGAGTTCGCCGACGCCGGCCACCTTGGCCGGAATCGCATTCATCAACACCGACGAGGGATAGGCGGCCTTGCCACCCGGCACGTACAGCCCGACGCGATCGAGCGGCGTGACTTTTTGTCCCAGTACGGTGCCATCGTCCTCGGTATAGGTCCACGAGGCCTGGATCTGCTTCTCGTGATAGCGGCGCACACGGTCCGCCGCATCCTTCAGTGCCTGACGCGTGTCCACAGGCAAGGCTTCGAGCGCAGCTTGCAATTGCGCGGCATTCAGCTCCAGGCTGGCGACCGAGATCGCCGGCAGGCGATCAAAGCGTTCGGTGTATTCAAGCACCGCTGCATCGCCCCGCGTTTTCACGTCGTGCAGAATGGCGGCGACCGTCTGTTCGATCGCGGCATCGGCCGCATCGTCGAATTGCAGCAGACGGGCAAGGCGCGCCTGAAAGTCAGGCTCGGTGCTGTCGAGACGGGTGAGGGTAACCACAGGATTCCTGCTTTACAAAGAATAAGGGCCAAAGACTGGTTGGGATTGTACCGGTTTTGACGCTTCACCGCGCGCCGCCGGGCGTTCCCGGATGGTACTCATACCCATTCCGGAAATTAGACAAAGTCCAGATTGCCGTTTATCATAAAACTTATGCACTACACGCGCGACAACATGGCTGGTCTTCTACGCAACCACGACATCAATCCGACTCACCAGCGGATCGAGATTGCGCATGCGCTGTTTTCACGTCAGGAGCACCTGTCTGCCGACCAGGTCATGGCGATCGTCAACACCCGCCATTCCGAAACCTCGAAAGCCACGGTCTACAACACGCTCAAGCTGTTCCTGGAAAAAGGTCTGGTACGCGAAGTCATCGTCGATCCCAGCAAGGTATTTTTCGACCCCAACACCGGTCCACATCATCACCTCTACGAAGTCGACACCGGCAAGCTGTCCGACATCGATGCCGCGCACGTCCAGATTTCCGGCCTGCCGCCCTTGCCGCCCGGCATGGTGACCGAAGGCATCGATCTGATCGTGCGCGTCCGTCGCAAGGCATAACCGCTTTTTGCCCGTCAATGAAACGGGTTCACATCGCCCCCACCCTGCTCGACGCCCAACTGGTTGTCGACGCGTTGTCCAGTCTCGGCATCACCAGTCATATTTTCAATGCCAACGCCGCGGGCGCGCTGGGCGAGGTTCCCTTCCTGCAGGCGCAACCCGAAGTGTGGGTCGAGGACGACACCCGCGAGCACCAGGCACGCGAGGTATTGGCGGCTTTTCTGAACGCGAAGCCCGCTGCGGAAAAGGTTTGCCCGTATTGCGGTGAGCATAATCCGGGCAACTTCCTGAGTTGCTGGCAATGCGGAAGTCTGCTGCCCGACTGAACCCCGTGTAATGTCAGGATGACTGCGGGTCTTGCTTCAAGGCGTCGTGATGCTGTTGATACTGGCGTGCAAAAATCTGCTCCAGTTCGTCGATGGCCTCGACAGCCGGCACACCGTGCACCAGATGGCGGGTCATCTGTCCCGAGGCTTCATGAAATATCCGATTGCGCTCCAGCATCGGATAGGTCTGCATCAGGCGCTGAATTGCCTTGACTACGTTCTCCTGCTCGGGCCGCGGAATCGGCAACGGCTCGGCGGGCGGTTTACTGGCGGTTTCGGCCTCTTCCTTGCCCGCCAGAAACTCCGCGTAATCCAGCAAGGCCTGCTGTCGTGATTCCGACAACGAACGGAATACCGACACGAGCCGCTTGCTGTCGCGCATCAGCGTCGGTGCCCCTTGGCCGGACGTTTCATCGGAATGATATCGACCTGGCACTGCTGAAACTTGCTTTCGACAAAGCTGATGAAAGCATCGAGCAGCTTGCTGCGGAATTTTTCCTGTGCGTACACCATGGAAAGTTCGCGCGTCAGCCGGGGTTTCAGGGGAACCGCAGCCAGCGTACCGAGCTGGAGTTCCTTGGTCACGGTAGACGCCGACATGATGGCCACGCCCAATCCCGCCTCGACCGCCCCCTTGATCGCCTCGCGGCTACCCAGTTCCATCTCGATGTGCAGGTCGTCCGGGTTGACGCCATTGTCCTTGAAGAAATCGTCCACTACGTCGCGTGTGCCCGAGCCGTGTTCACGCGAGACGTAAGGCTGCTCGGAGATATCCTGTGCGCTCACGCTTGAACGTGAGGCCAGCGCATGATTCGGTGAACAAATCATCACCAGCTCATCTTCGCAGCACGCCAGCGTGGTCAGATTGGTGTTATGCGAAGGTGCCTCGATCAGGCCGACATCGAGCGAATGATCGGCCACTTTCGCCGCCACCGTTTCCGAATTGACCACCGTAAGGCGCGCCTGGACCTGCGGGAAGCGCTCCTTGAATTCACCCAGAATGCGCGGCAACTGGTATTCGGCAATGGTGGTGGAAGCGCCGATCATCAGCGGTCCTGTCACCTGACCGGTCAGCTCGCCCACGCGCGCTTCCATCTCGCCGGACAGGGCCAAAATGCGCTCGGCATAGTCCAGCACCAGATCACCCACGGGCGTCAGCGAGATCTTGCCATGGCTGCGTTCGAACAGACGGGTGTTGAAATGCTCTTCCAGTTGCTTGACCTGAAAGGTCACGGCAGGCTGCGTCATGTACAGAATATCGGCAGCTTTGGTAAAGCTGAGCTGCCTGGCGACAGTGTAGAATACTTGTAGTCTGCGGTCGGCCATTAAATCCCGCCCCTGGGTCAGAAAAGATTTTTATTGAACCACAAACCCGACCGTGTTGAAACCATCGTGCCATCAAACTGCTGTAATAGTTGATATTTACTGTGCCCAACCCGCCCGGGCCGACATGGCGCTGCGCCGACAGTAATCCAGGCCGCCTCTCTTGAATCGCGCGTTTTACACCATCCTGCTTGCGCAGTTCCTGTCCGCTCTGGCCGACAATGCCCTGCTATTCGCGGCGATCGGCTTGCTGGTTTTCACCTCGGCGCCCGGATGGTTTTCACCACTGCTGCAGACGGTTTTCGTCATCGCCTATATCGTGCTGGCACCGCTGGTGGGGCCATTCGCCGACTCCCTTCCCAAGGGACGTGTGATGCTCATCGCCAACACGCTCAAATTCGCGGGCTGCCTGGCCATGCTGGCCGGATTGCATCCGCTGCTGGCCTACGCCATTGTCGGTATCGGCGCCGCCATGTATTCGCCAGCCAAGTACGGCATCCTCACCGAACTCCTGCCCAGCGAGAAGCTTGTCGTCGCCAACAGCTGGATGGAAGGCACGACGGTCGCCGCCATCGTACTTGGCGCCATCATTGGCGGCGCACTCATCAATCCGGAATTCGCCGAACGCATCCTGGCCGTAGCCGGGCTTGCCGCCATCGTCATCGCCCCCAAATTCGCCATTTTCGCCATTACTTCGCTCTACCTCGCCGCAGCGTTCGTCAACCTGTTCATCCCGCGCCTGCCCATCGATCACAAACTGCTCAACCGTTCGCCGGTATATATCCTGCATGATTTCGGGCACAGTTTCATGCTGCTGTGGCGCGACCCGCTCGGCCAGGTGTCGCTCGCTGTCACCACGCTGTTCTGGGGCGTCGGCGCCACGCTGCGCCTGCTCATCATCGAGTGGGCCGCACTCAATCTGAAATACGGCCTCGATCAGGCCACCCAGCTCACGGCCGCCTCCGCTTTCGGCATCGCCATCGGCGCGATCCTCGCAGGCAAATTCGTCCGTCTGCAACGTGCCGTCAGCGTATTGCCGGCCGGGATCCTCCTCGGTTTCGTGCCGATCGCCCTGATCTGGGTGGAAAGCCTGGTCCCTGCCATCCTTCTGCTCACTCTGGCGGGTGCGCTGGCGGGCTATTTCGTGGTGCCGATGAATGCCCTGCTGCAACACCGCGGGCACCTGCTGATGGGTGCCGGCCACTCCATCGCCCAGCAGAACTTCAACGAAAACATCAGTATCCTGTTGTTGACTGGCGCCTATGCGCTGATGGTGCGCGCCGACTGGCACATCTACTCCATCGTCCTGGTATTCGGCCTGTTCATCAGCACCGTGATGACGACGATCTGGTTACGTCATCGCAACGACGTCGTTCACTGACGGCCAGACGACGACCAGACCTAACCGGCGCGTTCGGGGGTCTGCGATTTCACCACGCTCATTGCGCCTGCGATCAATGAACTGATGTCCGCCATGTTGGACGGCACGATCAGCGTATTGCCGGTCCTGGCGAGACCCGCGAA
>CAYVOR010000031.1:17253-26790 GCA_964452995.1 uncultured Thiobacillus sp.
CCGCCATGTTGGACGGCACGATCAGCGTATTGCCGGTCCTGGCGAGACCCGCGAAGGCCTCGACGTATTTTTCCGCCACCTTCAGGTTCACGGCCTGGATGCCGCCTGGCTTTTCAATCGCCATGGCCACGCGGGCGATGGCTTCGGCATTGGCCACTGCAATCGCCTTGATCGCTTCGGCCTCACCCTGAGCGATGTTGATCGCCGCCTGCATTTCGCCTTCCGACTGCTGGATCGCCGCATTGCGCTCGCCGGTCGCGATGTTGATCTGCTCCTGCATGCGTCCTTCGGATGAGGCGATCAGCGCACGCTTCTCACGCTCGGCCGTAATCTGTCGCTGCATGGCCTGGAGAATGTCTTTCGGTGGCGTCAGGTCCTTGATTTCGTAGCGTAGTACCTTGACGCCCCAGTTGGTCGAAGCCTCGTTCAGCGCCATCACCACGCCGCGGTTGATCTCCTCGCGCTCCTCGAAGGTGCGGTCCATTTCCATGCGGCCGATCATGGAACGCAGGGTCGTCTGCGCCAGTTGCGAGATGGCCGCGATGTAGTCGCTCGCCCCATAGGACGCCATCTTCGCGTCGGTCACCTGAAAGTACAGGATGCCGTCGACCGCAAGCTGCGTGTTGTCGCGCGTAATGCAGACCTGACTCGGCACGTCGAGCGGGATTTCCTTCAGCGAATGCTTGTAGGCGACCGTATCAATGAACGGAATCACCAGATTCAGACCCGGTACCAGCACCGCGTGGAACTTGCCCAGGCGCTCGACCACCCAGGCGTTCTGCTGCGGCACCACGCGCACGCCCTTGGCAATGACGATGGCAATGACGATGACGATGACCAGCGCGACAACATCCATGCATTTCTCTCCCGATTACGATTAATTGCCCAGAACCAGTGTATTGCCCTTGATGGCGCGAATGACCAGCGGACGCGCGCTGTCCACACCGGTCGATTCGGCCTCGGCATCCCACAATGCGCCCCGATATTTGACCTGGCCGCGATCGCCCTGCCAGGACTCCAGCTGGACCGTCTGGCCGATGTCCATGTCCTGCGCGCTGAACTCCGGATGGTCGGTATTGCGTTTCCAGCGACGCAACATCAGGGTACCGAATGCGCCGATCACCGCGGCCGTCAGCAATTGCACCACCATGTTGGCGCCCAGCCAGGCTGCCACGCCGGCCGCCGCCGCCGCCACGCCATAGACCAGCAGATAGAATGTGCCGCTGGCGAGTTCCACCCCCACCAGCAGCGCCGCCAGAATCCACCACACCACGTACATCGGCATCTCGTTTCCTTTATCTGTATCCGCCGGGCACGATCACGGGCCGGTCCGGCAATTCGTCGGGATTACGCTTTCCGGGGGGAAAATGCGCAGCCAGCAGGGTGCCAATCTGCCGGATGCCGTCGCACGCGCCGCGCTCGAATTCGCCGCGTCCGAACGCCGTCTCCATGGTGTGGGCCACCACCTCCCACGCCGTCGCGTCCACCCGTGCGGCAATGCCCCGGTCAGCAATGATTTCGATGTCGTGATCGGCCAGCAGCAGATACACCAGCACCCCGCTGTTTTGCTCGGTATCCCATACGCGCAGGAAGGAAAACACCTCGAGCGCGCGCTTGCGTCCCGTCATGCCCCGCCAGACCCAGGAAGTAGGCAGGCTGTTTTCAATGGCAAAACGGATCTCGCCGCCATGACGGGTTTCGGATTCGCGAATCGCGGTCTCGATGGCATCGAGCGTGGCGCGCGGGAATGCGCGCCGCCACGCCCACGGCAACATAAACAGATGCCTGATCCCGCGCTTGAAATTCACCATGAGCCCGAGGCGCCTCCGCCGCCAAAACCACCGCCGCCACCGCCCCAGGAGCCCCCGCTGCCGCCGCCCCATCCGCCGCCACCGCTCGACCAGCCGCCACCGTGGCGAAATCCCGAGGCCACGCCGGTAAACACAAACACGGCGACGAACAGCAACAAGGGTGTGAATCCCAGCAGGAGCGCGCCGGCCACCCCGCTGCCCAACGCTGCGATACCCCCTGCCGCCGGACGGCTCATCAGTGTAGAGAGCAACCAGCCCGCGATCATGCCGCCGACGATCAGGATGATTAATGTCCCCTCCCCCGCTCCCTGACCGGATGCGCCAGGCGATGGCAAGGGTTCGCCCTCGATCAGCCGCATCAGTTGCTCCACGCCTGCATCGATGCCGCCATAGAAATCGCCCGCCTTGAAATAAGGCGTGATGGTTTCGGCAATCACGCGCTTGGCGATCGCGTCGGGGATCGCGCCTTCGAGTCCATAGCCGACTTCCAGTCGCAACGTGCGATCATCCTTGGCGACAAGCAGGATCACGCCGTCATCGATCTTCTTGCGGCCGATCTTCCATTGATCGGCCACGCGGATACCGAACTGGGCGATATCTTCCGGTTGCGTCGTCGGCACAATCAGCACCGCGATCTGGCTGCCCTTCCGCGTCTCGAACGCGGCAAGCTTGTTTTCAAGCGCGGCGACTTGCCCCGCACTCAAGGTGGCGGTCAGGTCGGTGACGCGGCGCGACAGCTCTGGCACCGCCACCTGCGCCCAGGCGAGCAGCGCCCATCCTGCCAGCAGCAGGCCGAACGCACAGCGCGCCCGGAGGAGCCGGATCATGCCTGGATCAGTTGCCGCCTGCAGGGGCTGCCGCAGGTGCGCCGAAATCGACCTTCGGCGGTACGGCCAGGGCTTTTTCATTCTCTACCGTGAAGGTCGGTTTGGTTTTGTAGCCCATCACCATCGCGGTCAGGTTGGATGGAAAGGAGCGAACCGTGACGTTGTAGGCCTTCACGGCGGCGATATAGCGGTTGCGTGCGACCGTGATGCGGTTCTCGGTGCCTTCGAGCTGTGCCTGCAGATCACGGAACAGGCCATCGGCCTTGAGCTGCGGGTAGTTTTCGGCGACCAGCAGCAGGCGCGAGAGCGCGCCGGTGAGCTGACCCTGCGCCGCGGTGAATTTCTGGAAGGCTGCCTCGTCGTTGATCAGATCAGGCGTGGCCCGGATCGATCCGACCTGGGCACGCGCTTCGGTGACGCTGATGAACACATCCGTCTCGTGCGCTGCGTAGCCTTTCACCACGTTGACCAGATTCGGCACCAGGTCGGCACGGCGCTGATACTGGTTCAATACCTCGGCCCAGGTTGCCTTGATCTCTTCGTCGGAGCTTTGCAGCGTGTTGTAGCCGCAGCCGGACAACGTCAGTGCCATGAATGTCATCATTAACCATTTCAACATGTCGCGCTCCTCATTCAATTGATAAGCATTGCACCGGGGTCAGCCGGTACCCGGTCAAGCCGATGACCGCCTTGATTGTATAAAGTGTAACCAACTCTGCTTCGACGCGACCCAGGTTTCGCCGCGCGGCTGATTCCAGCACCGTGGCAGTCTGCGTTCGCAGACGAGCGGGGTATCGGCGATCACAGGATCCGCGTCATGGCGGTTGTCAGGTCAGGGCGCAACGCCCCAGGTGGCGAACAGTGGGTCGGATTCGGTCAACTGGTCGCCATAGCGATCGTCCTTGGGACGCCTGAATCCCTGCTCGAGATAGGTTTCCACCTTGTTGAAGCCGGCCTGCTTGATCAGCATGCCCACCCAGGCCATGCGCTCCATCGGATGCAGCTGCGTCCACAGCTGGGTTACCTTGGGTCGGAAATAACGGTGTGAGAGCGTCACCACGAACATGCCGCCGGGCTTCAGCACCCGCCTGGCCTCGGCGACGATTTTATGCGGTTGCGTCAGGTATTCGAACGACACCGTGCACACCACGGCATCGAAGCTGGCATCGGGGAAAGGCAGCACAGGATAGGCATTGATGTCCTTCACGATGCGCTCGGCAAGCTGTGGGTTGTCGGCCAGTTCCTCGGCATTGAGTCCCAGGCCGACGGCAGACTGCACCGTATCAGGCAGGTGCGAGCGCCAGCCTGCCATCAGGTCGAGCACCCGCGCGTGTTCGGGCAGCACCGTGCGATACAGTGCCTGGATGCGGCGTGCGCACACGGCATCGATATGGGTAACCTTGCGAGCGACCGCATAGAACTCGCTGTCGGGGGACTCGTCCTCGCGTGCAAACGCATCCGGCCCCTCGAAGTCGGTGGGTATCTGCATCTGCGTCTCCATGCCGCTCCATTCGAGCAACTGTTCCACTCTGCCGATCGGCTCGCTCGAGACATCGCTCTTGCCGCTGTCGATGGCAAAGATGCGGCCCTGCAGGGGATGGCTGAAATTGGCAATGAAGGTGGTTTCATTCAGTTTCATCACGCGGAACATCGGCCCCGGCACATTGTCGGCGTGCAGCAATTGCGACGGATAGAAGCGTCCCTGTTTGAGCGGCGCGGCGTCGCTGCGAAACGCCTCGTTCGGCACTTCGTGCTCGACCTTCGGCCCCACGTCGATCTGGGCATCGACCGGTGGTGTATCGGCCGGCATCCATATCACCACCTGATGACGGCCAAGATCGGAAAAATAATTGACACGAAAACGCAGTGCTGGATGTAAAAGTTTCATAAATCGATTGTTCCAAAAACAAAAGGCGATCCGCGAAGAACGCTAAGGAGCGCGAAAGAGTTTGAAAGAATATCCGAAGTGCTTTTTCGCGTCCCTTCGCGCTCTTCCCGGACAAAAAAACTCACAGTTGTCGCATCGTATGTCGGGCAAGGCACAAATCCTCCCATGCGCGCGCCTTGTCCGGCAGGTTGCGCAGCAGATAGGCGGGATGATAGGTCACAATCAGTGGCACGCCCTGAAACTGGTGCACCCGGCCACGCAGACGACCGATCGCTTCATCGGTCTCGAGCAGGCTCTGCGCAGCGACGCGTCCCAGCGCCAGGATGAGCCGGGGCTGGATGAGTTCGATCTGTGCCAGCAGGTAGGGCCGGCATGCAGCCACTTCATCCGGCTCGGGATTGCGGTTGCCGGGCGGGCGCGACTTCAGGATATTGGTGATATAGACGTTGTCGCCGCGCGCAATCCCGATCGCAGCCAGCATGGCATCGAGCAGCTTGCCCGCCTGACCGACAAAGGGCTCGCCCATCCGGTCCTCGTCCGCACCGGGTGCTTCACCAATGATCAACCAGTCGGCATTGCGGTCGCCAACGCCGAGCACGCCCTGCGTGCGGGTGGCGGAGAGCTTGCAGGCGGTGCAATGCGCGACGGCATCGGTCAGCTGATCCCAGGTGGAGATATCCACACGGCGCGCCACGACAGGGGCGGCGCCGGCTGTCTCGCGCAGTCGCCAGACGGGACCGATGCCCAGTTCGCCGAACACATCGTCGCGGCTCAGCATGTCAGGACCTTCTTCATGATGACTGCGTCTTCACGGCCGATACGCGCCGGATAGTAGCCGCGACGCACCGCCAGGTCGACAAAGCCGTTGCTGTGGTACAGCGCGATGGCAGCGACATTCGAGGTGCGTACCTCAAGAAACAGGCTTTCGGCCCGGTGGTCGCAGGCACGCATCAGGCAGTGTTCGAGCAGATCGCGGCCAAGGCCGTGGCGGCGCCAGATCGGCGCAATGGTGAGGTTGAGCAGATGCGCTTCGCCCGCCGCGGCCATCAGGGCGTAATAGCCGATGATTTCGCCTTCGGCCTCGCGCACCCACATGCTGTAGCCGGCGCTCAGCGAGTCGGCAAAATTTCCCGGGCTCCACGGATACTCGTAGCTTGCGAGTTCGATGCGGTGGATACGCGGCAGATCGGCCTCGGTCATCGGCCGCAGACGATGCGCGACTTCAAAAACGGCACTCATGCGGAACGTCCCGCACGGCGTTCGTCCACCGTCAACGCCACTTTATCGCGCAGATAGATCGGTGCGGCGAGCGCCGCATCCTGCCCCTCGCCGCGGGCAAATGCGCGAGCGGCAAGGGGCGCCATCGCGGCGGCATCGGGCATCAGCGTGTTGTCGATACGCGCCAGCCGCGCGGCCAGACGCGGGCGCAACACCTCGCCCAGGACGACGAAACCGTTACCGGCGCCGACCCAGTCGCCGCCTTCCGGTATTGCGACCGATTCGGGCAGCGCCAGCTGCGGCCCGATCACCGCATGCCAATCGGCGCCATCGCGCCGATACGCCGCCCAGTAGACCTCGGCCATGCGCGCGTCGAGCACGGTCAGCACATTGTCCACACCCGTTTGCCCGGCGATGGATTCCAGCGTGGAGACGCCGACGACCGGCAGGTCGGCACCCAATGCCAGTCCCTGCGTGACCGCGCAGGCGATGCGCAGGCCGGTGAACGAGCCAGGGCCGGCACCGTAGCCGATGCCGTCAAGCTCACGCAGGGTAATCGCCGATTCGCGCAACAGTTCGTCCACCATCGGCAGCAGCAGGCTGCTGTGCTGCTGTCCGGCCAGCAGCCGGCGCGCCTGGATTTCGCCGTCCCGCCATAGTGCGGCCGAACAGTATTCCGTGGAGGTGTCGAGAACAAGAAGATTCATGCGCGTCCCGAAAGGAGAATTTGCGACGGGAACATGCCTCCGCCAAGACCCTGGCAGAGCAGGAATGGCGAACCCTTTTCCAGCCACGACGCAACGCGCAGCCGGGCTGGACACCTGGCACGCGCGGCAGCAAGGGTGGGGGACAGATTCGTCATGTTTATGTCGCTAATTTCCAGCTTGGAACGCTGGCATTTTACCGGTTACCGGCTAGCGCGATAACTGACGCGGTAAATCGCGCCGGCCGTATCGTCCGATACCAGCAGGCTGCCGTCCGGCATCACCAGCACGTCGGCCGGGCGGCCCCATGCCGACTGACCCTGCAGCCAGCCGGTGATGAAGGGCTCATAGCCGATCGCGCGTCCGTCCTGCAGGCGCACCACGCTGACGCGATAGCCGTTCTTGCGACTGCGGTTCCACGAGCCGTGCTCGGCGATGAAGACGGCGCCGCGGTAGCGTTCGGGAAATGCCGTGCCGGTGTAGAAGCGCATGCCCAGACTCGCCACGTGCGCGCCCAGGTTCTGCACCGGCGGCACGAACGCGTCACAGCGCCGGGCCTGGCCGAACTCGGGGTCGGCAAGCGTGCCGCCATGGCAGTACGGATAGCCGAAATGCTGGCCTGGCCGGTTCACGCGGTTGAGTTCGTCGGGCGGCGCATCGTCGCCGAGCCAGTCGCGGCCATTGTCGGTAAACCACAGGTCGCCGCTCCGGGGCTGCCAGTCAAAGCCCACCGTATTGCGCACACCGCGCGCAACCACCTCAATCTTGCCGCTGTCCAGGTCGAGCCGCGTGATGACGGCGTAACGATCCGGATCGGGCTCGCAGATGTTGCACGGCGCCCCGACCGGGACATAGAGCTTGCCATCGGGGCCGAAAGCAATGAATTTCCAGCCGTGATGCGTATCGGTCGGAAAAGCACGACTGACGACCTCCGGACGCGGCGGATCATTCAGGCGCGCCTCGACGTTGCGCAGGCGCAGGATACGGCTGACCGCCGATACATAGAGGTCGCCATCGCGGAACGCCACGCCGACGGGCATATCGAGTCCGTCGGCGATCACCACCGGGTTACGCGGTCGCTGGAGCGGGACGGCATACACCTTGCCGGCCCGCATGCTGCCGACGAACAGGGTGCTTTTTCCGAGCGCCATCTGCCGCGCATTGGGCACGCGGGCGAACAGCTCGATTTCGAAACCTGGTGGCAGTCCGAGGCGGGACAAGGACAGCGTCGTCGCCGGGTCCAGCGCCCAACTGCTGCCCGATAGCGCGCCCAGCGCCAGCAGCAGCATCGCGATGAACTGTTTCATGGCAATCTCCTTTCAGCGGGATCGACGGGAATCAGGATCTCGAAACGCACCCGCGCCCACGGATCGCGGCCCTCGGCCAGCCGGCTGATGCGGGCCGTCAGCATTTGCCCGCGATCCATGAAGCGCGCCACATCGGCGTTCTCGCGGCGCGGTACGTAGCCGATCATGTGGCCCTGCCATTCCACCCGCACCGCGCGGGCATCGTGTGGATTATCCGGCTCGCGGATCAGGATGAGCGGATCGCCCACTTTCATCCGCGGCCACATCCGCTTGCCTGCATGGTATTGAAACCCGGCGAGCGGCGAATCCTGCAGCAGGATGTGTGCCGTGATGCCGGCGCCCAACGGCTGCGACCACAGCCAGGCCAGCACAACCCACCTGGCAATGCGATCAGCAGCGCGCACGGATTGCATGGGTGCCGTTGTGGCGGCCGGATGCACGCATCATGTCCGTTTCATGGCCCGAATGGAAAAACCAAATATTCTACTGAGAAACCCGGTGCCCAATCCGTATTGGCGGGTCGGATGCAGGTTTAGTTTCGCGACTCGACAAGCCGGCTTCGGCTTGAGGTAGGATAAAAACATTCCCATCCTGTTCGTCAATGATCTCCATGCCGAGAAAATCCGCTGCCAAGACCAAGCTGTTTGTATTGGATACCAACGTGCTGATGCACGACCCTACCAGCCTGTATCGTTTCGAAGAGCACGACATCTATGTGCCGATTGCCACGCTGGAGGAACTTGACCAGCACAAGAAAGGCATGACTGAAGTCTCGCGCAACGCCCGCCAGGCCAGCCGTTTTCTCGATGAGATCGTCAGCAAGCTCGACAGCATCGAGGAAGGCGTGCCGCTCGGGCCGCACAGTCATAACGCCGCCACCGGCCGGTTGTTCCTGCAGACCCAGGCGATCACTGGCGACATCCCGCTGAGCCTGCCGACCAGCAAGGTCGACAACCAGATCCTCGGCGTCGTGCTGTTCCTGTCGCGCCACTACCCCAAACGTCAGGTCATCCTGGTGTCGAAAGACATCAACATGCGCATCAAGGCCCGCGCGCTGGGACTGCCCGCCGAGGATTATTTCAACGACAAGGTGCTGGAAGACACCGACCTGCTGTATGCCGGCCTGCGCGAGTTGCCCGCCGACTTCTGGGACACGCACGGCAAGGGCATGGAATCGTGGCAGGCCAACGGCCAGACCTATTACCGTCTCAAGGGACCGCTGGTCGCCAGCCTGCTGCCGAACGAATTCGTCTTCCAGGAAGGGCCCAACCCGCTCTACGCCAAGGTGCTGAAGGTCGAGGGCAAACAGGCCGAGATGGTCACGGTGCGCGATTTCAGCCACCACAAGAACAACGTCTGGGGCATCACCTCGCGCAACCGCGAACAAAATTTTGCCCTGAACGTGCTGATGGACCCCGAGATCGACTTCGTCACCCTGCTCGGCCAGGCCGGTACCGGCAAGACCCTGCTCACGCTGGCGGCCGGCCTGGCCCAGGTTCTGGATAAAAAGATCTACTCCGAAATCATCATGACCCGGGTGACCGTCCCGGTCGGCGAGGACATCGGCTTCCTGCCCGGCACCGAAGAGGAAAAGATGACGCCGTGGATGGGCGCGCTGGAAGACAACCTCGACGTGCTGAACAAGAGCGATGACGACGCCGGCGAATGGGGACGCGCCGCCACGCAGGACCTGATCCGCTCGCGCATCAAGGTGAAGTCGCTGAATTTCATGCGCGGCCGCACCTTCCTCAACAAGTTCCTCATCATCGACGAGGCGCAGAA
>CAYVOR010000032.1:0-26724 GCA_964452995.1 uncultured Thiobacillus sp.
CGCGCTTCCTGCAGGTGGTCACCCACGTGGTGCAGGCGCGCTATTTCGTCGAAGTGCTGAAGAACATTTTTCTCAAGGCCAGTCCGCCGTCGTTCGTGGCGGGAGACCTGATTTTTCTCGCGCTGTTTGCAGTGGTGGTGTTCGCCATCGCGCTCGGCAAGTTCCGCAAGAAACTGGACTGACCTGACCGGCCATGGCCGGCCCCTCGTCCTGCCCTCTATCCAAAGGACGAGGGAAAAAGTGTGCCGAAGGCGCGTTTTATTGATATGGGAGTGCGTGATGTGGGAACGTATCTATCGCATGCTGGTGAAGGAGTTCATCCAGGTGCTGCGCGATCCGCGCATGAAGGCGCTGATCTTCGTCATGCCGGTGATCCAGCTGATCATGTTCGGCTACGCCGTGACCACCGACGTCGACCACATCAAGACCGCGGTGTGCGACCTCGACAAGAGCCCGCAGAGCCGTGCGCTGATCGAGCGCTTCACCGCCTCCGGCTATTTCACCGTGGTGGACAACACCGACCGGCCGGAGCGGCTGGGCGAACTGCTCGACCGTGGTGAGGTAATACTGGGCATCCAGATCAACCGCGGCTTTGCCGAGGATCTGAAAGCCGGACGGCAGGCGGCGATCCAGACCATCGTCGACGGTACGGACTCCAACACCGGCACGGTGGCGATGGACTACGCCCAGCGCATCACGCAGGAATTTTCCCGGGCGCGCGTCGTGCCCGGTGAGCTTGACCAGCTGGCGCAGCCGCAGGACACCCCGATCGAGCTGCGTTCACGCGCCTGGTTCAATCCCGACCTGAAAAGCCGCGACTACAACGTCCCCGGTGTGATCGCCGTGGTGGTGTTGCTGATCTCGCTGCTGCTTACCGCCATGGCCATCGTGCGCGAGCGCGAGATCGGCACCATGGAGCAGTTGATGGTGACGCCGATCCGCTCCTTCGAACTGATTCTCGGCAAGACCCTGCCGTTTGTGCTGATCAGCTTCATCGACGTGCTGGTGGTGACGGCGATCGGGATCAGCTGGTTCAACGTGCCGATCCAGGGCAGCCTGACGCTGCTGCTGTTCGGTGCCGGACTGTATCTGATGTCGACCATCGGCATCGGCCTGTTCATCTCCACCGTTTCGCAGACCCAGCAGCAGGCGCTGATGTCGTCGTTTTTCTTCTATCTTCCCGCCGTGTTGCTGTCCGGCTTCATGTTTCCGATCTCGAACATGCCGGAGGCCGCCCAATGGCTCACCTATCTCAACCCGCTGCGCTATTTCCTGGTCATCATCCGCGACATCTTCCTCAAGGGCAGCGGCCTGGACATTCTGTGGCCCCAGTTCGCCGCGCTGGCGGTGCTGGGCACGGCGCTTTTGACCATGAGCTCACTTCGTTTCAAGAAAAGGATGGCCTGACATGAACAATCCACGTAATGACCTCGTCAGTCTTCTTGCCGCGTCCTGCCTGGCCTTCGCCGCAGGCAGCGCGCACGCGGCCGAGCCGCTTGCGCTGCAGAAGATCATGAAGGAAATGGGCCAGAACATGCAACGCATCACCGACGGCATTTCCCGCGAGGACTGGGAACAGGTGGAGAAAGTCGCTCCCCTGATCGCCAACCATCCGCAACCGCCGCTGGCGGAAAAAATGCGCATCATGCGCTTCGTCGGCACCCGCATGGGCACGTTCAAGACGTATGACGGCGACACCCATGACCAGGCGCAGGCGGTTGGCAAGGCGGCCCGGGCCAAGGATGGCCCGGGTGTGATCCTGGCCTTCCAGACATTGCAGACCACCTGCTACACCTGTCACAGCGAATTCCGCAAACCCTTTGTGGCGCATTTTTACGGCAGTGGAAACACCGCCCGGTGAACCGGCATCAAGCGGGCGCCTTCCTTACCGGCACAGCAGGAGATCGATCATGAATAGCGACGACGGCAAACCATTCAATCCGGCACATTTAAGGACATGGCTGGACACCACGCGCCATTATCTGTTTGCCGACCAGGCAGACTGCGCCAATGCGACGGCGTGCGTGCCATATCTGCCGGGCCTGGACAGCCATGGCGCGCGGGACCGCTTCATTTCCCGTGTGCGCGGACGCTTGTTGCGGCTGATGAAGGACACCGTGCAGCGTGACCGCAACCCGCTGCGCGAACTGGAGCGCGCATTCAAGATTCAGGCCGTGTTCATCGCGCGCCATCCCGAGATACCCGGGCGCCTGTTGGGGTGGCTGTCGCAAAGTCGTGGCAGCCGCATGCATCGGCGTATCCGCAAGCTGATCGACCATTACGAATCGCGCATCTCCCGGCTGATCGCCCGCGCCCGGCAGCAGGGATCGGTCAAGGCCGATGTCGACCCGCAAGCGGCTGCAAGCGTTTTCATCGGCATGATCCAGAGTCTGGCGCTCAGAGTGAATTTCAACCTGAGTCAACGTGAACGGCTGCTGCGCGAGGCATTGGATCATTTTTCCCTGTTCCGGGCAGCAATGACTGCGGCGTCGCGATGACCTCAGCCAAAAACAGTTTTCGCCGGATCGTCCAGTAAAAGGAAACGCATCATGAGTCTCTTCATTCAAGTACGCAGGTTCAGCATCCGCGCGATTTCAGTGATCGCGATCGGATTCGGTCTGCTCACCCTCAAGGAAGGCGGCACGGTTTTGTTCGGTGGCGAGGCCGCACGTGCCGCGGCCGGACACTATGTACCGTACGTACTGTGGTTCAATTTTCTTGCGGGCTTCGCGTATGTCGCCGCCGGTGCCGGCCTGTGGCTGCGGCAACGCTGGGCGGTGTGGCTGGCCGCGGCCATTGCCCTCGCCACCGCGATCATGTTCGCCGTATTGGGCGTGCACATAGCGTCTGGCGGTGCCTACGAGCAGCGCACGGTGATCGCCATGAGTATGCGAACGCTGGTGTGGACAGTGATTGCAATCATTGCCTGGCGTGCGCTGCCGCGCAGACATCGACGCCTTGCCACATGAAATGCAGAAGCGATCAGACGTCCGGCGGCAACTCTGGAACTGACGATAAAACCGGGAGAGCTGAATCATGAACGTGGCATTCCCTGCCGCAGCGCGCGAGATCGCGGGCTCATGCTACCTGGACGAGGCCGGGACGACCCGATTCACGGCAGCTTGTCTGACGCGTACCGGGTCGAGGACTGGCTTGCGCCTGCTGTGCAATTTTGCGCCGGGCAAGACAGACAGACTTGCCCGCCTGCCCATCACAAGGATGTCCCGGCTGTATCTGGCCAATGGAGGAAACCACGCATGAACACAAAACAGGGACATGATGCTGCCGGCATTCCGGCACCCGATCCGGAACGCGATGCACTGTCCCGGGCGCTCTGCACGAGCCCGTCGTATCGCCTTGCCTATGAGGACCCCGATTTCCTGGGCAGCGACGAGATGCGGCCGCTACGGCTGCAACTCGAGTTGTCGAAGCCCGAGCACTACCTGCGTCGACACAACATCCAGTCCACCATCGTGGTGTTCGGCAGCGCGCGCCTGCTGCCGCCGGATCAGGCACGGGCACAGCTCGAAGCACTGCTGCAGCGTGTCGATGGGCAAGCCGGCGACGCGGCGCTGCAGGCCGATATCGCCCGCGCGCGCAAGCAGCTGGAATACGCACACTATTACGATGAGACACGGCGTTTTTCCGAAATCGTCTCGCGTCATTTCCAGCAGCATCACCGCCGTGATTTCGTGGTGGTGACGGGCGGCGGCCCGGGGATCATGGAAGCGGCCAATCGCGGCGCCCATGATGTCGGCGCGCACAGTATCGGGTTCAACATCACGCTGCCACGCGAACAGGTGCCCAATCCGTACATCAGTCCGGAACTGTGTTTCCAGTTCCGTTATTTTGCCTTGCGCAAGATGCATTTTCTACTGCGGGCCAAGGGCCTGGTCGCGTTCCCGGGCGGCTACGGAACGCTTGATGAACTGTTCGAGACGCTCACGCTGGTGCAGACCGGAAAGATCGAACCGATGCCGGTCGTTCTGGTTGGCAAACGCTTCTGGCAGCGGCTGGTCGATTTCGATTTCCTGGTCGAGGAAGGAATGATCGGCCGGGAGGACCTCGAGCTTTTCTCGATCGTCGACAGTGCGGACGAAGCGGTCGCCGTGTTGCGGAATTTCTACAAGAGCGCACCACCCGTCGCGGACAGATAATGCGCCTGATCGTTACTACCCGCTCCGCCATTCGTCTCGGAAAGCGTGCGTTGCCGCAGGCGCGTCGTGCGCGCTCGGGATCGTGCCGCGGCGGTTTTCGCCGGCTGACATGCATTGCGCAGGCTGCGTGCCGGGCGGGCTTCCGGCAATGGATGCTGCTGGCCTGCGTCTTTTCGTTCGCCGGCTGTGCGCATTACCCGCCGAACCAGCCGCTGAATCAATACAAGCCCACCCATGGCTACCGTTTCACGAATCTCGCCAGCCCGGACAAGGGCGACGACATGCTGGTCGTCGTCACCTTCTCGGGGGGCGGCACCCGCGCTGCCGCCCTGGCCTACGGAGTGCTTGAGCATCTCGCCCGCACCGAAATCGCCCGGCAAGGAAAGCCCGGCCGCCTGCTCGACGAAGTCGATATCGTGTCCTCCGTGTCCGGCGGCAGCTTCACGGCTGCCTACTACGCGCTTTACGGCGAGCGAATTTTCAGCGATTTCGAGCGCCGGTTCCTGAAGCGCAACGTTCAGGGCGAACTGACCCGCAAGATCCTCGCACCGGTCAATCTGGCGCGCGCCTCGTCGCCGCAATTCGGCAGGATCGACCTGGTCGCCGAGTATCTCGACGACAAGATTTTTGACCATGCCACGTTTGGCGATCTGGTCACGCAGGGGCGCCGTCCCTTCGTGATGATCAACGCCAGCGACATGTCGCTGGGCACGCGCTTCGAATTCACGCAGGACCAGTTCGACCTGCTCTGCTCCGATCTGTCCGCGTTTCCGCTGGCGCGCGCGGTGGCGGCTTCAAGTGCCGTGCCGATCGTGTTCAGTCCGCTCACCATCAGGAATTACGGCGGCACATGCGGCTATGAGGGTCCGGCCCAAGCTGACGAGACCTCCCGCGGGACGACCGCGCGGCAGATATACAAAGCTGCCGAGGTGCGTTCCTATCTCGATTCCGACGCCCGGCCCTATCTTCACCTGCTGGATGGCGGCATCACCGACAATATTGGCCTGCGCGGAATGCTGGACCGGGTGGCTTCCGGCGACGGGCCGCTGGCGCTCGCCCGCGCCATGCGATTGGAACGGCTTCGCAAGGCGGTGCTGATCGTCGTCAATGCCGAGACCGCACCGGACCTGTCGCTGGACCGCAGAGAGGCGGTGCCGACGATCACCCAGGTCTTCAGGGCGGTCAAGGACATTCCGATCAACCGCTATTCGTTTGAAACCATCGAACTTCTCAAGACCAATTTCGAGGACTGGGCGAGGCAGGTACGCCAGCAGAACGAGGCACAACCGGCTAACGGGGCGCAGGCTGGATTTGACTTCTATCTGATCGAAGTGACCTTCGACGCGATCAGTGACCCTGCCGAGCGTGATTTTTTTCGTGGCATTCCAACTTCGTATAGCCTGCCCGCGGAAACCGTGGATCAATTGCGGGCGCTGGGTCCACGATTGATCGGAAAATCGGCCGATTATCAAAGGTTGCTGCATGATCTGCAGCGCAAGTGACGCCTCGCTGCCCGAGGGTATCCGCATCCGGAAATTTTGAGATCATGTGCCGCATGAGACAAGGAAATCAGTAAATGAGCGAACGCAGACAACGGTTATCGGCGGAAGAGCGCCAGGAAGAAATCATCAAGGCGGCCGTTGAGCTTGCCGGTGAGCAGGGCGTGGACGGGGTGACGACGCAGGACATGGCCACCGCCGTGGGGGTCACGCAGGGGGCGATTTTCCGGCATTTCCCCACCAAGGACATGATCTGGCTGGGCGTCATCCACTGGGTGCGCGGCCGGCTGATGAGCGTGCTGGACATGGCGGCCGGTCAGGGCAGCGATCCGCTCGATTCCCTCGAGCGAATGTTTTTTGCCCATCTGGGCTTCGTCGACAAGGTGCCCGCGATCCCGAAGCTGATCTTCACCGACCAGCTATTGAAGAAAAATCCCAAGATCAAGGAACTGATACGCAGCATTCTGGCGGACTACGAGGCCAGGGTGACTGGTCTCATCAGCCAGGCCAAGGCACAAAATCTTGTGCGATCCGACCTGGACGAATATGCCGCCGCCGTCATGTTCACCGGCCTCATCCAGGGCCTGATGCTGCGTGTGTCGATCATCGAAGTGCGAAAATCGTTGATTGCGGAAGGCAAGCTGGTTTTCCCCATTTTTCTTCGCGGGATTGGCAGCACGCGCGCGAGTGATGCGAACCATGATTGAACTGGTACATAACATCACCGGGAACGATGCGCAGCGTTGTTTAACGCGGAGAAATGGGCGTTGCTGCGGTGTAGAATCAACTCTTTTTTTGATTGCGCCAGGCTGATGCTGCGCAATAGTCCGCCATGAAACTGACTTTTCTCGGCGCCGCGCATGAGGTGACCGGCTCGAGTTATCTGCTGGAAGCCGACGGCGTGCGTTTTCTGGTCGATTGCGGCATGTTCCAGGGCGGGCGCGAAGCGCACGACAAGAATCGCCGCGCCTTCAGCTTCGATCCTCGAACGATCGATTTCGTCATCCTGACGCATGCCCACATCGATCACTCCGGACTGCTGCCGCGGCTGGTCGCGCTCGGTTTCAAGGGCCGCATCCACACCACGCGTGCGACCTGCGACCTGCTGGCAGTAATGCTGCCCGACTCGGCACATATCCAGGAAAAGGAAGCCGAATACCGGAACCTCCACCGTTTCCGTCAGGGAATGACACGGCGCGACGCGGCGCGCGGCACGTCTTCGCGCGACACGGCGCCCTTGTATACCGTGGCGCAGGCGCAGGCCTCGCTCAAGCAACTGAATCCGGTCGATTACGACCTGGAAATTGCGCCGCACCCGCAGGTTCGCTGCACCTTCCGCGACGCCGGCCATATTCTCGGATCGGCGATCGTCGAAGTCTGGGTAGGGGAAGGACCACGCCGTCGCAAGATCGTCTTTTCCGGCGACCTGGGCCAGCCTGCGCGCCCGCTGCTGTGCGATCCGACGCCGATCTTCGATGCCGACTATCTGCTGGTCGAATCGACCTACGGCAACCGCGACCACAAGAGCATGGAGGCGACGCTGGACGAACTGGTGCACGTGATCAACGACACCCTCGAACGAAAGGGCGGCAACGTCATCGTTCCGGCCTTCGCGGTAGGCCGCACCCAGGACATGCTGTATCTGCTGGCCGATTTGACCCGGCAGGGACGCATTCCAAAGCTCTCCGTGTTCGTCGATTCGCCGATGGCCACCGCGGCCACCGAAATCACCTTCAGGCACATGGAGCTGCTCGATGCCGAAACCCATGCGCTGATGGGTAAACACGGCGGTGCCGCACATTTCCGCAAGCTGGATTTTGTCGAGGATGTCGAAGAGTCGAAGGCGCTCGACCGCATCGCGGGCGGCGCCGTCATCATCTCGGCCAGCGGCATGTGCGAGGCCGGTCGCATCAAGTTCCATCTGCGCCGCAACCTGCCGCGCCGTGAATCGACCATTCTCATCACCGGCTTCCAGGCCGCCGGCACCTTCGGCCGCCGCCTGGTCGACGGCGCCAGGCGCGTGCGTCTGCTGGGCGAGGACATTCCGGTGCGTGCTGATCTCTACACGCTCGGCGGGCTGTCGGCGCACGCCGACCGCACCGCGCTGCTCGCCTGGCTGGGCCACTTCCGCAACAAGCCGCGCCAGGTGTTCGTGGTGCACGGCGAAGAGACGGTGGCGACGGGGTTTGCCGTTGATCTCAGGACGCAGTTCGGCTGGGATGCCACGGCCCCGATGCCTGGCCAGAGCGTTCTTCTCGAATGAGCCCGTACCGGTGAATTTTCTCCGCCAGTCGTCCGGCATCCTGTTTCTGGCCTTGCTGGGCGCCGGCCTGGCGGGGCATGCGCGGGCCGCGTCGCTGGCCGACTGGGAGGGATGCAGCGCGGTTCCGGCGGATGCGGAACGGCTGGCCTGCTATGACCGCCTGTCCGGGCGTTCGCAGCTCGAAACGGCTCCGCCGGTTACAGCCGGGCCCGAGACGCAGCCTGTTGAGGCGCCCGCCGTGGCGCAAGCCGCCCCGCCCGAACCGAAGCTGCTGTCGGCGCTGTCGCGTCACTGGGAACTGGATGACGAAGCCAAGCAGGGCGCCTTCCTGTTCCAGCCCCATCGCCCCACTTATTTTCTGCCCGTCAAGTACAGCAATGCGCCCAACAACACGCCGTTTCAGGGCGTCTTTGCCCATTCCGACCTCGGCCTCGAGAACGTCGAAGCCGAATTGCAGCTGAGTTTCAAGGTCAAGGGCATGCAGGGCGTGTTCGGCCACGACAATGTCGACCTGTGGTTCGGCTACACCACGACCTCATTCTGGCAGGCATACAACCACACTATTTCCGCGTCGTTCCGCGAGACCAACTACTCGCCCGAAGCGATGCTGGTGTTCCGGACGAATTACGCGCTGGCCGGTTTCCGTGGGCGATTCATCAATCTCGGCCTGGTGCACCAGTCGAACGGCCGCGGCGAAGACCTGTCGCGCAGCTGGAACCGGGTTTATACGCAGTTCGGGTTCGAGCGTGGCAACCTTGCGCTGCTGGTCCGGCCATGGATCCGCATCCCCGAAGGGCGGGGAAACGACGACAATCCCGACATCGAAGACTACATGGGACATGGCGACCTGCTGGCGGTCTACAGCAAGGGACGCAACGCCTATTCGCTGCTGCTGCGCAATAATTTCAAGCGCCCGAACAACCGCGGGGCGTTGAAGTTCAACTGGAGTTTTCCGCTGCATGGACGTCTGAAGGGTTACGTGCAGTATTTCACGGGCTACGGCGAATCACTGATCGACTACAACCACCGGCAGCAGTCCCTGGGCCTCGGCATCAGCCTGGCCGAAGGCATGTAAGCTTCAGGGGGTGGTCGGCACCGCCTCCTTCAGCAGCTGGTGCACGTACCTGGCCGGGATGGCATAGCTGATCCCGCTTGGCGCGGAGATGGCAGCTTCGCGCGTGCCTCTCACATAGACCGAGTTGACCACGCCCAGAACCTCGCCGGTATCGGGGTTCCAGACCGGGCTGCCGCTGTTGCCGGGATAGGCCACGGCATCGAGTTCGAATACTTCGTAGGGCGTGGCGGCCTGTTTGAGCGCATGCGCACTCAACTGGGACGCGGCGGCGACCGGCGTGAAAACGGGAATGATGGCGGCGAGACCGGCACGATGCGTGGACGGGTTGAGCCCCAGCACCGAGCCGATCGGGTAGCCGGTGAAATAAAGCTGCCAGCCTTCGCGGGCCAGGCTCGATTCGCCCAGTTTCAGCGGCGGCAGCGGGTCGCCGGCAATTTTCAGCAAGGCCAGGTCACGCGCCTTGTCGCTGGCGACCAGTTGCGCGGCCCGGACCGATATCTTCTGGCCGCGGCCGATGAACACGGCGTACATCTCCTTTTTCTCGCTATCCAGCGGCTTGCTGAAAATGTGCGCGCACGATACGACGTACTGTCCGTCCAGCACCGCAAAACCGGTACCTTGCAGATTGGCGGGTGGGCGACCGGTGGGCATGAAGGTGCCGACGCCGACCACACCCGGCTTGATGCGGGGGAGCATGTCGGCCACGTCGGCGTGGGCTGGGGCAGCGACCAGAAGCGCCATCACGGCCCAGCTGGTACGCCGCTTGCTCGCCCATGAAGCGCCCAACTGCAGCATGGAGCCGGGCAAGGCCCTGCAAATTCGATACAATCCGGGCGGCAGCAAAGACTTTTTATTCATAAGGGAATCCAAGCATGAGCGTTGTTGCGGTTGTCGGACTGGGGTATGTGGGCCTGCCGCTGGCGGTGGAATTCGGCAAGAAGATGACCACCATCGGCTATGACCTCTCGGTTGAAAAAATCGCGCACTACCGTCGATTCTGCGACCCCACCGGCGAAGTGTCGACGGACGACCTCAAGGCTGCGAACCAGCTGACGGTGACGACCGACCCCGCCGATCTGGCAAAAGCCGACTTCATCATCGTCGCTGTACCGACCCCGGTCGACGAAGCGCACATTCCCGATTTCTCGCCGCTGGTCGGTTCCAGCACCACCGTCGGCAAGTATATGAAGAAGGGTGCGACGGTCATTTATGAATCCACAGTCTACCCCGGCGCCACCGAAGAGGTCTGCATTCCGATCCTCGAAAAGCAGTCCGGCATGACATGGCGGCAGGACTTCCACGTCGGCTACTCACCCGAGCGCGTCAATCCGGGTGACAAGGAGCGGACGATTACCAGGATCGTGAAAGTGGTGTCGGGCGACGACGCCGCCACGCTGGATAAGGTAGCCGAGCTCTACGGCAGCGTGATCACCGCCGGTGTGCACCGCGCCAGTTCGATCAAGGTGGCCGAAGCCGCCAAGGTGATCGAAAATACCCAGCGCGACCTCAACATAGCGCTGATGAATGAGCTCTCGCTGATCTTCCATCGTCTTGGCATCGACACACTCGAGGTGCTGAAAGCAGCCGGAACCAAGTGGAATTTCCTGCCCTTCCGCCCCGGTCTGGTCGGCGGCCACTGCATCGGCGTCGACCCCTATTACCTGACCCACAAGGCCGACATGCTCGGCTACCACCCGCAGGTCATTCTTGCCGGCCGCCGCATCAACGACGGCATGGGCGCCTACGTGGCGCAGGAAACGGTGAAGAACATGATCGCCAACGGCGTGCAGGTGAAAGGCGCCCGGGTCAACGTGCTCGGCCTCACCTTCAAGGAAAACTGCCCCGACCTGCGCAACTCCAAGGTCGTCGACGTCATCCGCGAACTGCAGTCCTTCGGCTGCGACGTGCATGTGCACGATCCGCTCGGCGAAGCGAAGGAGGCCGAGCACGAATACGGCATCCGCCTCACCGCGTGGGAGGACCTGCCGGAGTGCGATGCCATCGTCGCCGCCGTGTCGCATACCGCCTATCTGGAAAAATCCTTTGCCGAGCTGACCGCACGGCTGAAAAAAGGCGGCGCGTTCACCGACGTCAAATCGGTCCATGATCCGGCGACGGTCGCGGCGGCAGGCTTCAGGCTCTGGAGACTTTGATGACTGCGTTCGATACGCTGAAAATCCGGCTTCGGACCGAACCCAGAACCTGGCTGGTCACCGGTGCCGCCGGTTTCATCGGCTCTAACCTGGTCGAGGCCCTGCTGCAGCTTGACCAGCGCGTTGCCGGTCTGGATAACTTCGCCACCGGCCACGAGAAAAACCTGACTCAGGTGCAGGCCAGCGTGGGCCCCGAGCGCTGGGCGAACTTCAGTTTCAAACGCGGCGACATTTGCGACCTCGCCACCTGTCACAGCGCATGCGAGGACGTCGACTACGTGCTGCACCAGGCGGCGCTCGGTTCGGTGCCGCGCTCGCTGGAAGATCCGCTATCGACGCATGCCGCCAACAACACCGGCTTTCTCAACATGCTGGTCGCGGCGCGCGATGCGAAAGTCAGGCGCTTCGTCTACGCGGCGTCGAGTTCGACCTACGGCGACCATCCCGGCCTGCCCAAGGTCGAGGACATCATCGGCAAGCCGCTGTCGCCGTATGCGGTAACCAAGCTGGTGAACGAGTTGTACGCCGACGTGTTCGGCCGCTGCTACGGCATGGAGTCGATCGGCCTCAGGTACTTCAACATCTTCGGCCGCCGTCAGGACCCCGACGGCGCCTATGCCGCCGTGGTGCCGAAGTGGGTCGCCAGCATGGTCCGCAACGAGCCGGTCTACATCAACGGCGACGGCGAAACCAGCCGCGACTTCTGCTACATCGACAACGTCATCCAGGCCAACCTGCTTGCGGCCACCAGCCCGCACGCGGAGGCGGCCAACCAGGTCTACAACGTCGCGGTCGGCGACCGCACCACCCTGAACCAGCTGTTCGAGGCCATACGGAGTTTGCTTGCACCGAAGTTTCCGCATCTGACCGATTCCAAACCGGTCTATCGCGACTTCCGTGCCGGCGACGTGCGCCATTCGCTCGCCGATATTTCAAAAGCCCGCATGCGGCTGGGATACGAACCGACGCACCGCATCGACGAAGGCCTCGCCGAGGCGATGGACTGGTATGTGCAGGATCTGGGTTGAAAGAGGTCGTCGCGCGGACAGTCGGGAAATGATGCGGTGCAAGCATGACGATGCGTGACGAGCCGACCGGGCCGGGCGGCGACGCCGGCCAGAACGCGCTGAATACCCTGTTGCGGCGGATGCAGGCCGAGAGCGATTTCCCGGCCCTGTCCGAAGCGATCGGCGATATCAACCGGATCGCCTCGTCCGATCGCGAGGGCGTCAACGAACTCTCCAACCACATCCTCAAGGATTTTGCGCTCACCAACAAGCTGTTGAAGCTGGCCAATGTCGCCTTCTATAACCAGGTGGGCGGCGGCTCGATCAGCACGATTTCGCGCGCGGTGGTGGTCCTCGGATTTGATGCGGTGCGGTCGATCGCGTTGAGCCTGATCCTGTTCGATAACCTGGAGAACAAGGCGCATGCCCAGCACCTGAAGGAGGAATTCGTCAAGGTGCTGTATGCGGGCATGCTGGCGCGCGAGATGGCAGGCAGTGCGCAGGTCAAGGATGTGGAGGAGGCGTTCATCGGCGCCATGCTGCACAAGCTCGGCCACATGCTGGCGATGTTCTATTTTCCCGCGGAGATGGCACTCGTCCTGCAGCGCGTTGAAACCGAAGGCTCGAGCGACGCCCGGGTATCGACCGAGGTGCTGGGTGTGTCGTTCGAGAGCCTCGGCATCGGTATCGCGCGCAGCTGGGGATTCCCCGACACGCTGGTGCAAAGCATGAAGCGGCTGCCGGATGGAAGAATCCGCAAGAGCACAAGCAATATCGACCGGCTGCGTGCGCTGGCAGGATTTTCCAACGAACTGTGCGAAATCATCCTCGATACGCCGGATGCGGACCGCAGCAAGGCACTGGCCGGATTCATGGCGCGCTTCGGTGACACCGTTCCGGTGACGGCCGAGCAGCTGACCGTCATGATGGAAAAATCGATGCAGGATATCGGCCAGTTCGCCCGGGTCGTGAATGTGAACCTGAAGCAAAGCGATTTCGCCCGGCGGGCATCGAAATGGGCTGGCCTGGCGGCACCGCCGGGTCTCTCGGCGACGCAGGAAGGGAACGACAGTAGCGTATCAGATGCGCTGGATGCCAATGTGCTGCACGAGGCCGCGCCGGCCATCGAACACGACGTCGTCGTACACGATAAACAGGCCCGCACACCGGAGGAAATTCAATCCATCCTGGCCTCGGGCTTGCAGGATGTCGGCAATTCCCTGATCGACGACAGCATTTCCATCAACGACATCCTGCGCATGATCCTCGAGGCCATGTATACCGGCATGGGATTCGAACACGTGGTGCTGTGCATCAAGGATGGCCGCCGCAACACGATGTGCGGCAAGTTCGGCTTTGGCGACGACGTGCAGCGTCTGGTCAAGGCGTTTGATTTTTCCCTGGCGGTGCAGCCGGATGTTTTCCTTGTCGCGCTGCAGAACAATGCCGACATTCTGATTTCCGACATCGACGATCCCAAGATCGCCACGCGGATTCCGGCCTGGTATCGCCAGCAGGTTCCGGCGCACACATTCGTACTGTTTCCCATCATCGTGAAGGGCAAGCCGGTTGGCCTGATCTACGCCGATCGGTCGCAGGCAGGCGACATCTCGATCCCCGAGAAAGAATTGTCCCTGCTCAAGTCCCTGCGCAATCAGGCGATATTGGCGATCCGGCAGTCCTTGTAGCCACACCGGCCAGCGCGCCGGAATTCGGCATAATGTCGTCATGCCGTTTTTTCGAATCGTGTCCTGTTTCCTGTTCGGCCTGCTGTTAGCGGGCCTGCCCGGTGCGGCGCTTGCCGAACCGCTGCCCACGACTTTCACGACTGCGTTGCGACAGGCCGGCATCCCGCTCGATCACGTGGCCGTGCTGGTGCAGCCGCTGGATGCAGATAAGCCGCTAATCAGCCACAATGCCGACGCGGCGCTGAACCCCGCATCCGTCATGAAGCTGGTGACCGGTTTCGTGGCACTCAATCAGCTTGGCCCGGACTATGTGTGGAAGACCGATGTCTGGGCGGAGGGCCCGATCCAGGAGGGCGTGCTCGAAGGCGACCTGGTCATCAAGGGCTGTGGCGACCCCACGCTGTCGCTGGAACGAATGTGGCTGCTGCAGCGCGAACTGCGCGCACGCGGGATACGCCACGTCCACGGCAATCTGGTGCTCGACTTGAGCTGCTTCGAGTTGCCGGCAAGCGATCCGGGCGCATTCGATGGCGAGCCGCTGGCCCCGTACAACGCCGCGCCGGGCGCGCTGATCGCCAATTTCAATGCCACGACGTTGCGGCTCAAGCCCGCTGGGAATGTCGTCGAAATCGAGCCGGATGTAGCCCTGCCCGGAGTCGCGATCCGTTCGGACATTGCCTTGACCGGCGATGCCGCCTGCAGTGGCTGGAAGGATGCGCTGACGCCGAACATTCCCGATCCCGCGCGGCAGGAACTGGTCATTGCCGGGCGCTACCCGCGCGGCTGCGGCATACAGACGCTGTCGCTGAATCTGTTTGAGCCCGCGCTGACATTCGATTTCCTGTTTCGCGGCCTGTGGGCGGAATCAGGCGGTACGCTGGACGGGCCGACCGTGCCCGGCATGGCGCCGGACACGCCGCCGCTCGTGCGTTTCGAATCGCCGCCGCTGACCGATGCGCTCACGCGCCTCAACAAGTACTCCAACAACCTGATGACGCGTAATCTGTTCCTGACGCTGGGCGCAGAAGCCTATGGTGCGCCGGCGACGCTGGACAAGGGCGACCGCGCGGTGCGCGCAGACCTGGCGCAGCGCGGGATTTCAACGCGGAAACTGGTGCTGGAGAACGGTTCGGGCCTGTCACGTATTGAGCGCATCAGTGCGGGCGCGTTGAACCAGTTGCTGCGCGCCGCTTATCGGAGCCCGCTGTTTGCCGAATTCGAAGCGAGTTTGCCCATTGCCGCGACCGATGGCACCCTGAGGCACCGTTTCAAGGGCAGCAGCCTTGCCGGCAATGCGCATCTCAAAAGCGGTACCCTGCGCGATGTCAGCGCATTGGCCGGCTATGTGGACGCGGCGAACGGGCGGCGCGTCAGTGTCGTCATGCTGGTGAACCATCGGCGAGCCAATCGCAGCGAACCGGCGCAGCGTGCATTGCTGGAATGGGTGCAGGCGGCGATGGATCCCGACAGCGGGGACCGGCCTGACGCCCGATAGGGCGCCCGCCTGGCCATCCAGGGCCTGAGAGACGGTCCTGGATCAGGGTTCGACGGGCGCGTTCAACTGCAATTGTCCGTCTTTCACCGGAATGCGCGAACCGGGCTGATGGTCCATCCGTACATTCCCCTCTTCCTTGCCCAGGCGGTAATGCACGTCATACCCGATTGTTTTGGTCTGCGTTGTGTAAACGGTCTTGCAGCGCGTTTCGGTGCGGCTGACGGTGTCTTTTTCCTGCATGTTCTTCTGCACCTGGTTGCCTGCATAACCGCCTGCTGCGGCCCCGCCTACGGTGGCCAGGGTGCGCCCGGTGCCGCCGCCGATCTGGTGGCCGAGTAGCCCCCCCGCCACCGCGCCGATCGCGGTGCCGGCGATGCGGTTGGTGTCCTTGACGGGCGCCTGCTCGTTGACGACCACGTCGTGACATTCCTGTCGAGGCGTTTTGGTCGTGTCGGTGACGGGCTTGACGGCCAGCACCTCGGCAAATTCCGGCGTCGGGTTGAGGGCCTTGTATCCGGCGACGCCGCCAATAGCCGTAACCGCGACCGCGCCGAGTAAAACACCTGTCCACATGGATTTATTCATGGTTCCTCCAGCAAGCTTACAAAGGATGCGCTTGATTCCAGCCTGATTTCATTGCATGCAATGATAGCCCCTGCGCGCCGCGATTCAGTAGGCCGCGTCTGATTTGCACGGCAGGCGGTTTACCGGCACCTGCGTATTGACTACACGTCGACGCATGGACAGGCAGAGAGATATCGCCGACTGTCTGGTCTTCGGAGCGATCTTAACTTACAGCCCCAGGTCGTGCCACAATGCATCGACGCGTGCCTTGACGTCGGCGTTCATCACGATCGGCGACCCCCATTCGCGCGTGGTTTCGCCGGGCCATTTGTTGGTGGCGTCGATGCCCATCTTGCTGCCGAGTCCGGACACCGGGCTGGCGAAGTCGAGATAATCGATCGGCGTGTTTTCCACGAGCAGCGTGTCGCGCGCCGGGTCGACGCGTGTAGTGAGCGCCCACATGACCTCCTTCCAGTCACGCACGTTCACATCGTCGTCGGTGACAAGGATGAGCTTGGTGTACATGAACTGGCGCAGAAATGACCAGATGCCGAACATCACGCGCTTGGCGTGGCCAGGATAGGCCTTCTTCATGCTGACCACGGCCATGCGGTAGGAGCAGCCTTCGGGCGGCAGATAAAAATCCGTGATCTCGGGAAACTGCTTCTGCAGCAGCGGCACGAACACCTCGTTCAGCGCCACACCGAGGATCGCCGGCTCGTCCGGCGGCTTGCCGGTATAGGTGCTGTGGTAGATCGGATCGCGCCGCATGGTGATGCGCTCGACGGTGAACACCGGAAAGGTTTCCTGCTCGTTGTAGTAGCCGGTGTGGTCGCCAAATGGACCTTCCAGCGCGGTCTCGCCCGGATGGATCACGCCTTCGAGCACGATCTCGGCGGACGCCGGCACCTGCAGGTCGTTGCCGAGGCATTTCACCACTTCGGTCTTGGCACCGCGCAACAAACCCGCGAACTGGTATTCGGAGAGTGAGTCCGGCACCGGGGTGACGGCGCCAAGGATGGTTGCCGGGTCGGCGCCGAGCGCGACCGCCACCGGAAACGGCTCGCCCGGGTGCGCCAGTTGATGTTCGCGGAAGTCGAGTGCGCCGCCGCGATGTGCCAGCCAGCGCATGATGAGCTTGTTCGGGCCGATGACTTGTTGCCGGTAGATGCCGAGGTTCTGGCGCTTCTTGTGCGGGCCTTTGGTGACCGTCAGCCCCCAGGTGATCAGCGGCGCCACATCGCCGGGCCAGCAGTGCTGGATCGGCAGACGCGATAAATCCACCTCCGTGCCTTCCCACACGATTTCCTGGCAGGGCGCGTTTTTCATTTCCTTCGGCGCCATGTTAAGAACCTGTTTGAGAACCGGCCATTTATCCCACGCGTCACGCAGGCCTTTCGGCGGCTCGGGCTCCTTCAGGTAAGCCAGCAGCTTGCCGACTTCGCGCAGCCGGCTCGGGTCGTCTTCGCCCATCCCGAGCGCCACACGATTGACGGTGCCGAACAGGTTCGCCAGCACGGGCATGGTGTGTCCCGCAGGATGTTCGAACAGCAGGGCCGGTCCGCCGGCACGCAGTACGCGGTCGGCGATTTCGGTCATCTCCAGCCTGGGATCGACTTCGACGGCGATACGCTTGAGCTCGCCCATTTTTTCGAGTTGTGCGATGAAGTCGCGCAGGTCGTGATAGATCATGGAAAGCCGATCAGGAGCGGATGCGCTGGAGCAGCGCGGTGGTTGAAGTGTGGTGGCGGAACGGGATCGAATGCACGCTGCCGCCCCAGCCCGCCACGTCGGTCGCGCCGACGATGCGGTCCGGTGTCCAGTCGCCGCCTTTCACCAGCACATCGGGGCGGACGGCAAGAATGAGATCGAGCGGCGTGTCGGTGTCGAACCAGGTCACCAGCGACACCGACTCCAGCGCTGCCAGCAAGGCCATGCGATCTTCCAGCGTATGGATCGGGCGGTCGTCGCCCTTGCCTTGGCGTTTCACCGATGCATCGCTATTCACCGCGACGATGAGCGAAGCGCCGAGCGCGCGTGCTTCGGCCAGATAGGTCACGTGACCGCGATGCAGGATGTCGAAGCAGCCGTTGGTGAATACCCGCGGGCGCGGCAGTTGCGCGACCCGCTCGACCAGTTCGTCAGGGCTGCACAGTTTGTGCTCGAAAGCGGGCGACTGCATCGATTGACGGTCGGGTGCTCAGTTGAGGTATTCGAACAGCGTGACCACCTTGGTTACGCCCGATGTGGTGCGCGCGATATCCGTGGCGGCGTCAGCCTCGGCTTTCGTCACCAGTCCCATCAGATAGACTACGCCGTCCTCGGTGACGATCTTGATTTTGGTGCCGGGTACCCGCTCGTCGCGCAGCATGCGTGTCTTGACCTGGCCCGTCAGCGCGGCGTCGTTGGCGTCCGAGGTCAGCGAGGTGACGCCCGACACGGTCAGTTCGTTGAAGACCGTGCGCACGTCGGGAATAACCTTGACCACGTCGGTTGCGCGTGCGCGGGTTGCCTCGTCCGGCACCTGGCCGGTGAGCAGTACCTGCCGGTTATAACTGGTGGCGGAAATGTGCTCGGTCTTTTGCGGGAAGGTCTCGCGCAGACGCGCCAGCGCCCGCAGCTCGATTTCCTGGTCACTGACGTAGACGCCGGCTGTGCGGCGGTCCAGCGCGACCGAGGTGCCGACGGCGGCTCCGCCCACGACGACGGCAGCGCATCCGCCCAGTTGTGACAGGATCGCGCCGATCAGCGCCACATGGATTAATTTGCTCATTCCTCAACTCCCAATAAAATGCTGTCCACCGCATCGCACAGGCAATGGATGGCCAGCAGGTGGACTTCCTGGATGCGCGCCGTGGATTCGGCGGGCACGCACAGGAAGACGTCATCTTCCTGCATTTGTTCCGCCAGTCCGCCGCCGCTGCGTCCGGTCAGCGCGATGACATGCATGGTGCGTGCGTGGGCTGCCGCCACGCTCTGCAGCACGCTGGGCGAGTTGCCGCTGGTCGAGATCGCCAGCAGGATGTCGCCCGGCTGTCCGAGTGCCTTGACCTGTCGCGCGAATACCTGATCGTAGGAATAGTCGTTGGCAATCGAGGTCAGGGTCGAGGTGTCGGTGGTGAGTGCAATCGCCGCGAGGCCCGGGCGTTCCTGTTCGAAGCGGTTGATCATTTCCGACGCGAAATGCTGGGCGTCCGCTGCCGAGCCGCCATTGCCGCAGGCGAGGATCCTGCCCCCCTGAGCGAGGCTGTGCACCATCAGGCGTGCCGCGTTCTCGATGGCCGGGGCAAGCGTCTCGGCGGCATCCAGCTTGGTCTGTGCGGAGGCCTTGAAATGGCCTCGAATTCTGTCGAGTAAAGGCATGGTGTGCGCGATTATCCCATATCGTCGAAAGCGTTCCTGATCCATTCCGGCGCGCTGTTGCCGGATAGCGCGATCACGTCGAAGCGGCACGGCGGCAGTGTTTTCAGCGTGGTCATATATTGACGCGCGGTAGCCAGCAGCTTCTTCTGCTTGGCCGGCGTGACGCTGGCGGCGGCGCCGCCGAAATCGCTGCGGCTGCGCAGCCGTACCTCGATGAATACCAGCGTCGAGTCGTCCTGCATGATGAGGTCGATTTCCCCGAAGCGGCCGCGCCAGTTGCGAGTCACGAGTTTGAGGCCGTGTGTTCTGAGGAACGCTTCGGCGCGCGCTTCGGCGGATTGGCCAAGCAGGGAACTCAACCCTGACGCCTCAGTTGATCGCTCATCATCCTTTGGATCGCCTTATTGGTTTCAACTTTATCAACTTTTGATCCGCCCGCTGCAGGATGGGGTCGCGACACGCCTGATTGCACGACTGTCGCGCTGTCTGGCTGCGTTGCGCCTCTTTGCGGGGAACGGCCCCGCCGCATCGTCGCGCCTTGCCAGCCAACGTGCCAGCCGCACAATCAGGTGCGTTCAACTGAGGAGTCAAGGTTGAACATCTGCGACAATGCCGGGATGAGTGAAAGCCCGCATCATACTCCGCTGTTCCCCGCGCTCTACGTCGTCGCCACGCCGATCGGCAACCTCGGCGACATCACGCTGCGTGCCCTCGATATCCTGCAGCGCGTCGATCGCGTGGCGGCAGAAGACACGCGTGTGTCAGGCCAGTTGCTGGCGCATTTCAATATCTCGAAGCCGCTGATGTCCATACGCGAGCACAACGAGCGCGAAGCCGCCGACGGCGTGGTCGCACGGATCGCTGCGGGCGACGCAATCGCCTACGTGTCGGATGCGGGCACGCCAGCCGTATCGGATCCGGGTGCGCGGTTGGTGGCGGCGGTGCGGGCGGCGGGATTCAATGTGGTGCCGATCCCTGGGGCGTCGGCCGTGACGACCGCACTATCGGCGGCCGGTGTGGAATCGGGTGCATGGCTGTTCCACGGCTTCCTGCCACCCAAGCCCGGTGCGCGCCGCGCGCAACTGCAATCGCTCGCCGCGCTGCCGGCTGCGCTGGTATTTTACGAGGCGCCGCATCGCATCGAAGAGACGCTGGCCGACATGGCGGCAGTGTTTGACGACGCGCGCCGGGTGACCCTGGCGCGCGAGCTGACCAAACGATTCGAGACCATCGTCACGCTGCCGCTTGCCGATGCCTCGGCCTGGCTGGCTGCCGACCCCAACAATGTGCGCGGTGAATTCGTCGTCATCGTCCATCCGCCTGTGACCGAAGTGGCAGTCGATGCGGAAGCGATGCGCGTGCTCGACATTTTGCAGGGTGCGCTGCCGCCGACGCTTGCCGCCAAGCTGGCGTCGCAGATCACCGGACGCAGCAAGGCCGAACTCTATAAAATGTCGCTGGCAATGAAGCCGCATCCGCAGGACGCAGAATGACCGACACCCTCACGCTCACCCGCCCCGACGACTGGCACATCCATTTCCGCGACGGCGCGGCCATGCAGAGCGTGTTGCCCGATACCGCACGCGTGTTCGGCCGTGCCATCGCCATGCCCAACCTGAAGCCACCGGTGGTATGCGTGGCCGACGCGGCGGCCTATCGCGACCGCCTGCGGGCAGCGGCAGGCAGTACCGCCTTCGATCCCTTGATGACGCTCTACCTCACCGATAACACGCAGCCCGACGAAATCCGCCGGGCGCGGGCGAGCGGCTTTGTGCATGCAGTCAAATACTATCCGGCAGGGGCGACGACGAATTCCGACTCCGGCGTCACCGAGTTGACGAAGGCCTATCAGGCCATCGCGGCGATGGAAGAAGTGGGAATGCCGCTGTTGCTGCACGGTGAAGTGGTCGATGCCGACGTTGACGTGTTCGATCGCGAGGCCGTGTTCATCGAGCGCTACCTGGTACGGCTGATGAACGATTTTCCACGCCTGAAGATCGTGCTGGAGCATATCACCACGCGCCAGGCTGTCGAATTCGTGACGGCAGCGCCGGCGAACGTCGCGGCGACCATCACACCGCATCACCTGCTCTACAACCGCAACGCCCTGTTCCGTGGCGGCATTCGTCCGCATATGTTTTGCCTGCCGGTATTGAAACGCGAACAGCACCGGCAGGCGCTCGTGACGGCGGCCATTTCCGGCAATCCGGCATTCTTTCTCGGCACCGATTCCGCGCCGCACGCGGTCGGCGCCAAGGAGACCGCATGCGGTTGCGCCGGCATCTATTCGGCACATGCCGCGATCGAACTATATGCCGAGGCATTCGAGGAGGCCGGCGCGCTCGACCGGCTGGAAGCCTTCGCCAGTTTTTATGGTGCAGACTTTTATGGTCTGCCGCGTCATGCCGACACGATCACGCTGCGCCGTGAAAGCTGGACGGCGCCGGCCCGCCTCGAATTGGGTGACGAGACCCTGATTCCGCTGCGCGCCGGCGAGACGATCCGCTGGCGCGTGGCCTGACAAAAAAAAACGGCAGACCAGGGGAAGTCTGCCGCGGCGGAAGCCACTCAGCGTTGCTTGCTGCGGCTTCCAGATGTCGCGCAGCATTGCGCTGCGCGCGGAGGAGAGCGTTACGGAAATGCCGGAATGGTGGGTTCGGCGCCCGAGCTCAAGGCGTCGGGGTGGTATGCGGCGACGAGTTGTCTGATTTCGTCGATCCGTCCGGACGGTGCGTCCACCATCATCAGGATGTGCCCGGCGGCGATGGCTGACTCGAAGGATTTCAGTCGCGAATTGGGGAGCGCGCTGGCAACCATGCTGGCGACCCAGGCGCCGAAGGCCGCGCCGAGCAAGGCCATGAGCAGGATGGTGACCAGTTGCAGGTTGACCCCTGCCGGTGGAAACACCACCGCTACGATGCCGGCGATGATGCCGAGGCCGCCGCCGACCACCAATCCCGTTTCAGCGCCGTGAACGAAATCGGTTTTCTGCAGAATCGAGGCCTCGTGCAGCCCGAACAAGGGGACGCCATCCTTGGCCAGGACGTGAATATGGCCATTCTCGATGCGGGCCAGAAGCAGCTCGTTGTGGACCTGTCGGGCGCTTGCCACGTCCGGCACCATGAAATACAACCGTCTTCTCATGATGGCGCTCCATGATGGGATCAAATTGCATCCGGATATCTTGGATTAGCAAACCAGCGGATACAGTCAAGCTAAAGCTTTATAATGACAAGCGGGAAAGCAGGTCAGGCAACCGCTGCCCTCAGGCCCAACGGCTTGGGGGGAGAGGAAAGTCCGGGCTCCACAGAGCAGGATGCCGGCTAACGGCCGGACGCCGTGAGGCGAGGAACAGGGCCACAGAGACGAGCGTATTAAGTTACGGTGAAACGCGGTAACCTCCATCCGGAGCAACACCAAATAGGCAGACGACGAAGCGGCTCGCTGAGTCTGCGGGTAGGTGGCTTGAGCCGACCAGCAATGGCCGGCCTAGAGGAATGGTTGCCCATGACAGAACCCGGCTTATCGGCCTGCTTTCCCACTCCTTATTCAATTCAATAACTTAGCTTTCGTTTCTAAAATATATAAAAGAAATAGCTGCTAAGCGTCGGTTTTTCCAGAAACTTATCCACAACTCAAAACCACCCCTAAGTCATTGAGGCATAGGGGTTTTTTTGTGTCTATTCGCTTGACCCTCCCAAAACTATCCCCTATAGTGGGTGCGAGTGGTGATTGGTGGGAAGTTGTGGGAATACGCGCCCGTCAGTCACCGTCGAATTCAGCCGGATTTGATTTCAATAATATTAGGGGGGGGCATGTTTCGGGGAGTTGCAACAGTCAGTCTGGATAGCAAGAACCGGCTCGTGGTGCCGGCACGCTATCGCGACGCCCTTCTGGTGAATGGAGGCGGTCGTGTGGTGATCACGGCCGACCCGAGCCAGTGCCTGTTGCTCTATCCCCTGCCCGAATGGGAGCCGATCGAGAAAAAACTCAACGGCTTGTCCGATTTCAATCCCCGCACCCGCAGCCTCAAGCAACTGCTCGTCGGCTATGCGCACGACATGGATATGGATGGCGCCGGTCGTGTGTTGCTGCCGCCGATGCTGCGCAAGTTCGCCGATTTCGACAAGGGAGTCGTGCTGGTGGGACAGGGCAGCAAGATCGAGTTGTGGAACGAGGCGCGCTGGGAGGCGCAGGTGTCGCAGGCACTGAGCTTCAGCGACGATGCGCTGCCCCCCGAACTGGAGGGGTTTACGTTGTGATGGCGCCCGCCCATGTGCCGGTGCTGGCACAGGAGGCGGTGGCGGCACTGGCGATCAAGTCTGATGGCGTGTATGTCGACGCGACTTTCGGCCGTGGCGGTCATAGCCGGCTGATCCTGGCGCAGTTGGGTGCGCAAGGGCGCCTGGTCGCAATGGATCGCGATCCGGATGCCGTTCGTGCGGGGGGCGCCTTCAAGGATGCCCGCCTGACATTGAAGCAGAGTCGGTTTTCGCGTCTGGGTGTAGTACTGGATGAATTGGGCGTAGGGGAAGTGAACGGAATTCTGCTGGATATCGGCGTGTCATCGCCGCAACTCGACGATGCCACGCGCGGATTCAGCTTTCGCTTCGACGCCCCGCTCGACATGCGCATGGATCCGGGGAGTGGGCTATCGGCAGCAGACTGGCTGGCGACGGCGGCAGAGGAGGAGATCAGTGAAGTCATCCGCACCTATGGGGAAGAGCGGTTTGCTAAATCGATTGCGCGCGCGCTTGTTGCGGCAAGGCAAAAAGAGGCCATCCGCAGCACCGGGCAACTGGCGGACCTCATCGCCGCAACGGTCAGGAAGCGCGAGCCGGGGCAGCATCCGGCGACCCGTAGCTTCCAGGCTATACGGATTTATCTCAACCGCGAGCTTGAAGAACTGAGCGCCGTGCTGCCGCAATGCGTGGACAGGCTGCTGCCCGGTGGACGGCTCGCCGTCATCAGTTTTCATTCGCTGGAGGATCGCATCGTCAAGCGTTTCATGCGCGACGAGTCACAAGGGGAGCAAGCGCCCCGCCGGCTGCCGATCCCGGCCGCCATGCTGAAACCGGGGCGTCTGAAACGCGTGGGCCGCGCCCAGCATGCGAGTGATGCCGAAGTGGCGGCCAATCCGCGTGCGCGCAGCGCCGTGCTGCGCGTGGCGGAACGTGTGGACGGAGCAGCGGCATGAGCCGCCTCAACATCGTTCTGGCCGTGGTGCTGATCGCGTGCGCGCTGGCGGCGATCCAGGCGCAGCATCGTGCGCGCACGTATTTTGTCGAACTGGAGCACCTGAAGAAAGCGGCGCGCGGGTTGGACGAGCAATGGGGGAAGCTGCAGCTGGAACAGGGCACGTGGGCCAATCCGGCGCGGATCGATACGCTCGCAAAGACCCGTTTGGGCCTGATCGCACCGCCGCATGATCGGGTGCGCGTCGAAACCCTGGCAAACGCGCCATGAATTATCACTCGCGCAAACTGCTCAAGCTGAACCTCGCTCCCTGGCGCATGGTGACGGTGGGTGGTCTGCTGCTTGTTGGGTTGACGGTGGTGGCTGGGCGTGCCTTCTATCTGCAGGGACTCAATACCGACTATCTGCAGGGCAAGGGCGATGCGGTGACCAATCGCAACCTCACCCTGCCGGCGCATCGCGGACAGGTGACTGACCGTTACGGTCGGTTGCTGGCAATCAGTACGCCGGTCGAATCCTTGTGGGCGCGTCCATCCGAACTTAATCTGTCGGCTGACCAGCTCGCGCATCTGGCCCGGGTGCTCGACATCCCGTCGGCTGAGCTGGCAAAAATCCTGGCGCGTAAAACCCGTGGCGAATTCAGCGTGCGACGTCCTGTCACGCCAGAGCAGGCCGTCAGGATTGCCGCCATGGGGCTGCCGGGGCTGACGTTGCAGCGCGAATATCGCCGCTACTATCCGGCGGGCGCGGTCACCGCGCAAGTGGTGGGTTTCACCAACGTGGACGACAAGGGCCAGGAAGGCGTTGAGCGCGCCTATCAGGACTGGCTGGCCGGTCGGGCGGGCGAGCGGCAGATCCTGCGTGATCGCCATGGCAATACCATTCGTGATCTGGCGCCGATCAAGACTGCGCAGATGGGCGGCAACCTGACCTTGTCGCTCGATCTCAGGATTCAGTATCTGGCCCACCAGGAACTGGCGTCGGCGATCGAGAAGCGCAAGGCCAAGGGCGGCAGCATCGTGGTACTTGATGCCAAGACGGGCGAGATTCTGGCACTGGTGAACCAGCCGGTTTTCAATCCCAACAACCGCCAGAATTACAAACCGGGATTGATGCGTAACCGCGCGGTGATCGATACCTTCGAGCCGGGCTCAACCGTCAAGCCCTTTGTCGCGGCGGCGGTGCTGGAACAGGGCCTGTTCCGTCCGGGCAGCGTGATCGAGACACCGGACAGCTTCCGTGTGGGCAACAAGCTGGTGCACGATGAACACCATCACGACCACCTGACCGTAACCGAGATCATCCAGAAATCGAGCAACGTCGGTGCCGTCAAGCTGGCGATGACGCTGACGCCGCAGCAGCACTGGGATGTACTGCATCGCGTCGGTTTCGGCCAGTTGCCGGGTTCGGGCTTTCCGGGCGAGACCGCCGGGCGACTGCGGGATCCATCGACCTGGAAGCCGGTCGAGCAGGCCACCATGGCCTATGGCTATGGTCTGTCGGTCAGTCTGCTGCAGTTGACCCGGGCCTACATGGCGTTTGCCAACGACGGCGAAGTCATGCCGCTGTCGTTTCTCAAGCGGGAGCCGCAGGAGATCGTCGGTGAGCGCGTGTTCTCTCCGGCCGTGGCACGGGAAGTGCGCACGATGATGGAGGCCGTGACGCAGGAAGGCGGCACCGGGACGCTGACGCGGGTACCGGGTTATCGCGTGGCCGGCAAGACTGGAACGGCGCACAAGCTCGTCAATGGCCATTACGCAGCGGACCGCTACCTGGCTTCTTTTGTCGGCATGGCGCCGGCCTCGAATCCGCGCCTCATCATTGGCGTGGCGATCGACGAACCGTCGGATGGTGTGTATTACGGCGGCAGCGTCGCAGGGCCGGTCTTTGCGCAAGTCATGGCGGGGGGCCTGCGGCTGCTCGATCTGCCTCCCGATGCGCAGGAAGCCGAAACGAAAATGACCGAGAATACCGCGACGAGCAGGGGGGGCGCGTGATGGCGACAGCAGGCTCGCATCCCGTTTCCGGCCCGGCCGCATCCCCGACTCTGCACGAGACGGTGCCACATATCCTGGAACGGCTCGGGATTGCCGTCAGCGAGCTCACCAGCGACAGCCGCAAGGCCATGCCCGGCAGCGTGTTCGCTGCGTATCCGGGTGAAGTGCGCGACGGGCGTGATTTCATCGCGCAAGCCGTGGCACAGCGCGCGGATGGCGTCTTGTGGGAAGCGGACCATTATCAGTGGGACCCGGCGCTGGGCATTC
>CAYVOR010000033.1:0-25460 GCA_964452995.1 uncultured Thiobacillus sp.
CCACGCGACAGACTTCGTCGTGAAGCACGCCTTCGTCGGGACATGACAGCATCAGCGCCGCACAATCGGCCGCCAGCCTGGCGTAATGATCGCGCCACCAAAAGGGCTGGCCATCCTGCGTGCGCAGGGTACGGAACACACCGTCCCCATAGGCAAGCCCGCGGTCGCGGGCATCCACCGAATCGTCCGGCCGGCCGTTGACGAGCATCATGCCGCCTCCCGTACGTACCAGGCGCGTCGCGGGAAGCTGACCATCAGAATATTGAAATCAGAACCGCTGCTGCGGTGGGTGCAGCTGACAAAATCTTGCAGAAAAAAAGCAGTTGGCGCGTCCCCATTGCCACCGCCACGAATGCGTAGCGGACAGCCCCGTCGCCCATCCCGGCTTGCAGGGGCGCCCGCTTGATCCGATGCGATGGGATGAGCCACCGCGAAGGTCAGACGCGCTTGAAAATCAGCGAGCCATTGGTCCCGCCGAACCCGAAGTTATTCTTGAGTGCGAAGTCGATCTTCATGTCGCGCGCGATGTTGGCGCAGTAATCGAGATCGCATTCCGGATCTTGTGAGAAGATGTTGGCGGTCGGCGGCGACAGCTGATGATGTATCGCCAGAACGGTGAAAATCGATTCGACACCCCCGGCACCGCCCAGCAGGTGGCCTGTCATCGACTTGGTCGAATTGACCACGGTCTTGTAGGCAGCGTCACCCAGAGCCAGTTTGATCGCGTCGGTCTCGTTCTTGTCACCCAGCGGTGTCGAGGTACCGTGTGCATTGATGTAGTCGATCTGGTCGGGATTGGCGCCGGCATCGCGCATCGCGTTCAGCATCGCGCGCTGGGGGCCATCAGTGCTCGGCGATGTCACATGGTAGGCGTCGCCACTCATGCCGAATCCGGCCACCTCGGCGTAGATCTTCGCGCCGCGCGCTTTGGCGTGCTCGTATTCTTCGAGTACCAGCACGCCGGCGCCCTCGCCCAGTACAAACCCGTCACGGTCCTTGTCCCATGGCCGGCTGGCGGTCGCGGGGTCGTCATTGCGCGTCGATAGCGCCCGGGCAGCCGCGAAGCCACCCAGGCCCAGAGGTGACGTGGCGCACTCGGCGCCGCCGGCGACCATCACGTCGGCGTCGCCGTGCTCGATCATGCGGGCAGACAATCCAATCGCGTGCAGGCCCGTGGTGCAGGCAGTAACGACGGCCAGATTGGGGCCTTTGATTCCATACTGGATCGACAGGTTGCCGGAAATCATGTTGATGATGGAGCCCGGAATGAAGAAAGGAGAAATTTTCCGCGGACCGGATTCCATCACCACGGAATGGGTTTCCTCGATCAACGGCAACCCGCCGATTCCGGAGCCGATGTTGATGCCGATGCGCTCGGCATTGGCTTCGGTGACTTCAATTCCCGAATCACGGATCGCCTGGATACCGGCCGCCATGCCGAACTGGATGAAGATATCCATGCGGCGGGCTTCCTTGGGATTGAGATATTGCCCGACATCGAAATTCTTGACCTCACCCGCCATCTGGGAAGTGAAAGGCGCAGGATCGAAACGGGTAATCCGGGCAATCCCGGTGCGACCGGCAACCAGATTGTTCCAGGCTTCCGGGATGGTATTGCCGACCGGGGAGACGATCCCCAGGCCGGTTACGACGACGCGACGCTTGGACAAAAGTCAGACCTTTTTATCGATCCGGCGCGATACGATGTACACCGAATCATTGAATATTGATAAAGCGCCCTGTTGGACGGCCAGCAAGTCCGCCTGGCAGGCGGGCTTGCGTACGCACATGCAGCTTCACACATGGCCTGGCCGACGCAATAGCCGGGTGCAACGATCAGCTTGAGTGGCTGTTGACGTAGTCGATCGCCTGCTGGACGGTGGTGATTTTCTCCGCGTCTTCGTCAGGGATTTCACAACCGAACTCTTCTTCCAGCGCCATCACCAGCTCAACCGTGTCGAGCGAGTCGGCGCCCAGGTCGCCGACGAAGGAAGACTCATTTTTGATGTCCGCTTCGTTGACGCCCAATTGCTCGGCGACGACTTTAATCACACGCTGTACGTTATCCATTACTGATCCTCTCTTGAAATAAGGCTTCAACAAAATTGAAGCCGGACGATTTTACCAAATATTGCGGCTAATCACGCCATGTACATGCCGCCATTGACATGCAGCGTGGTGCCTGAAATGTAGCCTGCCGCCGGCGACGCCAGAAAGGCGACAGCCTGCGCAATGTCTTCGACCGCGCCGAGCCGGCCCAGCGGGATATGGGCAAGCAACGCCTCACGCTGCGCGTCCGGCAGCGCGCGCGTCATGTCGGTGTCGATGAAACCCGGCGCCACGCAGTTGACCGTGATGTTGCGGCTGCCGACCTCGCGTGCCAGCGACTTGGTGAAGCCCATGATGCCGGCCTTGGCCGCGCTGTAGTTGGTCTGCCCGGCATTGCCCATCGCACCGACCACCGAGGCGATGGAAATGATGCGGCCGCCACGCGCCTTCATCATCGCGCGCAGCACCGCGCGCGACAGGCGGAACACCGAGGTGAGGTTGGTCGCCAGGATGTCGTCCCACTCCTCGTCCTTCATCCGCATCAGCAGGTTGTCGCGGGTGATGCCGGCGTTGTTGACGAGGATGGCGATGGCGCCGAAGTTCTTTTCGATTGCAGCGATGACAGCGTCGACTTCGGTCGCATCGATGACGTTCAGCTTCATGCCGCCACCCTTGATGCCGGCCGCGGCAAGGTAGTCGCTGATCGCCTGTGCGCCCTTGTCGCTGGTGGCGGTGCCGACCACGGTAGCGCCGGCGTTGCCGAGCGCCAGCGCGATGGCCTGGCCGATGCCGCGGCTGGCGCCGGTCACTAGGGCAATCTGCCCTCCAAGATTAAAGCCAGGCGCGATGTGTCCATCCAACATTCGTCTCTCCTTATTGATTGAGCGCAACTGCGAGACTGGCTTCATCGACCAGCGCCACGGCAGGCAGGCTGTCGTCTATGCGCTTGTTGAGGCCAGCCAGCACCTTGCCGGGGCCGCACTCGATCACGCGCCCGATGCCGGCGGCCTTCAGCGCCTGCACGGTCTCGACCCAGCGCACCGGGGTATGCAGCTGCTTTGCCAGCGCGGCGCGGATCGCATCGGGTTCGGCGTGGCTTTGCACGTCGGTGTTGTGCAGCACAGGGATCGCCGGCGCTGCGATCGTCACGCCCTGCAGGTGCGCGAGCAACTTGTCGGCCGCCGGCCGCATCAGCGAGGAATGCGACGGCACGCTGACCGGCAACGGCAGCGCGCGTTTGGCGCCCTTTTCCTTCGCCAGCGCCATCGCGCGTTCGACCGCAGCCTTGTTGCCGGCGATGACGACCTGGCCGGGGGAATTGAGGTTCACGGCTTCGACCACTTCGCCGGCCGCGGCATCGGCACAGACCGCGCGCACGGCGTCGTCGTCCAGACCCAGGATCGCCGCCATCGCGCCGACGCCCTCGGGCACCGCCGCCTGCATCGCCTCGGCACGGAAGCGCACCAGCCTGATCGCATCGGTGAAGTTCAAGGCGCCCGCCGCGACCAGCGCGGCATATTCGCCCAGGCTATGTCCCGCCAGCAGCGCAGGCATTGCGCCGCCCGCGGCCTGCCACACGCGCCAGGCTGCGATATCCGCTGCCAGCATCGCCGGCTGGGTGTTGACCGTCTGGTTGAGCAGGTCGGGCGGACCGTCGCTCACCAGCGCCCACAGATCCTGCCCGAGCGCATCGGAGGCTTCGGTAAAGGTGGCACGGACGTCGGCACGCTCGCCCCAGCCCTGCATCATGCCGACCGATTGCGAACCCTGTCCGGGGAATACAAACGCCAGTTTCATCGGAATCACTTTAATATTTGAGGAGCGCGGAGCCCCAGGTAAAGCCGCCGCCGAAAGCTTCCATCAGCACGGTCTGGCCACGCTGGATACGGCCGTCGCGAACGGCAACGTCAAACGCCAGCGGCACCGAGGCCGCCGAGGTATTGCCATGGCTGGCCACGGTCGTGACGACGTTGTCCATGCTCATGCCGAGTTTCCTGGCGGTGGCGGAAATAATACGGATATTGGCCTGGTGCGGCACCAGCCAGTCGATGTCGGATTTGGAGAGGCCGTTGGCTTCCAGCGTTTCGTCGACGATGCGGTCGAGCGTATTGACCGCCATCTTGAACACGGCATTGCCTTCCATCCGCATCAGCGCCGGTTCGCGCATGCCGGTCGAGGCGCCCGTGGTGGTACGCAGCAATTCCTTGTGGCGGCCGTCGGCATGAATGTGGGTGGCGATGATGCCTGGCTCGGCAGAGGGCCCCAGCACGACTGCGCCTGCGCCGTCGCCCCACAGGATGCAGTTGCTGCGGTCATTCCAGTCGGTGATGCGCGACAGTGTTTCGGCGCCAATCACCAGCACATGCCGCGCCGCGCCGGTCTTGATGAACTGGTCCGCCACCGACAGGGCATACACGAAACCGCTGCACACCGCCTGCAGATCGAAAGCGGGTTTGCCGTTGGTCATGCCCAGCTTGGACTGCACGATGCAGGCGGTGCTCGGAAATACCAGATCGGACGTGGTGGTGGCGACCAGCAGCAGATCGATATCATCGGGCTTCAGGTCCGCCACGTCGAGTGCGGCGCGTGCCGCCTGGAGCGCGAGGTCGCTGGTGAATTCGCCTTCGGCGGCGATATGGCGCTGGCGGATGCCGGTGCGTTCGACGATCCATTGATCGTTCGTATCGACCAGTTTTTCGAGATCGGCGTTGGTGAGAATGCGCGCAGGCAGATAGCTGCCGGTGCCGAGAATGCGGGAATAGGTCAAGCAGCCACCCGTTGCAGGAGTTGTATCTGATCGGTAATGCGTTTCAGCACGTTGTTGCGGACTTCGTCGGCCGCGGTCTCGATCGCGTGTTCAAAGGCAAAGCAGTCGGCCGAGCCATGGCTTTTTACCACGACCCCCTTGAGTCCCAGCAGCGTGGCGCCATTGTAGCGGCGCGGATCCATCCGGCGCTTGAACGCGCGCAGCACCGGCAGAGCCATCAAACCGGCGATGCGCGTCAGCCAGTTGCGCCGGAACTCGGCACGCAGCGTGCTGGAAACCATCTTGGCGAGCCCTTCGGACGCCTTCAGCGTCACGTTGCCGACAAAGCCATCGCACACGACCACGTCGGTAGTGCCCTTGAAAATATCGTTGCCTTCGACGTTGCCGTAGAAATTCAGATGACTATTGCGCAGCAACTCGGCAGCCTGCTTCACCATGTCGTTGCCCTTGATGGCTTCCTCGCCGATGTTAAGCAGGCCGACGCTGGGGTTCGGCTTGTGTTTCACGGCCGACACCAGCATCGCGCCCATGATGCCGAACTGCAGCAGATGTTCGGGCGTGCAATCGACGTTGGCGCCCATGTCAAGCACCAGCGCCTGATCCGTAATCGTCGGCATGACGGCGGCAATGGCGGGTCGGTCAACGCCAGGCAGGGTTTTCAGGACGAAGCGCGCCGTCGCCATCAGCGCGCCTGTGTTGCCGGCCGACACGCAGGCATCGGCCTCACCGGACTTGACGAGATCAATCGCCACACGCATCGAGGAATCCTTCTTGCCGCGCAAGGCCAGCGCCGGCGCCTCGTCCATTGCCACGACCTGACTGGCGTGACGCACGATGAGGCGGGGACTGATCCCGGCCCGCCGCGCCTTGAGTTCGGCCGCGACAATATCCTGCGGCCCGACCAGAATGACGTTCAGGTCGGGATAACGCGCGAGACAGCGAATCGCCGCCGGGACGGTGACATGGGGGCCGTGATCGCCCCCCATGACATCAATGGCGACTGTGATGTTTCTCATGCAGCCGGAATCGTTGGCCGGGGTGGATGCGCAGGGCCGTGGTCATGCCGGGCAATCAAACCCCGGAACGAACAGCCCTGGCGTGTTGGAAATTATTCGCCTTTGGCCTTGACGACCTTGCGGCCACGATAAAAGCCATTGGGGCTGATGTGGTGGCGCAGATGCGCTTCACCCGTGGTCGGCTCAACGGCCAGCGCCGGGTTGGTCAGGAAATCGTGCGCGCGGTGCATGCCACGCTTGGACGGGGATTTCTTGTTCTGCTGGACTGCCATTACTTGCTCCTTAAAATATCGTGGCGCCGGAATCCGGCGCCCAAAACCTATTGCGCTCCAAGTAGGGAGCATTCACCTTCTGCGTGCACGGGTGCAAGCGGCAGGCTCAACAACACTTCATCCTCAACCAGTTCGACCAGGCTCAATCGCTCGCCCGCCTGAATCGCATCGCTGTCTGGCAAGGCATCCAGCCGTTCCAGCTCGGCCTCGTTGCGTGCCAGGTACAGGGTGCGGACAAGCCCGACCGTATATGGCATGCTTCCCAGACAACGCTGGCAGGTCAACCCCACCTCGCCGCTGATCGATACCTGCAGCGACAGGCTGCCGCGCGTATCCATGCCTCCAGCAACTCGACAGAACAGCGCGCCTTGCGTAAATTCACGGGCAAGTCGCGGGAATGCAGCCACATCGGACTCGATTTCCCACGACTGCGCATCCCTGCAAAACCGCCATGGATCGACCTCAACAGCCTGAAGCATGGCGACGCACCCCGGTTGATATGGCCAACAACATTAGCCCGCAATGATATGATTCCGCGTTCTTTTTGTCAAAGAATCCCCAGCCATCCCAACTTCAGGCGAACCCATGCTTAAGAAAATACTGGTCGCCAACCGGGGCGAGATCGCTGTCCGCATCGTACGCGCCTGCGTCGAACTGGGCATCAAATCGGTCGCCATCTATACCGATGCCGACCGTCATGCGCTCCACGTGAAGAAGGCCGACGAGGCCTACCACATCGGCAAGGACCCCATTCTCGGCTATCTGAATGCGCACACACTGGTCAATCTGGCGGCGGCGTCGGGCTGCGATGCCCTGCATCCGGGCTACGGCTTTCTCTCGGAAAATCCCGATCTGGCGACCATCTGTGCGCGTCGCGGCATTCGTTTCATCGGCCCCTCGCCCGAGGTGATCCGCCGCATGGGCGACAAGATCCAGGCGCGCAATGCGATGATCGCCGCCGGCATCCCGGTAGTGCCGGGCTCCGACCACAACCTGGAAAACGTCGAGGAGGCGCGCGCGCTGGCCAGCAAGATCGGCTACCCGGTCATGCTCAAGGCCACCAACGGCGGCGGCGGGCGCGGCATCCGCCGCTGCGACAGCGAGCAAGACCTGCTGAAGAATTACGACCGCGTGGTATCGGAGGCCAGCAAGGCCTTCGGCAAACCCGAGGTGTTTGTCGAGAAATGCGTGGTGCAGCCCAAGCATATCGAGGTGCAGGTCCTCGGCGACACCCAGGGCAACGTCATCCACCTGTTCGAGCGCGACTGCTCGATCCAGCGACGCAACCAGAAGCTCATCGAAATCGCACCGAGCCCCCAGCTGACTGAGGCGCAGCGCCAATACATCGGCAAGCTGGCGGTGCGTGCCGCCAAGGCGGTCGGCTACGTCAATGCCGGCACGGTGGAATTCCTGCTCGACCAGGACAACCAGTTCTATTTCATGGAAATGAACACCCGGTTGCAGGTCGAGCACCCGATCACCGAGACCATCACCGGCGTCGACATCGTGCAGGAACAGATCCGCATCGCTTCCGGTCTGCCGCTGCAATACCAGCAGGAAGCCATCGCGCATCGCGGCTACGCCATCGAATTCCGCGTCAACGCCGAGGATCCGAAGAACGAGTTTCTGCCGAGCCTGGGCCGCATCACGCGCTATTACTCGCCGGGCGGCCCGGGCGTGCGGGTGGATGCCGCGATCTATACCGACTACGTGATTCCACCGTACTTCGATTCGATGTGCGCCAAGCTCAGCGTATGGAGCCTGACCTGGGAATCGGCAGTCGAGCGCGGCCGTCGCGCACTCGCCGACATGCTGGTCTATGGCGTGAAGACGACGATTCCCTATTACCAGGAAATCCTCAAGAACCCCGAGTTTCGCAGCGGACGTTTCAACACCAGCTTCGTTGAAACGCATCCGGAGCTCACCCAGTACACCGAAAAGAAACCGCCGGAAGTGATCGCCGCCGCCATCGCTGCCGCCATTGCCGCGCATCAGGGACTTTAATCAATCATGGCAAAAGTACACATCACCGATCTTGTTCTGCGCGATGGCCACCAATCAGTCATCGCCACCCGCATGCGCACGGAAGACATGCTGCCGATCTGCGACAAGCTTGACCAGGTTGGATTCTGGTCGCTGGAAGCCTGGGGCGGCGCCACCTTTGATGCCTGCGTGCGCTTCCTGCGCGAGGACCCGTGGGAACGTCTGCGCAAGCTGCGGAAGGCATTGCCCAACACGCGCATCCAGATGCTGCTGCGCGGCCAGAACCTGCTGGGCTACCGCAATTATTCGGACGACGTGGTACGCGCCTTCGTGCAGAAATCGGCCGACAACGGCGTCGACGTGTTCCGCGTGTTCGACGCGATGAACGACCTGCGCAATCTGCGCGTCTCGATCGAGTCGGTGAAAGCCGCCGGCAAGCACGCCGAAGGCGCACTCTGTTACACCACCAGCCCGGTGCACGACATTCCTCATTTCGTCGGTCTCGCCAGAGGGCTGGCAGAGATGGGCTGTGACACCATCGCGATCAAGGACATGGCAGGCCTGCTCACGCCCTACACCGCGTTCGAACTGGTACGCGAAATCCGCGCCGCCACCGACCTGCCCATCCATACCCACAGCCACGCCACGTCGGGGCTGTCGCACATGACGCACTTGAAAGCCGTGGAGGCCGGCGCCAGCATCATCGACACCTGCGTCGGCGCGTTTGCCGAAGGCGCCAGCCATCCCACCACGCAAAGCCTGGTCGCCGCGCTGGCGGGGACCGAATACGACACGGGCCTGTCGCTGCCGCTGATCGAGGAGATCTCGGCCTACTTCAAGGAGGTGCGCAAGAAATACTGGCAGTTCGAATCGGCCTTCACCGGCACCGACACCCGCGTACTGATCAACCAGGTGCCGGGCGGGATGATCTCCAACCTCGCCAACCAGCTCAAGGAACAGGGCGCGATCGACCGCATGGACGCCGTGCTCGATGAAATCCCGCGCGTGCGCGAGGATCTGGGCTATCCCCCGCTGGTCACGCCCACCTCGCAGATTGTCGGCACCCAGGCCGCCTTGAACGTCCTGACCGGCGCGCGTTACAAATCCGTCACCAACGAAGTCAAGCTCTACCTGCAGGGCCGCTACGGGCAGGCGCCGGGACACGTCAACGAGGAAGTGCGCAAGCTCGCCATCGGCAACGTCGAAGTCACCGCCTGCCGCCCGGCCGACCTGATCGCCGACGAACTCGACAAGCTGCGCGGCGAAATCGAAGGCTTGTCGAAATCCGACGAGGATGTGCTGACCTACGCCATGTTCCCGGAAATCGGCAAGACCTGGCTGCAGGAACGCGCGGCTGGCAGCCTCAAGCCGGAACAGCTGTTGCCACAGGGCACATCGCAGCAGGAATCCGCCCAGCACTATGCCGCTGATGAGTTCAAGGTCACGCTGCATGGCGAGACCTATCACATCAAGCTGTCCGGCAGCGGCCGCAGCGATGCCGCGCAACGTCCTTATTTCGTATCGATCGACGGCATCTCGGAAGAAGTGCTGGTCGAATCGCTGAACGAAGTCGCAGTATCCAACGGCGGCGACAGCGCAGTACGCAAGACCACCGCGGCACCCGCCGCACCCGGCCAGAAACCACGCGCCAGCCATCCCGGCCACGTCACCGCCGCCATGCCCGGCACCATCGTCGACGTGCTGGTGGGCATCGGCCAGACCGTCAACGCCGGTGACGGCGTGCTGGTGATCGAAGCGATGAAAATGGAAAACGAAGTGCAGGCACCAATTGCCGGTGTCGTCATCAGCATCTTCGCCAAGAAGGGTGACGCGGTGACGCCCGACATGGCGCTGGTCGAAATCCAGCCCGAATGAGACTGGTACTGGCTTCCACCTCGCGCTACCGGCGCGAACTGCTGTCGCGCCTGCATATCCCGTTCGAAGTGCTCTCTCCCGACGTCGACGAAACCCCGCTGCAGGGCGAGACGCCCTCGGCCACCGCGCTGCGCCTGTCAGTATTGAAGGCGCAGGCTGCGGCGGCGACCCATCCCGATGCGCTGATCATCGGCTCCGACCAGGTGCTGATGCTCGACGGCGCGCAACTCGGCAAGCCGGGAAATTTCGACAAGGCCTTCGCGCAACTGAAGACAATGCAGGGCAAGGCCATGGTATTCCACACCGCGCTGACACTGCTCAATAGTCGCACCGGCCACGCACAGACGCATGACGTGCCGACCACGGTCCACATCCGGCCGCTCTCCGATGCGCAGATCACCGCCTATCTGAAGAAGGAAACCCCCTATGACTGCGCCGGCTCGGCCAGGAGCGAGTCGCTCGGCATCGCGCTGATGACGCGCATGGTGAGTGACGATCCCACTGCCCTGATCGGTCTGCCCTTGATGGCGCTGACAGAGATGCTGAACAACGAAGGGGTCGACGTGCTGACCTGGTCAACCACGCCCTGATATGGGCAACGGCACGCTCTACCTGATTCCGGTTCCATTGGGGCCGGTCAGCCCCGAGGCCTGTCTGCCGCCGGACACACTCGCCGTCGCGCGCCGGCTCGAACATTTCGTCGTCGAACGCGCCAGGACCGCGCGCGCGCACCTGAAAGCGATGGGCCACCCGCAGCCGATCCAGGTGCTGCACCTCACGGAACTCAACGAACACACCCCGGCCGCCGCCATCCCGGCGCTGCTGGCGCCGCTCAAGGCCGGTCACGATCTGGGACTGCTGTCCGAAGCGGGATGCCCGGCGGTGGCCGACCCCGGCGCCGCACTGGTCATGGCCGCGCATCGCGAAAACATTCCGGTGGTACCGCTGATCGGGCCGTCGTCGATTCTGCTGGCGCTGATGGCCTCGGGCCTGGGCGGGCAGCGCTTCGCCTTCCACGGTTACCTGCCCGCCAGGGAGCCCGAGCGCGGCCAGGTCATTCGCGAACTGGAAAAAACCGCGCGCAAGGAAAAATCCACCCAGTTGTTCATCGAAACGCCCTACCGCAGCGCCGCGCTGCTGGAGGCGCTGGCCACGACGTTGTCGCCCGATACGCTGATCAGCGTCGGCGCCGACCTGAGCCTGCCCAGCCAACTGATCCGGACCCGCAGCGCGAAAAACTGGCATGGGCAGACCGAGGTGGTCAAGGACCGGCTGGTGGTCTTCGGAATTGCCGCCTGCAACGCAGGCAGTTAGAACTTCAGGGTGTCGAGTCTGAGGGTCAACACGCCCCCCGATTCGGTTTGCGCCTTGAGCCACTCCGCGCCATCGCGCGTGAAGACATCCAGCGGAAGAAGCCGCCTTGTCTCACCGTCCACTTTCGCGTCCAGCCACTGTTTCGTGAGCGCTGCGTACTCGAGACGCTCGTGCTGTATGCAGGGAATGGGCCGGTAAGGAAGGCTCACCGCAAGCTCACGCCTACTTTTTCGAAGGGGAGGAGCGCGCTCGCCATCGCCGCGCCAAACCGGCCGGCCAGGCGCTCGGCCAGGCTTTCCTGCTGCGTGTAGTCGACGATGTCCTCGGCCTTGATGACGTCGCGCGCGACCGACTCGACGTTGCCCAGGTCATCGGCAAGGCCCAGCTGGATGCTCTTTTCGCCGCTCCATACCAGACCGCTGAACATGTCGGGGGTTTCCTTCAGGCGCTTGCCACGGCCTTCGCGGACCACGTTGATGAACTGGCCGTGGATCTCCTCCAGCATCTGCCTGGCATAGGCTTCCTGCCCGGGGTCGGCCGGCGAGAACGGATCGAGGAAGCCCTTGTTCTTGCCCGCCGTCAGCAGACGCCGTTCGACGCCGAGTTTCTGCATGGTCTGGGTGAAGCCGAAGCCGTCCATCAGCACGCCGATGGAACCGACGATACTGGCCTTGTCGACAAAGATCTTGTCGGCCCCGGCCGCGACGTAATAGCCGCCCGAGGCGCAGATGTCGTCCACCACGACGTACAGGGGAATGCGTGGATGCAGGCCGCGCAGCCGCCTGATTTCGTCATGAATCTGGCCGGCCTGGACCGGACTGCCGCCGGGGCTGTTGATACGCAGGATCACCCCTTTGGTTTTGCTGTCCTCGAACGCGTTCTGCAGGCTCTCGATCACCCTATCGGCGCTCGTCTTGTCGGCCGCGATCACGCCCTGCAGATCGACCAGTGCGGTGTGCTCCTTGATTGACACGCCGTCCGAACGGAACCAGCCCGCCGCGAGAAACAGCACGATGAAGAGATACAGGAAGCCCAGCGTCTTGAACAGGATGCCCCAGTGGCGACTGCGGCGCTGTTCCCGGATGGCCGACAGGGCCAGTTTCTCCAGGACTTCACGTTCCCAGTTTGTCGAGGCAGGTTTTTCTTGGTCGCTCATTATTTTTCCATCAGACTGTTTCGATGACATACACATGGCCGTCGCGTTCAACGACCGGGACCGGGATCAGGCCGCGTCCGGCACAACGTCCGCCGACGCAGTGTCCGCTTGACGGATGATAAAGCGCGCCATGGACGGAGCAGATCAAGTATAGCCGCGAGTGATCGAAGAACTCGCCTTCCTGCCAGTCGAGTTCCACCGGAACATGGCCGCACTGGTTGAGGAAAGCGCGCGGCTCGCCGTCGACCCGCACCACGAAAGCCGGTTGCGGCTTGCCGAAACGTTCCAGTTCGAAACGCACGCCGCGCCCCAGTTCGACCAGCTCGCTGGCGGCGCAAATCAGGCGTTCGCGTTCAGCCATGCATGCACCTCGGCAAAACTGTTCAGCAGGGCCAGCGGTGCATGCGGATGCAGATCGTCCGCCTCGTGCGCGCCATAGGTCACGCCCAGGCTGGCGACGCCGGCGTTCGACGCCATCAGCAGGTCGTGGCTGGTGTCGCCGATCACCAGTGCCTGCGCGGAGTCGGCATCGAGTTCGTCGAGCAGTTCCAGCACCATTGCCGGATGCGGTTTGGAATGCGTCTGGTCGGCGCAGCGGGTGGCGGCGAACCACGGTCCCAACCCGCTGGCGTCAAGCGCGCGGGTCAGGCCAAGGCGACTCTTGCCCGTGGCCACCGCCAGCTGGAAGCCGCGCGCATGCAGGTCGCGGATTCCGTCGGACACGCCGTCAAACAGCGGAATCTGCACATCGCGGCCCAGGTAATGGTGGCGATAGCGCTCGACCAGGCGCGGGTAGTCGTCAGCAGGCAGATCCGGTAGCAGGGTCTGTAATGCCTGCATCAGTCCAAGGCCGATGATCTGGCGCGAGGCGCGATCGCTCGGCGCGGCCAGCCCGATATCCTCGCAGGCGCGCTGGATCGAATCGACGATCGCCCCGGCGGAATCCATCAGGGTGCCGTCCCAGTCGAAAATCAGCAGGTCAAATTGCCTGGGTTTATTGCTCATGGCGCATTCAAGGTATCCAGAAACCTGGTCAAATCATCGGGCAGCGGCGCCTCGATCGTCATGCGTTCGCCCGAAACGGGATGATCGAACGCCAGCCTGGCCGCATGCAGGAACATGCGCTTCAGCCCCTGCCTGGCCAGCCGCTTGTTGAGTTCGAAATCGCCGTATTTGTCGTCGCCCGCGATCGGAAAGCCCAGATGCGAGGCATGCACGCGAATCTGATGGGTGCGGCCCGTCTTCAGTTCCGCTTCGAGCAGGGTGAATGCATCGAACTGCTGCAGGCGACGGAAGATCGTGTGCGCGGTCTGGCCTTCGTCGCGCACCGTCACCCGTTTCTCGCCTTCGTCGGTGACGCGTTTATGCAGCGGCAGTTTCACATGCTGCAGCGGATTCGGCCAGCGCCCGGCCACCAGCGTCAGATAGCGTTTTTCGATCCGGCCCTCGCGCATCGCCGCATGCAATCCGACCAGCGCCCGGCGTTTCAGCGCGATCAGCAGCACCCCCGAGGTTTCACGGTCGAGCCGGTGCACCAGTTCCATGGTGCGGCATTCCGGCAGTTCCAGCCGCATCTGCTCGATCACGCCGCGCGAAATGCCGCTGCCGCCGTGTACCGCCATGCCGGCCGGCTTGTTCAGCGCGATCAGGGCCTCGTCGCGATACAGGATGCCCGGCAGCAGCCGGATCCCGCCCTGCGGCAGATGGGTGGCGGGCGTGATAACCGGTACCGCCACGCGCACCGGCGGAATGCGTACCTCATCGCCCAGTTGCAGACGATAGCCGACGTCGACGCGGCCGCCGTTGATGCGCACTTCGCCGCCCCGCACCAACTTGTAGATGCGGCTTTTCGGCACGCCTTTCAGGCGCGCCATCAGAAAGTTGTCCAGACGCTGGTTGTCCGCGCTATCGTCGATCGTCAGCCGCTTGACCGAATCTTTCTCTAAGTCCTTCATTTTCATATACACTACGCCGGTTCGGGCCCAGTTTTGCCTGTCCAATTACCTGGCATTCATGCCGGGGATTTTAGAGATCACGCCGGTTAAAACGCTCACCGGCCGCCGCCAGCCCGGCCCGTCTGGATTCCTGCCGCCCAGCCCACTTCACGTTGGCGCGAGCAGTCGAAACCACCCGCCCCGCAATCGGCAAAGCAGCGATGTTATCAATGACGCGACAAGAAGCATACGAAATCAGTATTCACGCTCGGCATCCCGCCAGCGGGAATCGGGAAGAACGCCCCGGCTTTGCCGGCGACCTCTCCAGGAACAGGACATCCTCAAATTCCATGCCAATTCACTCAACTCAAACCGTGATCGCATGAGCCGCCCGCTTTAGGCGGCAGTCTGGCCTGTCCCGTATGCACGCGCGCGGGAGTCAAATAAATGAAGCGCATGCTATTCAACGCAACCCAGGCGGAAGAACTCCGGGTTGCCATCGTCGACGGACAGAAGCTCGTCGACCTTGACATCGAGTCCGCCAGCAAGGAACAACGCAAGGGCAACATCTACAAGGGTGTCATCACCCGCGTCGAACCCAGCCTTGAAGCCGCATTTGTCGATTACGGCTGCGATCGCCATGGCTTTCTGCCGTTCAAGGAAATCGCCCGTTCCTGTCTGCCCAACGGCGGCCGCGTCCCCGAAAACCTGAAGGAAGGCCAGGAACTGCTGGTCCAGGTGGAAAAAGACGAGCGCGGCAACAAGGGCGCGGCGCTGACCACCTACGTCTCGCTGGCCGGCCGCTACGTCGTGCTGATGCCGACCAACCCGCGCGGCGGCGGCGTCTCGCGTCGGATCGAGGGCGAGGAGCGCAACGAACTGCGCGACACCCTGGCCCAGCTCGACATTCCCGAAGGCATGAGCCTGATCGCCCGCACCGCCGGCATCGGCCGCAATGCCGAAGAATTCCAGTGGGACCTGAACTACCTGCTGAGCCTGTGGAAAGCCATCGACGGCGCGTCCACCTCACAACCCGGCGCCTTCCTGATTTACCAGGAAGGCAGTCTGGTGATCCGCGCCATCCGCGATTATTTCTCGGCGGACATCGGCGAAATCCTGATCGACACCGAAGACATCTTCGAACAGGCGCAGCAGTTCATGGCGCACGTGATGCCGGCCAACGTCAACAAGGTCAAGCTCTACCGTGACGACGTGCCGCTGTTCTCGCGCTTCCAGATCGAACACCAGATCGAATCGGCGTTCTCGCGCCAGGTCAACCTGCCGTCCGGCGGCGCCATCGTGATCGACCACACCGAGGCGCTGGTCTCGGTCGACGTCAACTCGGCGCGTGCCACCAAGGGCAGCGACGTCGAGCAGACCGCTTACAGCACCAACCTCGAAGCGGCCGACGAAGTCGCTCGCCAGATGCGACTGCGCGATCTCGGCGGCCTGATCGTGATCGATTTCATCGACATGGAAAACCCCAAGCATCAGCGCGAAGTCGAGAACCGCCTGCGCGATGCCCTGCATCATGACCGCGCCCGTGTGCAGACCGGCAAGATCTCACGCTTCGGCCTGCTGGAAATGTCGCGCCAGCGGCTGCAGCCCTCGCTCGGCGAGACCAGCCACACGGCCTGCCCGCGCTGTTACGGCACCGGCCATATTCGCGGTACCGAGTCGTCGGCACTGCATATCCTGCGCATCCTGCAGGAAGAGGCCATGAAGGAAAACACCGGTGCCGTGCAGGTGCAACTGCCGGTCGATGTCGCCACCTTCCTGCTGAACGAAAAGCGCGTTGACATCCACACCATCGAATCGCGTCTCAAGGTCAATGTGGTGCTGATCCCCAACATCCACATGGAAACGCCGCACTACACCCTCACCCGCCTGCGCCACGACGAACTGAACCAGAGCGGCGCGGCCGGGCCCAGCTACAAAATGGCGGTCGTACCGGAAGCCGACGCTGTCTACCAGACCGCCCAGGAAGCCGCCCCGGCACGGCAGGAAGCCGCGGTCAAATCCATCGCGCCACCGCAGCCGATCCCGACGGCAAGCCCGGTGGTGCCGGCCGCGCCGCAGGCGCAGGTGCAGAGCGGCCTGTTCGAACGCATCTTTGGCTGGTTCAAGAAACAGGGCGGCGAGCCCGCTGCGGTCGAAGTCGCGCCGACGGTCGAGCCGGTTGCCGCCATCACACGCAGCCAGCGTCCGAGCGAACGGCGCGGTGAGCGCGAGCGCAAACCCGGTTCGCGTCGCGGTCGTGGCGAAGGACGGAGCGAAGCCCGCAACGGTGAAGCCCGTAATGGCAATGGCGAAGCCCGTCAACAGGCGTCGCGTTCGAGCGAAAGCCGCGAGGGTCGCGAGCCGCGCGGCAGCGAACAGCAGACCAAACAGCCACGTCCGCCGCGCCAACCGAAACCGCGGCCCGAAGCCGATGCTGCACCGCGCGTAACAGAAACAGCCGACGTACCGCGTGAAGCCGGGTCCGAGGAAAAGCGCGAGTCACGCAGCCGTCGCGGACGCGGCAATCGCCGCCCGCGTGAGGCCCGTCCGGACGGCGCGGAAACGGTCAGCGGCACCGGGCCGCACGCAGTCATCGAAACGGCTGGTTTCCGTGCAGTCATCGAAATTGCGCGCAAGCCCAAAGCGGTCACGCCGGCACCGGTCGCGGTGGTGGAGGCCCCCGCGCAGCAAGCCCTGCAACTGGAGACCCCTCCCGTACCCAGCGCACCGCTACCGGGTTCGGTCACCGCATCGCCCGCCACCATCCTGGCAGACCTGACTGCCAGCAAGGCCGATCTGCAACAGGTTGAGACCCAGGGCAACGGCGTCAGCACGGCTGAGCGCAGCGAACCGTCCCGTTCACGTCGCCGTCGCCGTCCCGTGGTCAAGGCAGAAGCCGAGGCCGAGGCCGTCAGCCTGATGCAGGTGGAAACCACGGCACCCGTGACCACGCCCGTCGAGATGGCTGCACCGCCGGCAGCGGCTCCGCACCCCACTCGCCGACGTTCCCGCCCGCAGGCCCTTCCGCCACAGGAACCGCTTGTACAGGTGGAAACCCAGTCGAATTCGCAGTCGAATTAACGATCTCGCCACCCAACGACAAGGGCCGCTTGAAGCGGCCCTTGTCGTTGCTGCAGCCCGTTAAGGAAAGGGACTCAGGGGTTGCGACACGCGCCGGACTTGCCTGCCTGCTCGAGATAGGCGATCAGATCGGCGCGTTCCTGCGGGTCTTTCACGCCGGCATATCCCATCGCGGTTCCCGGTACGGCTTTCATCGGATCGGCCAGGAAGCGGTCGAGGGTTTTTCTGTTCCAGACCCAGTTCGCATGCTTCATCGCCACCGAGTATTCGAAACCCGCCACGCTGCCGGCACGCCGACCGATCAAGCCACAGTGTTTCGGGCCGGTCCGGTTGTAGGTGAGCGCATGACAGGCGAGACAACGGGCATAGATCGCTTTGCCTGCTGTCGGATCACCGGCTGATTCGCCTTTCGCCGCAACCTCGCCGACGGTAAAGGCAATCGCGACGGCGATCAATGCAGACACGCGTTTCACGACATGAATGCAACAGGCACGGGCGCTTCGCCCAGTGCGTTGCGCAGGATCGCCCAGTGCATGGCCTCGTCGCCCAGAATGCTGGCGGCGGCCTTGGCCAACTCGCGATTGCCGAGTATCGGTACCGCGCCCAGATAGGCGCTGACGGCGCCCTTCTCGAGCATGGCCGCAAAACGCAGCACATCGGCCTGGGTTTTCAGGGTGTCCACCGGAAAGCTGTATTTTGCTTTTGCTGTCGCGGGATTGCCGCCCAGCTTGGTGATGGTTTTGGCGAGCAGATCGGCATGCTCCTTGTGGTGCCCCTGGAATGTCACCGCCAGATTGAGCACAGGCTTCTGCAGCAGTCCACTCTCCGCCCCCACCTGATACGCGGCGACTGCTTCAAGCTCCGCGCCCAGTGCGCTGTTCAGAATGGTCACATCGGAGCTGGCAGACTTGCTCCCTTTCGCCAGCGCGTCGCGCCCGGCAAGCAGCGCAATCGCCGCGCCGGAGAGTATCAGCCCGGATTTCCCGAGGAAGGAGCGGCGTGTTTCCAGATCCGGTGCGTCGTTGACCAGAGAAAGTGAAGTGTCGAGTGTTTGAATGCGTGAAGACATGGTGTTTTTCCTTTTCAAAAATACTGCGAACGAATCTGCCCGCCCGGCCGCGATGCGGCTGGGCAGTGTGCAGAAAAACTGGAAAAATCAGGGCGTGCCGGGCGGCGCGCCGAGCTGGTGCAATACGCCGGCGACGATGCGGTCGCAACGATCTCCGGCAAACGAGAATGTCTCGCCCAGGCAAAAGTCGATCTCGCGTGCCAGGGCTTCGCGCAGCAGGCTTTTCGCCCGGAAATAGCGCGTGCGCACCGTGGCCTCCGGAATATCCAGGCAAATGGCCGTCTCGGCCACCGACATCTCCTCGACCGCACGCATGACGAATACCGCGCGGAAGCTATCCGGCAGCCGGTTGATCTTGTCTTCGATCAGCCGCCGCGTTTCCGCACGCAAGGCGGCGCGTTCAGGCTGTCCAGACGCATGTTCGTCCATCTCGGCCTCCAGCAATTCCTCGCCTGTCTCCCGCCTGTCATCCGGGTCGCCCACCAGATCGATCACCTCGGCGCCACGGCTAAGTTTTCGCGCTCGCCGGATCGACACATTGACCGCAATACGGATCAGCCAGGTCGACAGTTTCGCCTCGCCACGAAACTGGTCCATTGCGCGATAGGCCAGCAAATAGGCCTCCTGCACGGCATCCTCGGCCTCGGCGTCGTCTTTCACGATGCTGCGCGCGGTGCGGTAGAGCGTCTGGTTGTAGCGTCGCATCAGGTACTGCAGCGCGACCATGTCCCCCAGGGCGATACGCCCCGCCAGTTCGGCGTCCGTCAATTCTCCGATGGCTACCTGCGGCATGAGCTGTTGCATGAGGCACTCCCTGTTTTTGAGGTGTTGTTACGTCATTGGATGACAGCAAAACACAATACGTTCCCGCTGGCGATATCCAGCCCGGAATCACGGGAATGACAGAGGTGAAACAAGCCGGGCAACCAGCCCGGTCCCGCAAAGCGATGATGCGTCAAACGGAATTCAGAGGTTTGCGTTTGTATCGGAGGTGATTTCGCGCAGCAGGCCCTGCACCGCATCGGCGATCATGTCGAGGTTTTCCTCGAATCCCTGCGGGCCGCCGTAATAGGGATCGACCACGTCGAGATTGGGGTATTTGCGGCTGAACGACAGCAACCGGCGGATCTTGCCGTGGTGGTGTGTCGGCGCGCGCTGGATCAGCCTGTCGTAATTGTCGCCGTCCATCACCAGGATGTAGTCGAAGCGCTCGAAATCCTCGTCGGCCACCTTGCGTCCACGCAAGCCGCTGATGTCGATGCCACGCTGGCGAATGGCTTTCTGCGCACGCGGATCGGGCGCCGCATCGATATGATAGGCATGCGTGCCGGCCGAATCGACTTCCACCTGCCGGTCGAGGCCGGCATCCAGCACGGCCTTGCGCAGCATACCCTCTGCCATCGGCGATCTGCAGATATTGCCCATGCACACCATCAAAATTCTAGTCATGCTCTTCCACTCCAAATAACACCTGCTTGAGTTCCTTCAACTGGTCGCGAAGTTCCGCCGCCTTCTCGAACTCGAGATTTTTTGCCGCTTCCTGCATCGCTTTTTCCAGCTTTTTGATCCGTCTGGTCAGTGCCTTCTCGTCCAGCAGCTTGTATTCGGCCACCGTCTGCGCGGCCTTGAGTTCCTGACGCGTGGCGTCGGCATCGTACACGCCGTCGATGATGTCCTTGATGCGCTTGACCACGCCGCGCGGGGTGATGCCGTGCTCGACGTTGAAGGCGAGCTGCCTGGTGCGGCGGCGTTCGGTTTCATCCATCGCGCGGCGCATCGAATCGGTGATCTTGTCGGCATAGAGGATCGCGGTGCCGTGCAGATGGCGCGCGGCACGGCCGATGGTCTGGATCAGCGAGCGCTCGGAGCGCAGGAAGCCTTCCTTGTCGGCATCGAGAATCGCCACCAGCGACACCTCGGGAATGTCGAGGCCTTCGCGCAAGAGGTTGATGCCGACCAGCACGTCGAACTCGCCCAGCCGCAGATCGCGGATGATCTCGACGCGCTCGACGGTGTCGATGTCCGAATGGAGGTAGCGCACCTTGATACCGTGCTCGGCCAGGTAGTCGGTGAGATCCTCGGCCATGCGCTTGGTCAGCGTCGTCACCAGCACGCGCTCGCCGACGGCGATGCGCTTCCTCGCCTCGCCCATCAGGTCGTCGACCTGGGTTGTCACCGGGCGCACCTCGACCAGCGGATCGACCAGCCCGGTCGGCCGCACGAGCTGTTCGACCACCTGCCCCGCGTGCTCGGCTTCGTATTTCGCCGGCGTCGCCGAGACGAACACGGTCTGCGGCATCAGCGCCTCGAACTCCTCGAACTTGAGCGGCCGGTTATCGAGCGCCGACGGCAGGCGGAAGCCGTAATCGACGAGGTTTTCCTTGCGCGAGCGGTCGCCCTTGTACATGCCGCCGATCTGGGTCACGGTGACGTGCGACTCGTCGATGAACATCAGCGCGTCCTTCGCCAGATAGTCGATCAGCGTCGGCGGCGGGTCACCCGGCTGGCGCCCCGACAGATGCCGCGAGTAGTTCTCGATGCCCTTGCAGAAACCGAGTTCGACCATCATCTCGAGGTCGAAGCGGGTGCGCTGCTCCAGCCGCTGCGCCTCGACCAGCTTGTTGTTGGCGTAGTACCACTCCAGCCGCTCGCGCAGTTCGACCTTGATCTGCTCGATCGCGCGCAGGGTGGTCTCGCGCGGCGTCACGTAATGGCTCGACGGGAACACGGTGAAGCGCGACACCTTCTGCAGGATCTGCCCGGTCAGCGGGTCGAACAGGTGCAGCGTCTCCACCACGTCGTCGAACAGCTCGACGCGAATCGCGGTCTCCGCGTGTTCCGCCGGGAAGATGTCGATGACATCGCCGCGCACACGAAAATGGCCGCGCGAGAAGTCGATGTCGTTACGCTCATACTGGATCTGCGTCAGCCGCGTGATGACGTCGCGCTGGCTCATCTTCTCGTTTTCGCGCAACAGCAGGATCATGCTGTGGTAATCGGACGGATCGCCGATACCGTAGATCGCCGACACGGTGCAGACGATCACGGTGTCGCGCCGCTCGAGCAGCGATTTGGTCGCCGACAGCCGCATCTGTTCGATGTGCTCGTTGATGCTGGAGTCCTTTTCGATGAACAGGTCGCGCGCCGGCACGTAGGCCTCGGGCTGGTAGTAGTCGTAGTAGGAGACGAAGTACTCGACCGCGTTTTCCGGAAAAAACTCGCGCATTTCCGAATACAGCTGCGCCGCCAGCGTCTTGTTGGGCGCCATGATCAGCGCCGGCCGGCCGGTCTGCGCGATGACGTTGGCCATGGTGAAGGTCTTGCCCGAGCCGGTCACCCCCAGCAGCGTCTGGAACGACAGGCCATCCTCGATTCCCTCGATCAATCGGGCAATCGCGGTCGGCTGGTCACCGGCCGGGGGAAACGGCTGGAACAGGCGAAACGGACTATCGGGGTAGGTAACGAACATCGGAACTCGAATATTTCATAAATTGCCGCGCGATCATCACGCGAATTCATCAAACATTCGGGTTAAAATCGCGCGGCTAAAACCTGTTGATAGTAGCACTTCCGCCCCGGCGGATGCCCTGAAGGAACCATAGTGGAACTCTCCCGCCGCGTACAGGCCATCAAACCCTCGCCCACCCTGGCCGTCACCGCCCGCGCCGCCGCGCTCAAGGCGTCCGGCCGCGATATCATCGGCCTCGGCGCCGGCGAGCCCGACTTCGACACGCCGCAGCACATCAAGGACGCGGCGATCAAGGCGATCAACGCAGGCTTTACCAAATACACCGCGGTCGACGGCACGCCCAGCCTGAAAGCGGCGATCATCGCCAAACTCAAGCGCGACAACGGCCTCGACTATTCGCCCAAGCAGATCCTGGTGTCGTGCGGCGGCAAGCAGAGCTTCTTCAATCTGGTGCAGGCGGTGATCAACCCCGGCGACGAGGTCATCATCCCGGCACCGTACTGGGTCTCGTATCCCGATATCGTCATTCTCGCCGACGGCAAGCCGGTGATCGTCGAGGCCGGCATCGACCAGGGCTTCAAGATCACCCCGGCGCAGCTGCAAGCGGCGATTACGCCGCAGACCCGGCTGGTCGTCATCAACAGCCCGTCCAACCCCACCGGCGCGGTCTACAGCGGCGACGAACTCGCGGCGCTCGGCGAGGTGCTACGCAAGCACCCGCGCGTGCTGATCGCATCCGACGACATGTACGAGCACATCCGGCTCGATGACCAGGCCTTCGTCAACATTCTCAATGTCTGCCCCGATCTCTACGACCGCACGCTGGTGCTGAACGGCGTGTCGAAAGCCTATTCGATGACCGGCTGGCGCATCGGCTACGCAGCCGGCCCGGAAGCCATCCTGCGTGCGATGACCAACGTGCAGTCGCAGTCCACCTCCAACCCCACGTCGATCTCGCAGGTGGCCGCCGAAGCCGCGCTGAACGGCGACCAGGGCTGCATCACGCCGATGCTCGACGCCTTCAAGGAACGCCACCGCCTCGTCGTCGACGGCCTGAACGCCATTCCCGGCTTCAGCTGCGTCGACAGCGGCGGCGCGTTCTACGCCTTCCCGTATGTGCGCCCCGCGATCCTCGCCCTGCTGGCGCGCGATGTCATCGAGGAAGCGACCGACATCGCGTTTTCGGAATACCTGCTGGAATCCGCCGACGTCGCCGTCGTCCCCGGCTCGGCCTTTGGCGCCGAAGGCTACATCCGCCTGTCGTTCGCCACCTCGCACGCCAACCTGGAAAAGGCGCTCAAGCGCATCGCTGCCGCGCTGGCCTAGCGAGTCCGGCGCGGGTAGGCTAGCGGCATGTTCCGACAACTCGCCGCCCTGCCCTCCCCGCGCGGTACGCTGAGCTGGCTGATTCAGCTCGGCTACACCACCTGGCGCCTGTTCAAGCAGAACGGCCTGCAGAACCATGCTGCGGCGACGGCGTTCTATTTCCTGCTGTCGGCCACCCCGCTGCTGCTGCTGCTGAGCTACGCCCTGCAACTGCTCGGCCATATCGCCGAGAACTCGGTGCCCGCCACCATCCTGATGGCAGCGCTCTACACTCAATTGCATCTGGAGCAGCTCACCGCGCTCGGCTTCATTCCGCGCCAGACCCAGCTCGCCGCCGGCGGCGTCGGCCTCGTCACCCTGCTGCTGTCGTCGCGCGGGCTGGTGAACACGATGCAGGGCACCTTCGGCATCATTTTTCCTGACCGGACCCGGCGCAATCTGGTGGTGTCGTGGGTGCTGCCGCTGGTCATCCTGCCGGTGATGTTCCTGCTGATGGGGCTCGCTGCGCTGGCGCAGGTGACGCTGAGTTTCCTGGCGCAGAACGATTTCATCGGCACCGGCAACGCCCAGGTGCTGCAGGCGCTCAACTCGCTGCTCGGCTTTGCCATGGTGTGGGCGCTCCTGTTCGTCGCCTACTGGCGGCTGCCGCGGCGGCATCCGCGTGCGCGTGACGCCGCCGTGTTCGCGCTGGCTGCGGCCGCGAGCCTTGCCCTGCTGCTCGCGCTGTTCGGCGCCTTCTTCAAACTGGAGAACTACCACAGCCTGTACGGCGCGCTCGGCGGCGTGGTGTTCGTGCTGATCGGTGGCTATTTCGCCTTTCTGCTGCTGTACCTGTGGGCACAGGCGCTGTACGCCTACGGCAAGGCCGACATCACCGCACTGGAAAAGCTGTTCCTCAGCGGCAGCGGCGAAGGCGCCAGCAAGCTCGAAGGCTACGTCTTTGCCGACTCCCACCGCCTGCTGGAGAAGTACGGCGAGATCCACCCGGCCGGCCATACGCTGATCGAGGAAGGCGACGACTCGCAAACCGCCTACTTCCTTTACGCCGGCCACGCACGCGTCTTCAAGAACGTCAACGGCGGGCGCCGCCCCCTCGGCGAGCTCAACGAGGGCCAGTTGTTCGGCGAAATGGCCTACCTGCTGAACGAGAAGCGCACCGCCTCGGTCGTCGCCGACGGCGAACTCACCGTGCTGGCGCTGCCGCCGCAGATCCTGGAAGAACTGATGCGCCACTCCGCCCCGCTGTCGCGCCGCATCATCGACATCCTGTGCCAGCGGCTGGAGCGAATGAACCTGGCCAAGCCGGGCTGAATTGATATACTGTATAAATAAACAATATATCTAACATCGGTCGTCGCCCCGGAGCACGCCATGTCCCTGCATTCGCTTTACGTCGATCTCAATTCCTATTTCGCCTCGGTCGAGCAGCAACTGCGGCCCGAACTGCGCGGGCGCCCGGTCGGCGTGCTGCCGGTGATGGCCGACACCACCTGCTGCATCGACGCCAGGCGCTTCGGTATCCGGACCGGCACCCCGGTGTGGCAGGCCAGGAAACTCTGCAAGCGCATCGTGTTCGTGCAGGCGCGGCCCGCGACCTATGTGGACATCCATCACCGCATCGTCGCTGCGGTGGAATCCTGCACCCCCGTCGGCGACGTGCTCTCCATCGACGAAATGGCCTACGAGCTAATGGGCAGCGACTGTGAGGAAGCCAACGCCATCAAGCTCGGCAGGCAGATCAAGCAGGCGATCTACGACCAGGTCGGCGAAGTGCTGCACAGCTCGGTCGGCATCGCGCCCAACCGCTTCCTCGCCAAGACCGCGTCCAACATGCAAAAGCCCGATGGCCTCGTCGAACACAGCCAGGTTACCCGCGGCCTGTTTGACCCCGCCGACCGGCACGAGCCCTTCAATACCGTGCTCGACCAGATCAACCTGCGCTACGGTCCCAACACCCTCTATTTCGGCGGCGCCCACAACAGTCGCGGCGCCGCGCCGATGCGCATCGCCTTCAGCCACGCCCCTGAATTCCAAGTGGAAAAAGACGGCTGAGGGTTGACCGAATCGCCCGCCCTCTCTAGAATGCGCGCTTCCCATTCCCCGATAGCTCAGTCGGTAGAGCGACGGACTGTTAATCCGCAGGTCCCTG
>CAYVOR010000034.1:0-21458 GCA_964452995.1 uncultured Thiobacillus sp.
TGAAGTCGCTCGATCCGGCGAAATATACCGATGCGCAATTCGGTCTTCCCACCGTTACCGATATCCTCGGAGAACTCAAAAAACCGGGACGCGACCCGCGCCCCGAATTCACCACGGCGAACTTCAGGGATGGCGTGGAAACGCTTGCCGATCTCAAGCCCGACATGATCCTCGAAGGCATCGTCACCAACGTCGCCGCATTCGGCGCCTTCATCGACATCGGCGTGCATCAGGACGGCCTCGTCCACATCTCGGCGCTGTCGAACAGCTTCGTCAAGGATCCGCACACGGTCGTCAAGGCCGGTCAGGTCGTGAAGGTCAAAGTGCTGGAAGTCGACGCGAAGCGCAAACGCATCGCGTTGACGATGCGGCTGAGCGATGCGGCGGAGAAACCAGCCGCTTCACACAAACCGCGCGATGCACGCGGACTGAACAAGACATCGGGAAGCCAATCAAAAAGCACGCCATCGCCCGTGATGGGCGGCGCCATGGCGGCGGCGTTTCAGAAGCTGAAGGCGTGAGCGACCCGCAGGCTCATAATCCCCGAATCCCGACCGTCTCTACTGCCTTCCGCGCGGCGTCGGCTCGAGAACCGCGGGACAGACTCAACGCATCCCGCGGCCCGGACGATCAAAGCGAAATCACCTGGACGTCGGTCGCGCCCGACAAGGCCGCGTATAGCTGGGGAAAACAGCCCACCTGCGCCCCGGCGATCAGGCCTTTGGGCTTGACCTGGCCACTCCCGCATTGCTCGAATTCACCCTCGGCCAACCCACGGCGCACCGCGCACTGATCGCAGGCCATCAGCAGAATCCCATGTTCCCTGGCTACCTTTGCCAGCCTTTCACCATAGGGGTCGCCACTGCGCAAGGCATAGATGTTGTCGTCAAAAAACATCATGCCGACCACCTGTGCGCCATGATTGCCCGCTTCCAGCTGGGGCAGGATCATGGTGTTCAGTTTGAACGTGGAGGCCATGTTGGTAGTAAAAACGTAAGCAACTTTCATGTCGTCTCCTTGGCTATAAAAAAAACGGGTTACGGATTCACCGGGGCCGGCTGTATCCGCTGCGGCGAAAAGCAGGATCCCCTATTATTCCCTGTTTTTCACAACATGATTTTCTCCCGCCCGCGGCGCCCCACCGGAGACCATGACTGTTCAGGTCACGCCCTGCGCCAGCATGGCGTCGGCCACCTTGATGAAGCCGGCCAGGTTGGCGCCGTTGACGTAGCTGATGCTGCCGTCTTCGCGCTGCCCATGTTCCAGACAGGTCTGATGGATGCCCTGCATGATGACGAGCAAACGGCCATCGACCTCTTCGCGCGGCCATGACAGGCGCATGGCATTCTGACTCATTTCCAGGCCCGAGGTGGCGACGCCGCCGGCATTGCTGGCCTTGCTGGGTGCATACAGGATGCGGTGCTTGTCAAACAGGCGGGCGGCCTCGGCGGTCGTGGGCATGTTGGCGCCCTCGGCCACGGCAATCAGACCATTCTTGATCAGCGTCATCGCGTCATTGTCATTGAGTTCATTCTGGGTGGCGCAAGGCAGCGCGACATCCATCGGCACGCCCCACGGGCGCATGCCGGCATGAAATTCGGCACCGACGCGCTCCGCATACTCGCTGACGCGACCGTGAAGATGGTTCTTGACCTCCATCAGTTCGGCGAGTTTGTCGGGTGTGAAGCCGGCATTGTCGACCACCGTGCCGCTTGAGTCCGATATCGTAATGACCTTTGCACCCAGGGCCATGGCCTTTTCGATGACGAACTGCGCCACATTGCCGGCGCCGGAAACGCCGACCCGCAGGTTCTCGATCGAACGGCCGGCGTGCTTGAGCATTTCATCGGCGAAATAGACCGCGCCATAGCCCGTGGCTTCCGGACGCACGAGCGAGCCGCCGTAGCTCAGCCCCTTACCGGTAAAGACGCAGTCAGCGCGGTTGGTCAGCTTTTTCAGCATGCCGGCCATGAAACCGACTTCGCGTGCGCCGACACCGATATCACCGGCCGGCACGTCGGTTTCGGCGCCGATGTGACGATACAGTTCGGTGATGAAGGCCTGGCAAAAGCGCATCACCTCACCCGGGCTCTTGCCTTTGGGGTCGAAGTCCGAGCCGCCCTTGCCGCCGCCCATGGGCAGCGTGGTCAGGGCGTTCTTCAGCGTCTGCTCGAAGGCCAGAAACTTGAGAATCGACAGGTTGACCGAGGGATGAAAGCGCAGCCCGCCCTTGTAGGGGCCGATGGCCATGCTGTGCTGGATGCGATAGCCGCGGTTGACATGGACGTCGCCATGGTCGTCGATCCAGGATACCCGGAAGATAATGATCCGCTCCGGTTCGATCAAACGGTCCAGCAGACCGTGTTCGGCATACTTGGGGTGCTGCGCTACAAATGGCCACAGGCTTTCAACGACTTCGGTCACGGCTTGTACATATTCCGGTTCCCCGGGGTTGCGCTCGGTGGTGTTGCGGATGAATTCATCCAGATGCTGATATTTCATGTTGCGTCGACTCTGCGGTTGAAAGAAAAGAGCGACTGTATCACCCTTGCATCGCGGAGCGTGTCTGGTATTTATTCCGGGTGCGTGCGGTGCCACGCCGGGAAGCTCGCAGGCGGGAAAACCTTCGCGCCTGACCACGGTTGACTAACGGCTGGCGCCAGTTGCCACGCCCGCTCGGACGGATGATCGGCTTTTGCAACCCGGCGAGACCCGGTGCAGAATTCGAAGACATGCCTTGGACAGTCGAGCCCTGTTTAACGGTATATCGCCATCCTTGATTCGGGAACACACATGATCCTTGCCGCAATTATTCTGTTTTGCCTGGCGATGGTGCTAGGCCTGTGGCTCGTGGTTCTGGGTGTGCGCTATCGACGGGGTTCACTGGCTCTGGCGGCCGGACACGCCAGCATCGCCTTGCTGGGCCTGATCCTGTTGGGGAGGCAGGTATTCAGCGGTCCCCTTAATATGTTGTACAACAATGCGGCGCTGCTGTTTGTTCTGGCCCTGGCCGGTGGGCTGGCTCTTCTGGCCTTGCGCCTGGGCAACCGCGAGCACCGTTCGCCACCCCCCATGATGGGCGTCGGCCTCCACGCCGCCATGGCCTTGACGGCACTGCTGCTACTCGTGGCGGGGTACACGCGTTTTTGAGCGCTTTGGCACGCTGCAAAGGGTTGAATCCCGGTTTGTGCCGAAGCGAGAGCGGCGTAACTGCCTGATTGGCGAAGCTCGACACCCCGTGCGTCGGGGCAAGGCGAAACGTGTACCGCAGCGGCCAGGATCGGCCCGGCCGGAAACCCCCTGGGGCGTCCTAAGCTTTTCGCCAGTAATTATTTGCCGCCGCTATCGTCTGGAATTCGATCGCGATGACCTGGCTTGAGGCGATGAGGCTGTCGGCGTCGGATGCGTAGGTTTTGCGGCCTTCCTTGAGAAAATCGAGATCCGGCTGGATGTTGTGAATCGTGTGGCGGGCCATCAACATTGCCAGGGCGCGCCCTTCCTCGGGCGTGCCGGTAATCAAGGTCCTGCCAGGCACCAAAACCAATTCTGTATCCGGTAAGCGATCCATCGCATTTCTCCTGTTCCTGATTTGAGAATTAGAAAAAGCAGCTCACCGGTTCAACCTAGCAGAGATCGCTTTTCAGGATATCCCGTACGTTACCCCGACCCGGGAGGACCTGATCTGATCGTGTTCGCAAACCGTATCTGAACATCGCTCACCACCATCCATGATCGATACTGCCACGGTTGGCGTTGGATACGCGCATCCGTGACTGACCTGGCATTCGGGCACGCGAGCCGCGACCTGCCATTTATTGTTGCTACTATTGATACTGGCCAACGGCATGTATTGTTTAATTCAGTAAAAGGAGCGCAACGTGAACGCACGACATTTCATCGCCACCTTGGGACTCATCGCATTTGTGGCAGTCCCGTCGGTCAGTTTCGCGGCAGGAAAAGCCGTGATCTCGTCGCCCGCAGAGGGCGCCACCCTGGACGGGATGGACGAAAACCGGATCGCCTATGAGGTGGCGTACGGCCCGCGCGGCGATCACGCCCATCTCTACGTCGACAACAAGGAAGTGGCGATATTGCGCAAGCGCAAGGGCAGCTATTTGCTTGAAACGTTGTCATCCGGCAAGCACAACCTCTGCGTCAAGGTGGTGAACAAGGCCCACGTGCCGATCGGTATTGAACAGTGCATCAATATCACGGTGAACTAAGCCGTGTCACCCGAAAATCTGGCCTATGCCCTGACCCAGGTCGTGCATAATTTCGGCGCCGTCGCCGTGCTCGGTGGCGCAGTATTCGCGCTGTGGCCTGCACCCCGGCTGGAATCCGGGCGCACATTCGCCTGGCTGATTCTGGCTGCCTGGACCGCGCAGCTTGTCAGTGGCGTCGTATTCGGTCTCGTCAGCTACCACTATTACGGCGAGACACCCGACCTGAGCAGCGTCGCCATGACGGCGCTGATCGTCAAGATAGCCGCGGCGTGCTCGGGTGCGCTGCTATCCGCCTTGTTTCTCCTGCGTGGCCGGCAATGGCGCCCGGACGGGGTGAAACACACCTTCCATGGCTTGGCCGTACTGGGTGCGGTGGCGCTGACGGCCGCCGCCTTTCTTCGCTGGTTCTCCTGAATCGCCCGGTCCGGATCGATCGGGCCGGCCCGATATAATTCGACGCGGACGCCACCCGCGTTGAAACGGTTCCATCGAGGGTTTCAAGCGCGATTGCAGACGACGCAGCGGCAACCCGCGTGCCTGGATAAAGTTGATGAAGACCGGACGGCAGCATATCGACCGCAGCGGCTTCCCCAGGATTGCCCGGATCGAAGTCGATGCTGCCGGCGCGGCAAGGTCAACTGGCGGATTCGACGGCGTCGGTGATACGCTGGCAGAGGTCGTCAACTTTCCCTTTTCGCTAACCAGGTAATGCCGCATGCAGATTACAAATTATGCAGATTTGCTCAACGCCGCCAGGCAACAGCCCGAACCGCAACGACTTCTGTTCGTTTTCACCCAGCCCGAATTGCCTGACGGCTATACCGAGGCCCAGAATCAGGATTTCCAGAATGGCACGGGGGGCGTCCTGACCCCAAAAATGTGTACCGACAAGGCCCTGGATGAACTGGGCGATTTTTCCGCTCTCGTCGCGGAGTCACAGCAGATGGGGCAGGACTGGAAAATCGTGTTTATCGCCTGCCTGCCAGGGCATGCGGGACGCATGCCGAGTACCGAGGAGGCGCAGGACCACTTAACCACAATGGTCAATTCCATCCAGAATGGCGCGATCTCGAAGTACCTGGCATGCGACCTGGACGGAAACATGATTCAGTTTTCCTGAAAACCGCGTGCGACCTTACGGTTTGCGCGGCCGTCGGGTGAAATTGATGATCTTGTCCAGCTGGAAACGCATGTGTTTGCCAGCACGCTCGGATTTCCTGGTCAGTTCTTTTTGCACCAGATCCGAAAAAGCGACCAGATCCTGCCGCGGATACTCCTCCTGCACGCCGCCGTCCTGAAAGAACGCGGCAATCCAGCGCGCATCCAGTTCGTCCTGTCCGGTCTCGTGCAGATATTCTGTTGCAGCCATCTCGACGTATTCGCTGAGTTTGGGCATCGCTGCTCCCCTGAAATTGCCTGCCAATGATTTATAGAGTAGACCTTGGCCCAGTGTTACGCAGCGTGTGGCAAAGGCGCGCGTGAATGCCCCGCGGTCGCCAGGGGTGACGGACGCGCAGCAGGAGACAGGGCTGCGTACACGACTGAAATCCCCGGTACTATTCGAAGTCTCTACCCAACTGCCGGTTTTTGATACGCTTCGGGCTTCTCCTGCCCTTTCCAGCCATGAACGAACACCTGCAAACGCCAGCGTGCATCCTGCAACCGGCAACCGATCCCGTTATCGCCTTCCCGCAGCGCGACGTGCGCCTGCCCGGCCTGGCATGAAACGCGCCAGCCCCGCTGCCACCGGATCGAAAGCGATCTATGCCGATCCGCTGGCCGATGTATTACGCCCCGGCCAGTCGATCGAACTGCTGAAGGAACTGCACATCCTGACGCGCGACGGCAAGCTCAACCAGGACAGCCGTCGCAAGCTGAAACAGGTTTATCACCTGTGCAATTTCATCGAGCCGCTGCTGAACGAGGTGCTGGCACGACAGGACACACTGACGCTCGCCGACCACGGCGCCGGCAAGTCTTATCTCGGATTCATCCTCTACGACCTGTTTCTCAAGACGCGTCCGGGCGCCCACATCTTCGGCATCGAGACACGCGACGATCTGGTGGAAAAGTCGCGCGAACTGGCTGCGCGGCTGGGCTTCGAACGCATGAGCTTCCTCAATGCGACGGTGACGGAATCGATCACCACCGGGACGCTACCCGCGCGCATCGACATCGTTACTGCGCTGCACGCGTGCAACACCGCCACCGACGACGCGATTCGCTTTGCACTGGCGAAAGACGCGCATCACATCGTCCTGGTACCCTGCTGCCAGGCCGAGGTCGCATCAGTGCTACGCAAGCACAAGAACGAATCCTTCGGCAAAACCCCGCTGTCGGAAATCTGGCGCCACCCGATCCACACCCGTGAATTCGGCAGCCAGCTCACCAACGTGCTGCGCTGCCTGCAGCTCGAATCGCACGGCTACCAGCTCACCGTCACCGAACTGGTCGGCTGGGAGCATTCGCTGAAGAACGAGCTCATCATCGCCACGCGCTCAGGCGCGCCGCGCCGGAACGCACGCGAACGCCTGCAGCAGATCCTGCAGGAACTCAATCTGCAGGAAGTCGAGGCGCGTTTTCTTTGAGCCCCACGAGCCGCAAATAATCCTATGCTTCAAAGGCATCGTTACTTTGCGGGTCGGATCATGCGCTTGTTCATTTCACCGTTCCACTTCACCCTGGCTGCGTTGTTCGCCGTTCTGGCGGGCTGCGCCACGCCGCAATACCAGACGACGGTGCGGCTGATCCCGCCGGCCGACGCGCAGGGCCGCGCCTGCGTGCAGAACTGCGACATCCAGAAAACGGCATGCCAAGCTGAATGCCAGAGCCGCTACCAGGCCTGCGCGAAAGCGCTCGACCCCCAGGTGGAAGCACGCTATGTCGACGCGTTGAAACGCTATGAGCTTGAACTGAAGCAGTATGCGGCGGCCTTGCGGCACTACGAGATGCAGATGCGCTTCGACTGGATGAACCGCTATCCCTTCCAGCCATACTGGTGGGATCCGTGGCCAGGGTTCTATTACTCGCCGCCGCCCTATCGCGAGCCCGTGATGCCGACGCGCGAGGGCGTACGCGCGCAACTGGAGAAATCGGCGTGCAAGGCCGACTGCGGCTGCCTGCCGGCCTACGATACCTGTTTCGTCGGCTGCGGCGGGCAACGCGTGACCGAGACGGTGTGCATCAAGAACTGCCCACCGCCCGCGAAATAAACGACAGATTCAGTTCGCCGACTGGAGGACGCGCAGCTTCACGGCCACGCTGGCCGTGTCCGTGTTGATCCAGATTTCGCCGTCCTGAACCATACATTGCAGGCGCATGGTGCGTTCGGCCAGGTCCGCCAGCGCCTGGCTGGTCTCGGCGGACAGTTGCAGCACGGTCAGATTGGCAAAGCGCGTGAGCTTGCTGGCGATCTGTTTCCACCACACCTCGCAACTGCTGCTGTAGCACAGCACCACGACCTGATCGGCGCGGCCACACGCACGCCGGACGCGCGCCTCGTCGGGCTGACCGAGATCGATCCACAACGTGATCTCACCGGCCAGACTCTTCACCCATACTTCCGGCTCATCGACATCGAACAGACCCTTGGTGAAAACAATGCCATCCTGCGCATACACGGCATAGGCCAGCACCCGCACCATCATGCGCTCGTCTGTTTCGGAGGGGTGGCGCGCAATCGTCAGCACGTGGTCGCCATAGACATGGCGATCCATGTCGGCAATCTGCAGGTCAGCTTTGTAGATGGTGGCTTTAAGCGCCATGGTGAACTCCACGCGTCGGGGAATGACAGCAATAAAAAAACCCCGGCGAACCGGGGTTTTTCACATCAGGTCAGAAAGCTTACGACATGACCTGGATGTTAGATGCTTGCTTGCCCTTGGGGCCAGTCGTCACTTCGAAGCTGACTTTCTGGTTTTCCTGCAGGGATTTGAAGCCGCTGGAGTTGATTGCGGAAAAATGTGCAAAGAGATCTTCGCCGCCGTTATCCGGCGTGATGAAGCCAAAACCTTTTGCATCGTTAAACCACTTTACAGTACCCGTTTCCATCTTGTTCCTATCTATCTAAAAAATTGAGCGACATGCTCTATCAATCGAATTTCAAGGAAAAAGGCTTACCAGAGGTAGTGCAATTTAAAGCTTGAATCCAACAGATGGCGTATAAATAACACAGAAGATTCAGATGTCCAAGATTTTTTTTCATTCGCCATTCAGCGGGCGCAACACCAGCGTGCCGCCACGCTGGGTGAATTCCATGTGCTTCAGCACGCTCATGCCCAGCAGCACCTGATCGCTCGCCATGCCGGGATTGAGGCTGGCCGGTACATTGCGCAGCACGAACGGTCCGAACGCCAGCGCGTCGACCCGGGTGGTGCGGGTGACAACCGTTCCATTGGCAGTGATCGACTGCTGGTATGCGCCGGCCTTGAGTTCCAGTCTGTCCGCCAGATGCGCCGGCACCGAGACCAGCGTGGCGCCGGTGTCGAGCAGGAAGCTGACCGGTTGGCCATTGATCGTGCCCGGAAACACATAATGCCCGTTGCCGCCACGCTTCAGGACCAGCTCGGCGCCTGGAGCGATTTGCAGGTCACGGTTGGGATGGTTGCGCGCCTGCAGGCTGTTCTCGAAATAGAGATAGAACATGCCCAGCATCAGCAGGCTGGCGGCGAAGGCCATGCCGCGCCCCAACGAGCGGTGCGGATTGCGTGCAGGATCGGGATCGTTCGGATTCACGGCGTATGGGACAACTCAGGTGCAACATCGTTCAGCGCAGAAGCGCCATTCAGGACCAGCCTAATTCAAACCACACGCTCAAGGGAAGACGTCGGCGGGTTTTATTCGTGCTGACCCGCCGGTATCGCCGCTGCGCCGACGCCGGACGCTCAGGAGACGTGCCGCATGCGTGGCTCGGTGAAATGGCAGTGCGGCGCGTCGCCAAAGATGTCGGGCAGATAGCGGGTTTTGACGTGCAGCAGGCGTTCGTGGTCGCCGGCTTCCAGATAGATGTCCGGCTGCGCCAGCAGGGTGTCATCCCACACGAGTGCCACCCCCCAGGCGTTCGGCAGCCCCGGCACCACGCCCGGTTCACACTCGCTGAACAACTGGCTCACGCTGGCTTCGTCGGCCAGACTGAAGTCCGTGTCCTGATATTGAGAGAGTCTGCCGAGGTGGATTTCGCGGTCGGCGGGAATCATCGCCACCATCTGGCAGTCCGTACCATCGAGCAGTACGCCCTTGGCCACCCGGTTCGGCGGGATCTCTGCCATGCGGGCCGTTTCGCTACTGGTCTGCGTGTGCGGATGCGCGATGACATCGAACGGAATCATGTGCCGGTCGAGAAAACGTTCCATACGGTGCAGTGCGCTCATGACAGCCTCCTTGCATAAACAATGAACAGTTTTCACTATAGTTCACGTCCCGTGCGGGTACTGGCCCGCTGATGTCCGGTTTCGGCCTTCCTCACGCGCCCCACGATTCCCGTTCCAGGGAATTTCACACTACATTCCGGACTAGCCTGGCCTTTTATACTCTCCCGATGAAACCCGCCCGACCGTCCTTCTTCGTCATGATCGCCTTCGTCGGCTGGCTGGCCATCCTGAGTTCCACGTTGTCAAAGACGCCGGTCCTGCCGTTGTTCGCCCACGCGCTCCACGCCACACCGGCGGAAATCGGCTGGATCGTCATGGCCTCGACCATTCCCGGCATCCTGATCAGCTATCCCGCCGGCGCGCTGTCCGACATCCTGGGGTCGCGGCGCCTGCTGCTGTCCTCGCTCGTCGTGTTCGCCACCGCGCCCTTCCTGTACCTGCTGGTCGACACGGCGGCGCAACTGATGGCGGTGCGCTTCTATCACGGCTTCGCCACCGCGATTTTCGGTACCGTGACGAACGCGGCGATTGCCGGACGCTACACCACCGAACGCGCGGCGCGGCTTTCCACCTTTTCCTCGGTCACCATTGTCGGGCGTTCCATCGCGCCGTTTCTTGGGGGCGTCCTGATTTCGCTGGCGAGCTTCGATGCCGTCTACATTGCCTGCGCCATCAGCGGCGTGCTGGCGCTGGGCACCGGCCTGCTGCTGCCCGGCGATCCCTCCGCGCCCACGGACAGAGCGAAACAGCCTCCCTTCTGGACCAGCCTTGCCAGCGTGCTGCGTGACCGCAGCATCATGCTGGTGAGCCTGGTTGAGGCGGCACAATACCTGGTGTTCGGCGCCATTGAGGCCTTTCTCGCCCTGTACGCCGCTTCGCTCGGCATCCCCGCGTGGGAAATCGGTGTCATCCTCGGCGTGCAGCTGGTCAGCATCGTCTTCGCCAAGCCGCTGATGGGCAAACTGTCGGACCGGGTGGGGCGACGGCGCGTCATTCTGCCCGGCCTCGTGATCGGCGCGGCCAGCGTCGTCTTGATGCCGTTTGTGTCCAGCTTCATCGGCCTGTCGGTCCTGAGCCTCGCATTCGGCATCGGCTTCGCCACCGTCACCTCGTCCACCTCCGCGCTCGTCGCCGACCTCACCCGCAACGGCCGCTACGGCTCGTCGATGGGCGTGCTGCGCACCATCATGGACATCGGCCAGTCGATCGGCCCGGTGCTCACCGGCTGGATGGTCGGCGTTGCCGGCTACGGCAGCGCGTTCACCCTGCTGGCGGCGATTCTGGTGCTGGCAGCGCTGATGCTCGGGCTGCTTTTGCGCGGCGCATAATAAGTTCGTGCCCCATCGGCTATAGTGAGTCAGCCATTTTTCTCCAAGGAGACCCTCATGCGCATCCCTACCCTGCTTGCTCTGCTGGCGTTCATCTCCGTCCTTTTCACCCTTCCGGCTGCAGCCGGCTCCGATGCGGTCACACCTCGCGCATCCGTCGGCACAATGCTGGAAGCCATCACGCCCCAGGCCTGTCCCGCGAACGTAAAAGGCGAGCATGTCGCCCAACTCAATTGCTGCAAGGACCACAAGGGCCTCTGCGGTTGTCGCGCAGGCAAAATCGTATGTTGCGACGGGACCACCAGCACCGAACCGGGATGTACGTGCCATGGCGACGAGGGCATCGCGCAGTAAGGCCATTCCCCATTCCTGACACCTTGTAACCAATGGGACACCTTCAAGCCCAGGCATTCGAATCCGGGGTCGGGTTGCGCTAACCCGGATGCCCCTTTACCAGTCAGGAAACAGCGCTTTAATTTCGGCCCCGGAATATTGCTTCCGCTTGCATACCGCATAGGCTGATTTGCCAGCGATCCAGCGCGGGTAAGGCCCGGTGTTGGCCGGGTAAGAGAACGTCTCGACCTTGTAAGCACGGTACCCTTGCTCGCCGCACACGGCGTTTGCCCGGTCCTCCCAGCGCTTGCTCGCTCCGGCCGGGCCTTGGCCGGATATCTTTGACATGAGCTTGTCGACCACCATCAGCGGCATTTCCTGGTCCGGGATATAGAAGCCGCTTTTCGAAACGATCAGAAAGACATCCGGCCGCACTTCCTCAACGCGATCGCCGCCAGTGATCGTGCTGTAATTGTCGTCCCCGACGCCCCCGGTCGCGGCACAACCGGTCGCACTCAAGACCAGGCTTGCCAGCACGCAGAAACCAATCCGTCTCATGGTGTCTCCTCCTGAAAAATTGAAGCGGCTGTTCCACAGGGTACCGGTGCGGCGATAGGTGGTGTTGATGTACCGCACATAGCGCCGCCCAAGTACGATGATGAGGCGGGGGATGGGTTCCGCCCGCTCAGGCGTAACCAGCAGGTGGACATGGTTGGTCATGAGGGCATCGGCATGAAGCGCGCCGCCGCATCGCGCTGACGATGCGGCACGGACCGGCAAGAAGCCGCAACCAGCGAGAAGCCGCCGCGCAATGGCCTGTCTCCATTAGCAGACAGAAAATCTCTTTTCTTAATAACGGCTTGCCCCTGATGGCGCCATTTCGCGTCGCCTGATGACGACAGAACGAAGCCGGCCCGACCCTGCACAAAATACATAACGTACTGATAAATAAGGATTATACAAATCTGGCACGGCCCATGCTCAGGTAAGCGTGGCTTCTCGGCATGAAAGCCTTTCTCAAACTCATCCATTTAAGGAGTATCGAAAATGATGGAGAAAATCCAACCGATCCGCAGCACGCTCCTGACTGCTCTCTTGGTCGGCTTCGCCACGGCCGCCCCGGCTGCGGGCGTTGGCGCCAATGCCGGCGCCCAGGCTGGCGGCAACGCGGCGCCCCACGTCAGCCCCGCTGGCAGCGCCAACGGCAACGCCCAATGGCAAGACGGCGCGGCCAATGGGGCAGACCGTGCCGCCGAGCGCATGAGCCCGACAGGCGCCGACATGAAGCAATCAGCCGCCACGGAGTCCGACGCCACCGGCAAGCCGGCCCTGAAGGACAAACGCTGATGCTTCCTGCGTCCTGCTGCCGCGCGACGGGCGCCGGGGCGCGGGGTGAACCTCGCTTTCAAGCCCGACTGAATGAAGCCGACCCTGTTCCCGGCGTGACCCGTCCCGCCTTGCCTGTCGGGTGCCCCACCCCGGATTATCCGAAGACGTCAGAAGGCGAATCCGGGCCCGTTTCGCCCGCCCTCCTCGCTGACAGGAGGCACGTTACATGACACGCAGCCCGCATTTTTTCAGTCTCATCCAGACACTCAAGCACATCTTCAGCCACATCGGCGTCACGCTGCTGGCGGTCGGCATCGCGTTTTCCCTGCCCGCGCTGGCAAAGTTCATCCTCTTTACCTGGTGGCCCATGATGAAAGACGATTCGCAGCTCCTGCTGATCAATGAAATCGTTTTTGCCGCCGTGCTGGTGCTGCTGTTCAATCTACTTCTCGGCGCACGGCAGGGACGCCTCAGCTACCGGATGAACCGGCTGGCCTCGCTGGTGCATGTGCGCGAGGAAGACAGCCGGTTCTCGCGCCGCATCGACCGCAAGCTGCTCGACCGCATCACCGGCACCCGCGACGTATCGGTGATGTCGGTCACCGGATACGACACCTTCGTGTCAGAGCGGCGCAATCTGCACAACGTCATCGATCACAGCTACGAATTGCGGGTCATGCTGATGAACCCCTATAGCGCCGGCGCCATGCGCCGTCTGGCCACCCTGGGCGACCCCGCCCCGCTACGCGACAGCTACTGCCAGGAGACCGCGGCCACGATCGAACGGCTGACTGCCCTGGCGACCGCAGGCAAGCAGGTCACGCTCAAGTTCTACGAAGATCCGCCCTTCTGGAACCTGATCGTTACCGGGGAATACGTGTGGGTGCAGTATTGCCACGACGGCCACGAGCTGCGCAGCCAGCCGGAATATGTCTTCGCCCTGCAAAAGGACCAGCCCACGCAAGGCCTGTTCTCGGCGTTCTACGTGCACTTCCTCAACCATTGGTGCGATCCCGGCCACCCGGAATACGATTTCGCCACCCACGAGCTGATTTATCGCGACGACAAGGGCAACGAAGTGAAGCGGTGCCCCTTCCCGCCGCGTGCCGATCGCAGCCCACCCCAGGGGCTCGTCCTGCTGGCGAGCTGATGCCCGCTATCCGCCTTTGCCTGCCCAGCGGCGAAAGATAAAGAGAAAATGGAAAGGGATAAGCGTAGCGTCCCCTTTATTACTTTCCGAAGCCGACCCCCTTAGTTGGTTCTTTTCAGTCATCGAACCCGCTTTTACGCTGATGGCGCACGGCGAGAACGATCGTCACGTCCCGCTCGACATCGTACCTGTACGGTGCCACATAGCCGGTGCGTCCGCGCGAAATCAGCAGTTCGCGGTAGCCGTGTTCCGCCGGCCAGCCGACGAGGGAGTGTTACCTGAGAATGCGCAGGCCGCTGAACAGCAGATTGGCCGTCGCCCCGGCGACGACGGGGCCCGACCCGATCAGGTACGCCGTGAGGCGCTCGACATCCTGCAGTGCACGGGGCGCGAAGACCAGGCGAGTCACTCGCCGCGCTCAGAGCTTGACAGCCCGGGGCCGCTTCGCGCGCTTGCCGGCGAGCGTGTCCTGCAGATAACTGAATACCGCGTCGGCGTCGTACACCAGGCCGTACCCCGCGCCCTCCTGCTCGGCCGTCACCGCCGCGTCCACGAACGCGCGCCGACGCTCGGCCAGCGCGGTCTGCGCCGCCAGCGCCTCGACCATGAAGGCGTGCGGCGTCTTGCCCGCATCGGTTGCTACGGCGGCGATGCGTTCCTTCAGTTCATCGGGGAGTTTGAGCGTGGTGGTGCACATCGGTGCACTCCATTACGGGTGACACCAAGGCATCACCCGTATCGCGACGGCGTCAATACGCGGTTAGGGTGGCAGAGTCCATTTGTTCCGAGTGGGAAAATGTGGTTTTGCAGGACTTGGCCCCACAGTGCATTTCGTCGACCGGTGCACGCGGCGTGAGATGAGATACCCCTTCTTTCCCAAGCCGTGCAGCATCGGATACAGGGTGCCCGCGCTGAGCGCGTAACCGTGGTGCCGTAGTTCCTTGATGATGCCGAGGCCGAAGGTGGGTTCTTCGGTGGCGTGGTGCAGGATGTGCAAACGGATCAGCCCGCCGTAAAGGTCTTTGTCGGTCGTGTCCGGAACCTCACAGCGCCCTGCTCAACAAGCCGCCCACGACACCACTGCCGACCACGACCAGCCACGGCGGCAGTTTCCAGAACATCAGCGCAACCAGTGCCACGAGGGCCAGGCCAAAATCCCGTGGGGCGAAAATCGCGCTCGTCCAGACAGGCTTATAAAGCGCAGCCAGCAGCAGGCCCACCACGGCGGCATTGATACCCATTAGCGCTGCTTGCGCGCGAGTATTGCGCCGCAAACGCTCCCAGAACGGCAACGCACCTACGACCAGCAGGAAGGATGGCGCGAAGATCGCCAGCAGGCAGATCAGCCCGCCAAGCCAGCCGGTGGGAGCCTGGTTCATCGAAGCGCCGAGAAATGCCGCGAAGGTGAACAGCGGGCCAGGAACAGCTTGCGCGGCACCGTAGCCTGACAGAAATACATCATTGCTGACCCAGCCGGAAGGCACGACCTCGGCTTGCAGTAACGGCAGCACAACATGCCCGCCGCCAAAGACCAGTGACCCGGCCCGGTAGAAGGCGTCCACCATCGCCAGCTCCTGATTCGGAAACATGGCTGACAACAAGGGCAATCCCATCAGCAGCACAAAGAACAGCGCCAGCCAGAACAGGCCAACGCGACGCCGCATGGCAATGGGCAACAGGTCATGCGCTGACCCCTGCTGAGGTTTGAACAGCACCAGACCGATAATCGCTGCAATGGCGATGACCCCCACCTGCCCCCAGGCGGACGGCACCAGAAGCACAAAGCAGGTTGCCGCCGCCATGATGGTGATGCGCGGTGTGTCTGGACACAGATTGCGAGCCATCCCCCATACCGCTTGAGCGACCACCGCCACGGCCACCACCTTCAAGCCGTGCAGCGCGCCGGGCGGCACAGCATCCCCGTAACTGGCCATACCCATCGCAAACAGGATCAGGGCAACCGCTGACGGCAGCGTGAAGCCCGCCCAAGCGGACAAGGCACCGGCATAGCCAGATCGGGAAAGCCCGAGCGCGATCCCGACCTGGCTGCTGGCAGGCCCCGGCAAGAACTGGCAGAGAGCAACCAAATCCGCATAGCTGCGCTCGGTCAGCCACTGCCGCCGCGTCACGAACTCATCGCGGAAGTAGCCCAGGTGAGCAATCGGGCCACCAAAGGAAGTAAGGCCCAGTCGGAGAAAGATCAGGAAAACAGCCCAGGGGCTGCGGTCCGTCTTGGCAGTATCGGCCATGGTCGGCTCTTGATCTGTAGCTGTGTTGGGTCATCGTAATCGAATTACGATGACGAAATACGATCATTATGGGTGTGTCTGTTCCACCCCGGCAAGCGGGCGGGTGCGGCGTTCGCGCTCGACTGCGACCGGCTAATGGTGACCCGATTTCTTATTCGCCCGACGATCCTGTCCAGCGGTGCAAACGGCTGCCTCCAGGAACGGGTGTCGCTGGATGCGGCGCGATTGTCTCCCAGCAGGATGCAATGACCTTCGGGCACCCGCCGCGCGCCGCTCTTTCCTCCAGCACGAGACACATAGGGTTCGGCCCCCTGCACGCCATTGCGGACGAGGCCGCTGGCGTCGAGCGTCAGTCGATCACCGGGCAGCTCCCGACCCGCTTGACGATGTACCGGCCCAACTCGGCGGATTGCACCACGGCGATGTCGCCACGGCGAATCTGCCGCCCATACACGGCCCGGGCGAACAGACACTGCCCGGGCGCAGCGTCGGCCATATTCCAACCCGGGCGCGCGATTCAAGCGCGGTCGCGCGTTCTGAAGGCGACTCAGACCGGGACGCGCGCCCTGTTTCGCCGCCACGCAGCGGCGACCAGGCCAAGACCGGCCAGCATCGTGGCCCAGGTTTCAGGTTCGGGAATGGGTGCCGTCAAAGTCTCGGAGAGGGCGTACAGCTTGTAATTGAACGTCGTGTTCTGCGTGCCATGCCAGATCCAGCCAACGCTGCCGAACGCGGCTTCACCCCATATCGCCGTTGCGTTGCCCAAGGCATTGGCTCCGGCCGCAGTCCCGTTGCCAAGGCTGCCGGTCCAGACGTTGGCGCTGAGCCCATTACCGTATTCCGTGTAGTCAATGCCGACTCCGGTCGTATGGCTGCCGTCCCAGAAATCCGCGTAACCCGTCGCCAGCAATTCACCGTTCATGTTGAACACCCTGGTGGTGACCAGCGCATTGACATTGGCATTGGCCCCCGCGGTCGACGCGATGACCGACCAGCTCACGCCCTCGCTGACGCCGATGCCCGCTGCATCGGCTGCCGCCTGAACGAAGGAGTTGTAAGAGCCGATGTCGCCGGATGTGGCGGCGGTGCCACCAGTTCAATCAAGTCGTTCACGGCACGGTCGCGTTCCGCCTCGCTGAGCCTGGCGTCCTCGCGCTTCCATTCCAGCTCGTCGAGGATGGCGTGCTGGGATTCCTCGCGCCAGTGGAACAGGAACACGTCCTTCCACAAGGGATCGATCTCCTGCTCCGGGTCGATGCCGGAACGGTAGTGCAGCTGGGTGAAGAGCTCGATGTGGCAGGTGAGCCCCAGCACCGCCCACGTGCACTTGGACAGTACCGCCGCGGCGACCGCGTTGGGCTCGGCCACGCAGGTGTAGCCGGCCGGCATGTCCTCGCTCATCATCGCATCCAGGCGGCGGAACATTTCCTGGTGCTTGAGTTCCTCGTCGCCGAAGCGCACCAGCGCCTCCAGCGCGATCTGGTCGCCGAGCCAGTGCTCGCGGCTGACCTCCAGCACCTTGGCGCCGATGAAGCGCTCCACCAGACCGAAGATGTTGACGTAGGTGCGGCCCTGGATCTGCGACAGCAGGCACTGCTCGCCGGCGATCAGAAATTCCAGGCTCGACACCCTCGACAATCCGTCCGGCAGGAAAGGCCGCGAATAATCGAAGCGGCGGCCGCGGACCACGTCGCGCTCGATTTCCCAGCGGATGCGTTTGGACACTTCGACACACCGGGCGTAACTACGATGATCGACGTCAGCTGCGTGACTTGCTTGCATGATGATCTCCTTTTCGCTTCGATGAATGGCAGGTCGGCATGTCGCCGACCGCCTGGGGACAGGTCGGCTACATGCCGACCGCTTGGGCGTTGAATCCCTGCTGCCGTGCCTTCGCCACGATGGCTTGCGCACGGGTGGCCAGCGGGTTGTAGGCCACGCGCAGCAGGTGCTTGTGTGTGCTGGGCTGGACGTCGCTGACGCCTGCGATCCCGCCCAACGCACCCTGCAGCGTGGCAAGTTCTTCGGTTTCCAGGGATTCATCGACATGGATGAATACATCAATGTCATATGTGCTCATGGCAGTCTCCTTGACTCGGTTCCGGTTGCGCCCCGGCAACCGCCGGGGCTGATCTCGGCGGCGCTTGATCGGGCTGATGATCAGTGCGTTTTGTCGATGACTGCAGAATACGGGACGTGTGTATCCGTGCTGTTCATGAATGGATACGGGTTTGTAGCGATTGAGTAACGCCCGGGAGGCACGATCCGCTCGTTGCATGAAGAAGCGGTTCGACCCGAGCAGCAAGACGGGCGGTCAGTCGCTACCGGCCTGTGCCGATACGGCAAGGACAAGTCTGGGTGTAATCAGAAGACGTCTCATTGGATCCCTGGCGGCCCGCGCAACCGGCGTCCAATGAAGCACCCGAACGTCCTGATTCGTCACGTTCGTCGAACCAATCGGGCCAGCAGCGCACCGGTGATCCACGGCAGCACCAATGCACTTGCGCCGCCTACGAACCATGAAACGAACAACGCATCGGGCAGGGCGAGACCGGTACCGAAAGAAACGAGTCCATACACTAGAACAAGCCAGGGAAGAAGGACCCATCCGTGCTCTGCAACGGTGAGTTCGAGGCGGCCCGCGGCGAAGCCAGCGCCGGCGAGTGCGAGCGCACCAAGAACGAACAGCGGGACGGGATCTCTGCCGGAGTCCAGGACGCCAAGAACATCGGCGAGGACATAGCCAAACATCGCGGAGACCAGCGCAAGCAGGGCGGCCGCCTGAGCGAGCAACAGCCTCCGTATACGGCTCGGTTTCTGCGTTCGCGCTTGCCCGAAGGAATCGGTGACAGGCGCCATTCACGATTCTTTCTCGACTTTCAAACGTCCATTCTCCCGACGCGGCGCCCTTGGGCAAGAGTCAGGCTTCTCCTCGTGGCGCCTATTGTTCCCTTTTTTTGCGCGTGGGGTGAGACTGTTCCAGACCCCAGGGGACGTCGAGTGGTGAAGCGAGGGATGCCGTTTGAAGTAAACGTCTGCTTCAGGTTGACCGCGGGTATCACGCTGATCAGCAGCCCCACGTGCAGGGCGATCGCGGGACTGAGGCCAAGTCCTGTCATGCGGATGGAATCATTCGAGCCTAGCTCCTTTGATTGCCACGTCCTCTCGTTCCATGACGGTCTCCCTTGAACGTGTCAGGTCTTGCTGGCGCAGTCGACCATCCAATGCACGCCGAACCGGTCAACCAGGCTGCCGAAATAGTCACCCCAGAACATCTCCTGTAGCGGCATCTCGATCTTGCCGCCGGCCGCAAGCGCATTGAACAGACGCTCGGTTTCGGCGCGCGTGTCGGGCTCGAGGTTGATGTATACGTTGTTGCCTGGCGTGACGGTAAAGCCCATCGATTCCGGCGCATCGGTTCCCATCAGTACGTGTCCGCCCAGAATGGGCAATCCGACGTGCATGACGAGATTCTGGTCGGCCTCGGCCAGCGGCGGCTGGTCAGGCGCGGGCGGCATGTCCTTGAAGCGGGCGATGGGCGCATCGAACTCCGTGCCGAAGACGGATTTGTAGAACAGGAAGGCGTCTTCGGTCGAGCGGGGAAAATTGAGATAGGTGCTGACGCGAGCCATTTTCTGTCTCCTTCAAAGTGAACTTTTACCTGCCGGATATGAGGTCTTGCAGGATCTACTCCCGGGCCGAGCGCTAACGCGTGCCGACGACCACCGTGCCCGCTGACGGCATCCGGACGCCCTCCTCGCGCAGAAACTCGCTCGCCAGGCTGAGCACGTCGGCCCGGATCCGCTCGCGTGCAAGCGCGTCCGCCCTGGCGAGCCCTGCCACCACGGGCGCGGCGATGTCGGTCATGAACTCCCAGTAGCGTTCCGGTGTGTCGATGACCATGTCGCAGATCACCTCCTCCTCGACGATGTCCCGCAAGCCTGCCTTGGCGAATACCGCACGCATGTAGCCTGGCGGCGCGCAGCGGAACAGGCCGGGCGACCCCGGCGGCGGCGCGGGCAGGTCCACATGCCGGGCGATCGTTGCCATGATGCTGGTTGCCCACGGATTCTTCTCCGCTTCGCCCCACACCGCAGCGCAGACACGTGCGCCCGGCCTCGCCACCCGTGCGAATTCGCGCGCGGCGACCGCGACGTCGGGAAAGAACATGAAGCCGAAGCGGCACAGCACGGCGTCGGCGCTCGCGTCGGCGAAAGGCAGCGCACCGGCGCCGCAGACTCGGGTCTCGACATTGCGCAAGCCGCGCTGCGCCGCCTTCGCGGCCGCCACCTCCAGCATGTGCTCGGCGAGATCGGTCACCGTCACCCGGCCGCGCGGCACCCGTGCCGCCGCCGTGAGCCCCGGTTCGCCGGTGCCGGCGGCGATGTCGAGCACCTCGGAATCCTCGCGCAGCCTGGCATGCCGGATCATGGCCTCGCCGAAAGGGGCAATCCAGCCGATGACCGTTGCGTCCCACTTCTTCCAGCCCGCAGAGAATTTGTCCCAGGTTTCGCGCTGCTGGTCACGGATCTGGTCGAGGCTGGGTGTCGTGCGTGTTTCGGTGTTCATGGCCATTCCCTCCATCGGAGTCATGCCACTTCCGGATGCCGGGATGGATATCCGGGGATCCTCACATCATAGGACAGCAGATTTCGTGGGTTCGGCGGAATTTTGTGAGGCTGAACCAGGGTGTAGAAAAGCCCGGGTTAGCTCAGTCTGACCCCATTTATTAAATTGTTTGTTCACAGCTCCCGTCACCTGGAACCGTGGTCTGTTCCCTGCTCTTCAGTGATTCTGATAACGCTCCTCGTACTCTTTTCTCCTACGCTCATACTATTGCTGGGACTCCTTGTCCTTTGGAACCTGGTCCTGTGGCGCAGCCTTGTCGTCCTTTGCCTTGCCCCTCGATTCAAGTTGGGAACGTTGCCGCTCAAGATCGCGTTGCTGCTGCGGCTCTTGGCGGCGTTGCTGCTCTAGCTGACGCTGTTGATCTTGGCGGCGTTGCTGCTCCAGCTGACGCTGTTGTTCTTGCTGTCGCCGTTGCGGCTCTTGCTGACGCTGCGGCTCTTGGCGGCGTTGCTGCTCTAGCTGACGCTGTTGATCTTGGCGGCGTTGCTGCTCCAGCTGACGCTGTTGTTCTTGCTGTCGCCGTTGCGGCTCTCGCTGTCGCCGTTGCGGCTCTCGCTGACGCTGTTGTTCTTGCTGTCGCTGTTGCGGCTCTCGCTGACGCTGTTGATCTTGGCGGCGTTGCTGCTCCAGCTGACGCTGCTGTTCTTGCTGTCGCTGTTGCTGCTCCAGCTGACGCTGTTGTTCTTGCTGTCGCTGTTGTTGCTCCAGCAGACGCTGTTGTTCTTGCTGTCGCTGTTGTTGCTCCAGCTGGCGCTGTTCCTGCTGACGTTGCTCCTGCTGACGTTGCTCCTGCTGGCGCTGCTCCTGTTGGCGCTGCTCCTGTTGGCGCTGCTCCTGTTGGCGCTGCT
>CAYVOR010000034.1:21558-25098 GCA_964452995.1 uncultured Thiobacillus sp.
TGGCGCTGCTCCTGTTGGCGCTGCTCCTGTTGGCGCTGCTCCTGTTGGCGCTGCTGGTCTTGCTGCACACGCGGTCTAAAGTACTGCTGTGTGACAGGCTCACGCGGCTGGTAGCGGTAATACTCGGAACGTATCGCATGCTGCTGTTCTACTGCGCGAGGATAGCGGTCGCCCGAATAATTCCGCTGGTAAGCCGGCAACGGTGCAGGAGCCGGGGCGGCGCGGTGGTCCCAACGGTCCCACCCGCTTCGACGCTGTTCCCAGTCGCGACCCCAGCGATCCCCCCAACGTGGCGGCGCGTCGGCATGCCAGCCGCGGAAATACGGTGGTGGCAGGCGGTAGTAGCGAACCGGCACGCGCAGCAGATAAGCCGGCACATCGTAATAACCCACGTAATCCCAGGGCCCGTTGTACCAGCTGCTCACATACCAGTTATCGCTATGGAACACCCAGTAGAGGCCGTCGTAAAAGAAGTAATTCGAATCCACCCGTGGGGCGTAGTAGACGGGATAGCCCGGTATCCTGACAAGATCCGGGTACGTCGAATAATGGATACCGATACTGACACCGGAATATCCTGAGCCATAGCTGGATGGTTGGTAGGGGGGAGCCGTGTAGCAACCCTGGACAAGGGTCATCGATATCGCAATCAACAAGTAGCTCTTTTTCATTTGCCGCTCCTTCCCCAGATGTGGGGTTAACCGATTTGGAGATTTGGAGTCAGGTCTTGCCATGCAATACGTCAATGCAAGACCTGCCCCTCAATGTCCACAGTGTGGACGCGCTCTGTATCTGCGGGATTTCAGACGCGGGCCGAATTGTTACGAAACGTAACTGCATCGCCTATCGCGGCAAACGATGGGAGATGGATCAACCTTTTTTCTTCCGGCTAAATGTGGTTTTGCAGGACCTGCCCCCGTATTCCGGGGCAGTTCAGACGCCGCTTCTCACCGCGCCGGTATTAATCGCGCCTGAGCTAACCCCTTTGCTTGTTTGATAGCTGAGGCCAAGCCCATCAAACGGGTGGAATGATTTCGCGCCTGGCGCCTATAGTGATTCCAGAACGGCAGAAATCTTTGCCCTGCATGAGGAGGGTGCGCATGAGCCTGAAGGACCTTGACCCCAACATCCTGTTGATATTGATCGGTTCCTTGTTTGTCCTGATCGGCGCATCCGGAAAGATCTTCATCGAGAAGTTTTCCGTTGTCGTGGCGTCGGCCGGCTCACGCTTCCTCGTCGTTGTCATCGGCCTGGTCATGCTGGGGATCGGGGTCGTCGGCCCGGGCAATCTTTTTAGCGGTCAAGCTGCCGGCCCGGCCGCATCGAAACCGGTGCAGCAAGCGGATTCAGCCCACATCAGGCCGAGCTTCGACTGCGCACGCGTGACCAGCAAGGCGGAGCAAATGGTGTGCTCATCGCAGGAACTGGCCGTTCTCGATCTTGCGGTCGCCAACGCCTACCGGGATGCCATGGCACGCCTTCACACCGATTACGAGCGACGCCAGCTCAAGGACGCCCAGCTCTTCTGGCTTCAGGAAGTCAGGGGCAAATGCCAGGACACGGCTTGCGTGAAAGCCGCCTACGAGGTCAGGGAAAGGCAATTACGGGAAGCCAGTCACTGACATGAGGGGCAGTCCCACTGCCTGCTTGATTATCCGAGCCTGGCCCTTTGAGTTCGGATACCCGGTAACGCGCCTCGATTGAAATGTGTCATTGCAAGACCTGACCCCTATTCCGATGATACACATTTGTCTTTTTATTGGTCAGGCCGCAAACCCTCTAGCTCCATAAACCATAGGTCGCCGAACCTACACCAGTTGAAGGCGTATCTATTTCGAAGGTTTACATTGACGGCATTGCCGCCGATAGGCACCGTGATTTGGCCACCATTAAATGTATGCCCATCAGAAATGTCGTATGCCCAGCACTTACCACGTCTAACGCTGGGGTTCACAAAGCGTTCCATATCGTTCATAACCAACGCAACGCCTGCAGTAGCTACGCCGTAAGCAACGTACTCTTCTAGTACGTGAAGGTCTTCGTAAACGTCCTTCATGAATATGTCATGAGCGCCACGGGTGCCACCGGACGCGGCAATAGTTCGATAGCATTTCATCTCGATGGCGAGCCGTGTCTCTCCCATCGGCGACGTAGCCTTGAGAAGAATGTCGATGTTGTACGTCCCGGATGGGATTCTAACGCCAGCCTCCAGCTCAATGTCGGCGGTCTCGCCAGGGTGATGCAGCGTGAGGGGAAGAAGTTGCTTCAGCACATAGGCAAACTGAAGCTGCATCGAAGCCTCCCTGTTCACTGGAATTAATCCGCCACCAACCTTCCGCGCGAAGACAGCCCACGCTACAGATATGGCCTTGCGAAGGCGTTGCTCGAGGGTTACATCAGTGATGAATTCACTCATGGAGTCTGCGGAGCTAAGCGGCAAGTGAATTGCTATCATCCAGTCGGGTCGCTAATTTTGCGACGAATTTTGAAAACACGCGTTTTTCGTCTTTTCCCTGTATCCACACGTCCAGCTTGGAAATATTTGGAGGCGCAAGCAACATTTTGGCTTCACGCATTGCTCTCCTGACGGTACTTAATTTTGCATCAAGCTCAGTGGCCCATTTGCTCAGTTTGAGGAGGTCAGCGTCGGAAAGAGTGGAGATGTGCAGATGCTGAAGACGATCTAGGCCTTCTAGCACATCGATAATCAGAATGCTTTTAAGATTATGTTCTGGGTACAGCGCAGCAACGCCGGCCAGGTGTCCAATCTCTTCATCGAGATAATACGGACGCTCAATTTTTTTCCCCTGGATTGCCTCGAGATTCTCAATTTCTAGAACTGTCGCCTCGCGTTGAATCGCTATACGGCCATTCCGAGCTCTTGCCATTTGTAACAATCGCTCCACGATTACATCAGGCACACCCCTCCCACGAGTCGTCAAGGTTTGAAGGTCTTTATACAGAGAGTCAGCGCCCATCGGGCCATTGCGAATATCTCTGATTTTTTCAAGATATGCTGGCATCCGTCCGGCCAAAGTCTCTAACTGCTCGCGCCGCTCCTTGTTCCGAAAGTCTCGATCGTAGGCATTTCGCAACTGCTCGAAGTCCACTGAAAAATGTTTCTTCCCGCAATCTTTCCCGATATTCGTTTCACGGCCGTCCTTCGTTGTTACGAGATATCCGCGTCCATGTGGCTGGTGGCAGGAACTAAGCCCGCATTTCACATGATCCTTAAACATGTAGCTGCCAATAATTGCTTTCAATTCGATGGTGCTGGGATCAAGATCGATAACAAACCCAGGGCGTCCAACGACGTCCTCCCATGATTCGATACGAACAAGGCCTTTTTCAGTGTTGAGTGTAATCATCGGTTTTCTCCAAATAAAAAAGGCGCAATCCCCTGCGCCTTTTTTGTCATTCCAGCCGGTCAATCCCAGCTCAACGCCCCGCCCGTCTGATACTCCGTGACGCGCGTCTCGAAGAAATTCTTCTCCTTCTTCAGGTCGATCATCTCGGCCATCCAGGGGAAGGGGTTGGTGA
>CAYVOR010000035.1:0-24872 GCA_964452995.1 uncultured Thiobacillus sp.
AAGGGCTGCACTCGATAGCGGATACCGGCAATCAGGGCTTGCTGCTGCTGGGGCTACACCAGGGCAAGAAACCGCCATCGGTGCGCCATCCGCTCGGACAGGGGCGGGCGATTCATTTCTGGTCGCTCACCGTCGATGGCCTAAACTCTAACGGGGGTTCTTCTCGGCGGACCTGGGCAAGGCGGCCCGGCATCGCTTCCCCCACGTCCGAGCCAGGAGAATGTCATAGTCATCAAGGAAATTGCATTTTCGGCACACAGGCGGAGTGCGCTGCGTAACGTCGGGGATACCGAATTACTGCGCTCGGAGCTGTTCAGCATCGAGCAACTGACGCGCCACGCGGCCACCTTGGCTGGCCAGTATCGAATCGATCCGCGGCCGGGACCGGACCGGTTGCTGCCGCGGCTGGCAGACAATGCGCACGTGCTACAGGCGGTGTATGACGTCGTCACGCTCGCCGCCACGCGAGGACAACGGATCGTTGCGGTTGAGTCCTGGCTGCTCGACAACTTCTATCTGATCGAACAGCAGATCACGATGGCGCGGCGGCATCTGCCGCGCGGGTACAGTCGGCAATTGCCGCGACTGGCCGATGGCCGGCTGGCCGGTTTCCCCCGCATTTACGATCTGGCGCTGGAGCTGATCTCGCACATGGACGGCCGCATCGACAGCGATAACGTCACCCAGTTCATCGCCGCCTACCAGACGGTCGAACCGTTGAAACTGGGCGAGTTGTGGGCGTTTCCGATCATGCTGCAGCTGGCGCTGCTGGAAAACCTTCGGCGCGTCGGCGCGCGTATCGCCCGCCGGCGTGAGGAACGCGACGCCGCCATCAGCTGGGCCGACCGCATGCTCGCGGCGGCCGAAAGCGAACCGAACCAGCTGATCCATCTGCTGGCCGAGTTTGCCAATGCCGATGTGCCGCTGACCGCGCCCTTTGTCGAGGAGTTTTACACGCGACTTCAGGCCCAGGGATCGGCCATGGCGTTCGTGCAGACCTGGATCGAGAACAAACTGTTCGAACAGGGGATAACGGCAAAGCAATTGTCGGAAGCGGCCGGCCGGACGTCGGCAACCAACCAGATTTCCATTGCCAACAGCATCGGCAGCCTGCGCTTCATCGACGCCATGGACTGGCGGAATTACGTCGAGTCACTCAGCGTGGTCGAACAGACCTTGCGTGAAGATCCGACGGCAACGCACGCCGATCAGGATTTCGCCACCCGGGATCGCTACCGGCATGTCATCGAGGATGTGGCAAAGCACAGCTCGTGCAGCGAAACAGCCGTGGCGCGCAAAGCCATTGAACTTGCGCAGGCAGCCGCAGCGCGACTGGGTCACCCTCATCGAAGTGCGCATGTCGGTTACTACCTGATCGACCACGGGCGGCCGTCCCTGGAGCGCGCGGTCGGCTGCCGGCTGCCATGGAAAGTCCGGCTCAGCCGGATGAGCCAGCAGATCCCGCTGCTTCTGTACCTCGGGCCTATCCTGGCGCTCTCCGTGCTGGCGACAGCGGGGGTACTTTCCGCGATCGGCGGCGTCGAACCGCATGACTGGCGAAGCTGGTGGCTGACGATTCCGCTCGTCATCGGCGCCTCGGCGCTAATGGTGCCGCTGGTGAATCTGCTGGTCACGCTCATCCTGCCGCCGCGGGTGCTGCCACGGCTGGATTTTTCCAGGGGCATCCCCGACAGCCACCGCACCATGGTGATCGTCCCTACCCTGCTGGGCGGGCCGCAAGACATCGTCGATCTGCTCGAAGCCATGGAAATCCGCTATCTCGGCAATCGCGATCGCAACCTGTTTTTTGCCCTGCTGACGGATTTCCACGATGCGTCCGAGCAAACACTGCCGGACGACGCCGCCCTGCTCGCCCACGCGCGCGCCGCGGTCGAGGCGCTCAATGCGACCTACCGTGAGGATCGTCCGTGTATTTTTTATCTGTTTCACCGGCCCCGCGTGTGGAATCCATTCGAACACGTGTGGATGGGCTACGAGCGCAAGCGCGGCAAGCTGGAGCAGTTCAATGCCCGGCTCAGGGGCGAGGCGCAGACGGCTTTCTCCGACATCGTCGGCGACGTGTCCCTGCTCGATTCGATCCAGTACGTCATTACCCTGGATACCGATACGCAGCTACCGCGCGATGCGGCACGCACCCTGACCGGCAACCTCGCGCACCCGTTGAACCGCCCGGTCTACGATGCCGCCAAGGGCCGTATTGTCGAGGGCTACGCGATCCTGCAGCCGCGTGCCTCGATCAGCCTGACCAGTGCTAGCCAGTCGCGATTTACCCGGCTGTTCGCAGGCGACTCGGGCATTGATCCCTACACGCGCGAGGTATCGGATGTCTACCAGGACCTGTTCGGAGAAGGGTCATTCATCGGCAAGGGCATCTACGACGTGGATGCATTCCGCCTGGCCGTCGACGGCCGCTTTCCGGAAAACCTCATCCTCAGCCACGATCTTCTGGAAAGCGGCTATGCGCGTTCGGCGCTGGTGGCCGATGTCGAACTGATCGAAGAACATCCGGTCAGTTACGTCATCGAGGCCAGCCGGCGCCACCGCTGGATACGCGGCGACTGGCAGCTTGCCGGCTGGCTGCTGCCGCGTGTGCCGGGGCCGCCCGACGCCGCTGGCACGAAGGCGAAGCGCCAGGCGAACCCGCTTTCGGCCTTGTCGATATGGAAGCTGGTCGACAATCTTCGCCGCAGTCTCGCCGCCCCGTCGCTGCTAGGCCTGCTGGCAGGCGGATGGCTGCTGGGGCCAGGCCCTGCGTGGGGATGGACGCTGCTGGTGGTGGGGGTGATATTCCTGCCCGCCCTGGTGTCCGGCCTCGTCGAACTTGTCCGCAAGCCCGACGAACGCGGCTGGCGGGTGCACCTGGGCATGACCAGCCAATCCACCGCCCACCCGCTTGCACTGTCGGTGCTGAATCTGGCCTTTTTGCCCTACGACACGCTGATCTGCCTGGGTGCGATCCTGCGTTCGGGGGTGCGGATGCTGTTCACCCGACGCGGTCTGCTGCTCTGGCAACTGCCCTCCTACGCAAGTCGCAATACCCGCCAGACGCTGCCCGGATTTTTCAGCGAGATGTGGGTCGCCCCTGCCCTCGCGATTGTGTTGGGCATGGCGTTTGCGGCGAGCGGCCAGCCGGCGGCGGCGTGGTTCCATGTCGCCCCTGTCCTGTTGCTGTGGCTGATGTCGCCTGGCATCGGCTGGTGGATCAGCCAGCCGATGCCCGCTCCCGTCTCGGGCCTGAGTGCCGATGAGCGGACGTTTCTCCAAATCTCGGCCCGCCGGACCTGGCGCTTTTTTGCGGACTTCGTCGGCCCCGAGGACAACTGGCTTCCACCCGATAATTTCCAGGAATATCCGGCACCGGCGATCGCTTCGCGCACCTCCCCCACCAACATGGGCATGGCGCTGCTGGCCGACCTGACAGCGTGTGATTTCGGCTATCTCACTGTCGGAGAATGCATAGCGCGCGTCCGCAACACGCTGGACGCGATGGACAGACTGGAACGCTACCGCGGCCATTTCTACAACTGGTACGATACCCGCACGCTGCAACCGCTCCACCCGCAATACGTCTCGTCGGTGGACAGCGGCAATCTGGTCGGCAGCCTGCTTACGCTGCAGGCGGGACTGGCCGAGCTGAAATTCCAGCCGGTACTGTCGCCGCGCGCATTTCAGGGGCTGCATGACACCTTGCAGATATTGGCCGGGCATGTTCCGGCGTCAGCCACGCCAACGCTGGCGAAGCACGTCAAGGGGCTGCAGGAGACCCTGCGTTTACTCACGCTGGACGGATCGCCGCAGGCGCTGGCCGTTGCCGTCAGTGAACTGGACGCAATCCACCGCACAGGCGAAGCGCTGGTTGAATGGCTGCCGGCGGATAGCGATATCGATGGCGAGCTGGTTTACTGGGCGCAGGCTTTTACCCGGCAATCACAAGCCTTGCGGGATGAACTGGCATTCCTTGTGCCGGAGCCGCAACGCTACGGTTCCATCCCGACTCTGGCCGAACTGGGTGCTGCGCACGCGACCGGCGCCCTGCCCGGCGCGGCGGCGACGCTTCATCCGGGCGCGACCGAGCGGCTCGCCCTCATCGATGGCCTGATGGACCGTTGCCGCGCCTGGGCGGTGATGGATTTCGAGTTTCTCTACGATAGTGAGCGCAACCTGCTGGCCATTGGCTACGACGTCGGTGAACGGCGACGCGATCCATCCTGCTATGACCTGCTTGCGTCGGAAGCGCGTCTGGCCAGTTTCCTGCTCATCGCGCAGGGACAGGTTCCACAAACACACTGGTTCGCACTCGGCCGCCTGCTGACCAGCCATGGCAGCGACGTCAGCCTGATCTCGTGGAGCGGCTCGATGTTCGAGTACCTGATGCCGCGGCTGATCATGCCGAGCTACGCGAACACCTTGCTGGAGCAGACCTGCATGACCGCGGTATCGCGTCAGATCGAATATGGCCGGCAACGCGCGGTGCCCTGGGGAATTTCCGAGTCCTGTTACAACGCCACCGACATGCATCAGGTCTATCAGTACCGGGCGTTCGGTGTACCCGGTCTGGGCTTCAAGCGCGGCCTCGGCGACGATCTGGTCATTGCGCCTTACGCCAGCGCACTGGCGCTGACGGTCCAGCCGCGCGAAGCATGCCATAACCTGCAAATACTGGCCGGCCTTGGCTTTGTCGGCACCCATGGATTTTACGAGGCGATCGATTACACGCCGTCACGGGTGACGCGCGACAAGAACCACGCCATCGTCCGGACATTCATGGCGCATCACCAGGGCATGAGCTTGCTGGCATTTGCGCATGTCTTGCTCGATCGACCGATGCAACGCCGCTTCATGTCCGACCCGCTGGTGAAAGCAACCGAACTGTTACTACAGGAACGTGTGCCGAAAAAAGGCGCAACCCTGAGCCCGCACGCGGCGGAAGTCAGCGCGGCCGCGCGGCCCGCCACCTCGGAAGCCAGTGGAATCATGCGGGTGTTTACCGAGCTGAGCACGCCGGTGCCTGAAGTTCACCTGTTGTCCAATGGCCGCTACCACGTCATGGCAACCCATGCCGGCGGTGGGTACAGCCGCTGGCGCGACCTCGCCGTCACACGCTGGCGCGAGGATGTCACGACCGACGACTGGGGCACCTTCATTTACCTGCGTGACCGCGACAGCGGCCGTTACTGGTCGAGCGCGCATCAGCCGACCTTGCGTCCGGCCGATCATTACGAGGCTATTTTCGTGCAGGCACGCGCCGAATACCGGCGACGCGATCATGCGATCGGCACATATACCGAGATCAGCGTGTCCCCCGAGGACGATGTCGAAATCCGGCGTCTCACGCTCACCAACCAGTCTTCGCACATCCGTCACATCGAGGTGACGAGTTACGCGGAGGTCGTGCTGGCGCCGTTGAATGCCGATCTGGCGCACCGCGCATTCAGTAATTTATTCGTGCAGACCGAGATCCTGCCGGAACGGCAGGCGATCCTCTGCACCCGGCGGCCGCGCACGCCGGGGGAGCAGGTGCCCTGGATGTTCCATCTGCTGGCAGCGCCCGGCGCGATAACCGATGCGCCGTCCTACGAGACCGACCGTGCCCGGTTTATCGGACGCGATCGCACGGCGGCCAACCCCGTGGCGCTGGACGATCGCGACAGCGCGCCGACCCTGTCGAATACCGCGGGGCCCGTGCTCGACCCCATTGTCGCCATCCGCTGCACCCTCACCTTGCAGGCCGACGAATCAGCAAGCGTGCAGATCATCTCGGGTGTCGCGGACACGCGCGAGGCCGCGTTGGCCCTGCTTGCGAAATATTGCGACCGGCACTTCGTCGAGCGCGCCTTTGAAATGGCCTGGTTCCAGAGCAAGGAAGTACTGCGTCATCTCAACGCAAGCGAAGCCGACGCACAGGTTTACGGTCGCCTGGCCAACTCCGTCATTTACGGCAACGCCCTGCGCCGCGCCGCGCCCGGCATCATCGCCCGCAACCAGCTGAGGCAGGCCGGACTGTGGCGTTTTGGCATCTCGGGCGATCTGCCGATCGTCCTGATTCACATCGGCGACCTGAGCCGCATCGATCTCGTCAAACAAACGCTGCAAACCCATGCCTATTGGCGATTGAAGGGCCTGGTCTCGGACCTGGTGATCGTGAACGAGGATTTTTCGGGCTATCGGGCAGTCCTGCATGACCAGATCATGGGCCTGATCCACGCGGGACCCGAAGCGCAGGTCGTCGACAAACCGGGCGGGGTCTTCGTGCGACGCACCGAGGAGCTTACCGAGGACGAGCGGGTATTGCTGCAGACGGTTGCCCGCATCGTGTTCAGCGATTCCGCCGAGACCCTGGTCGAGCAGGTGGAACGCCGCGTCTCGCCAGAACGTGTATCGGACCGTCTGCAGCCCGCGCGTCGCGCCATTGCCGAGCCCATCGTGCCGCTGGCGGCGCGCGAGCGCATTTTCAGCAACGGCCTGGGCGGCTTCACTCCGGACGGTCGCGAATACGTCATCACCCTCGAACCGGGCCAGCACACGCCGGCGCCGTGGGTCAACGTCATCGCCAGCCCGCACATCGGCACGGTCGTCAGCGAGAGCGGCAGCGCGTATACCTGGGTGGAAAATGCGCACGAGTTCCGGCTGACGCCCTGGCACAACGACCCGCTGTCCGATCGCAGCGGCGAGGCGCTGTACATCCGCGACGAGGAAACGGGCGCGTTCTGGTCGCCGACACCCCTGCCCGCCAGCGGTCACGCCGGCTACGTGTGCCGGCATGGATTCGGCTACAGCGTGTTCGAGCATGCCGGATCCGGCATCGCCTCGGAGCTGCATACCTACGTTGCCATGGACGCCCCGGTCAAGTTCGTGGTGGTCAAGCTGCACAACCAGTCGAAACGTGCGCGCAGCCTGTCGTTGACCGCCTATTGGGAGCTGGTGCTCGGCGAGTGGCGACACGCCAATCTGATGCATATCGTTACCGAAAAGGATCCGCTCAGCGGGGCGCTGTTTGCCCACAACGCCTACGGCCTCGAATGCGCCAATCGGGTCGTCTTCGCGCAGGTCAGCGAACGGGAACGGTCGGTCAGCGGAAATCGCACCGAATTCATTGGCCGCAACGGCTCACTGGCCAGCCCGGCAGCGATGCGTCGCAAGCGGTTGTCGGGCAGGATCGGCGCCGGTCTCGACCCGTGCGCCGCGATTCAGACGCGGTTCGAGCTGGCTGAAGGACAAACGCGCGAGGTCGTGTTCGTATTCGGGGCTGCGCGTGACACCGGCGAAGCGCAGCATCTGATCCAGCGCTTCGGTGGACCGTCGGGCGCCCGACAGGCACTGGAAGCCGTGTGGAAGTACTGGAACCACACCCTGGGCGCGGTCAATGTGGAGACGCCGGACCCCGCCATCAATATGCTGGCCAACGGCTGGCTGGTCTATCAAACCATCTCCTGCAGGCTGTGGGGTCGCAGTGGCTATTACCAGTCCGGCGGCGCTTACGGTTTCCGCGACCAGCTGCAGGACACCATGGCATTGATCCACGCCGCCCCCTGGCTCGCGCGCGAGCAGCTGATTCGCTGCGCCGAGCGCCAGTTCATCAAGGGCGATGTGCAGCACTGGTGGCATCCGCCCAACGGGCAAGGCGTGCGCACGCATTTTTCCGACGATTATCTGTGGCTGCCGTTTGCCACCTGCCGTTATGTGACGGCGACCGGCGATACGGGCGTGCTCGATGAAATGATCCATTTCCTCGAGGGCCGCGAACTGAATCCGGAAGAAGAGGCCTACTACGACCAGCCGCAGCGCTCTCCCGAAACAGCCAGCCTGTACGAGCATTGCGTGCGCGCCATCCAACACGGGCTGCGCTTCGGCGTCCACGGATTGCCGCTGATGGGCAGCGGCGACTGGAACGACGGCATGAATCTGGTCGGCCACGAAGGCAAGGGTGAAAGCGTGTGGCTGGCGTGGTTCCTGTACGAAAACCTCGAGCTGTTCTCCCGGCTGGCGAATGGCCGGGGTGACGCGGACTTTGCCGGGCGATGTACAGCCGAGGCGGCGCAACTACGCAGCAACATCGAAGCCGAGGCCTGGGATGGCGCCTGGTATCGCCGCGCCTGGTTCGACGATGGCACGCCGCTGGGATCATCCGCCAATGAGGAATGCCGGATCGACTCGATCAGCCAGAGCTGGGCGGTCCTCTCAAGCGGCGGCGATCCCGTGCGTGCCCGTCAGGCCATGGCGGCGGTAGGCCGGCACCTGGTGCGGCGCGATGCGCAGTTGATCCAGCTGCTCGACCCCCCCTTCGATCAATCGAACCTGGAGCCCGGCTACATCAAGGGCTACATTCCGGGCGTTCGCGAGAATGGCGGCCAGTACACCCATGCCGCGATCTGGACCACGATGGCATTTGCCATGATGGGTGACACGGAACACGCGTGGGAATTCTTCGCCATGATCAATCCCGTCAATCACGGCAACACACCCGAATCGATTGAACACTACAAGGTCGAGCCGTACGTCATGTGCGCGGATATTTACGGTGCGCCGCCCCACACCGGACGCGGTGGCTGGACCTGGTACACCGGGGCTGCTGGCTGGATGTACCGGCTGACGGTGGAAACCCTGCTCGGCGTGCACCTGGAAGTGGATCGTCTACGCATCACGCCGCGTATTCCAGCCCGCTGGGATTCATACAAAATCCACTACCGTTATCGCGAGACGGTCTACCACATCACCGTCAGGTGCGCTGGCGAATCGTCGCAGCAGGTGAGCCGTGTAACAGTGGATGGCGTCGTCTGCCCCGACTCGACCATTCCGCTGGTCGACGACCGCCGCGAGCATGACGTCGAGGTGGCATTGAGCTGAAGGCGCCATGAAGTCCATTCACCCCGACCCTGGCAGCATGGCAGCGGCACGCGCAAGGATAAGGGCCAGCCAGAGGTTTCAGGTCCCGCAACCCCGGGAGTAAAATTTTACGAGTCCCCGGTTGTGTGCGGGGAACGCTGTTTTTGAGCCGGGCTGGCGATAGCTCAGGGGACTATGCATTCGATCGAAGTGGTGTTGGCGATGCTGCTGGCGGTGGTGGCCAGCGGCTATCTGGTCAGGACGGTGGCCTTTTCCATACCGCTGCCCCTGATACAGATCGCCCTGGGCGCGGTCATTGCCGCCGTAACCACGCATGGCGTGGCGCTGAACCCGGAAATATTCTTCCTGCTTTTCCTGCCACCGCTTCTGTTTCTCGACGGCTGGCGAATTCCCAAGAACGGGCTGTTTCGCGACAAGGCCATCATTCTCAGGCTGGCGTTCGGGCTGGTGGTGTTCACCGTGATCGGGGCGGGCTTCCTGGTTCACTGGATGATTCCCGCCATGCCGTTGGCCGTGGCCTTTGCACTTGCCGCCATCGTGTCGCCCACCGACCCGGTGGCGGTATCCTCGATCGCCGCGCGGGTTCCCATTCCCAAGCGCCTGATGCAAATCCTCGAAGGCGAGTCGCTGCTCAACGATGCCACCGGCCTGGTGTGTTTTCGTTTTGCGGTGGCGGCGGTCATGACCGGAAGCTTTTCCATTGGTTCGGCGTCGCTCACGCTTGTCTGGGTCACGCTGGTGGGACTGGGGGTCGGCGTCGGCGTCACCCTGGGAGTCAGTTATGCCCATTTCTGGCTGTCACGGCAATTCGGCGAGGAAAGCGGTTCTTCGATCCTGGTCAATCTGTTGATGCCCTTCGCGGCCTATCTGGTCGCCGAAGGCCTCGCTGCGTCGGGGATTCTCGCGGCGGTGGCGTCCGGCATCACCATGAGCTATGTCGAACTCACCGGCCGGGCGCTGGCCACGACCCGGGTGCAGCGCGCCGCGGTATGGGAGACGGTTCAGTTCGCACTCAACGGCATCATGTTCGTCCTGCTCGGTGAACAACTGCCGGGAATCCTGCGCCGTGCCGCAGCCTCGGTGGAGGAAACGGGCCATCTGTCTGCCTGGTGGCTACTTGCCTATGCGTTGGCAATCGGCGCCATCCTGATCCTGCTGCGCTTCTGCTGGGTATGGGCTACGTGGCAACTCAGCCTGTACATGGCCCGCCAGCGTGGCGAGCCGCCACCCGAACCCGGCTGGCGCATCATCGCTGCCATGTCGCTGGCCGGTGTACGGGGCGCCATCACGCTGGCGGGCGTGCTCACCCTGCCGCTGCTGCTGCCTGACGGCACGGCGTTTCCGGCGCGCGATCTGGTCATATTTCTGGCGGCGTCGGTCATCCTGTTGTCGCTCCTGCTCGCCAACATGTGCCTGCCCCGCCTGCTGAATGGTTTGACTCTGCCGGAGGAAGCCGCCGGGCGGCGCGAGGAAGATCTCGTCCGCCACGAGGCCGCCACGGCAGCCATCGCTGCGATCGAAGCGACGCGCCACGCCTTGTCCGCTGAACATACGGCCGATGCCGACCTTTATACCAATGCTGCCGCGCGCGTGCTGGTCGATTATCAGCGCCGCATCGACGACGCAGCGGTTCCGGACACGGTCGCCGCCGGATATCTGCGCCGGGCCGACCGCGCGGAAGTGGCGCTGCGCCTGGCAGCCTTGCGGGCCGAACGCGAGGCGATCTTCAAGCTGGCGCGCGATGACGAAATTTCCGATGAGTTGTCGCGCAAGCTGGTCAGAAAAATCGATCTTCTGGAAGAACGGTATCGGTGACATCTGCACCAGAGGTTTCAGGCTGCAACCGGCGACTGGCGCGAAACTCAGAGATCAAGTGAAATTTCGCCAGTGGGCCGGGCACAGCAGATCAGCACCTTGTCCCCGGCCGGGGCCGCCCTGCCCCGATCGCTTTGCGGAGGGTCAGTCCCGATCGGGTTCGGTCACGAAGCCGATCCGGGTGAGGCCTGCCCGCGCCGCCAGCGACATGACTTTCGCCACCGGCTCGTAGTCGGCATGGCGGTCGGCGCGGATGTGCAGCTCGGGCTGCGGCTGTTCTTTTGCCATGGCGGCAAAGCGCGGAGCGAACTGATCCATCGTGACGCGCTCGCCGTTCCAGTAGAGGTCGCCATTTTCCCGGATGCCCAGTTCGATGTGCGCCGCTTTCGTGATATTGGGCGCGCTGCTTGCCCTGGGCAGATCGATCTTGACCGCATGGGTGAGCAGCGGTGTGGTGATGATGAAAATCACCAGCAGCACCAGCATCACGTCCACCAGCGGCACCACATTGATGTCGGCCATCGGCCCTGGGCCACGGCGCGAATCGAAGCTTCCCATAGCCATGGTTCAGGCCCCCTTCACGATATGCAGCGAACGAGGCTCATCCGAGGAACTATTGGGCTTGTCGCCCACGGTGATGATGGTGTACAGGTCGTGGGCGAACGCATCCAGCCGGGCGAGCCACACCCGGTTTCTTCGGTTGAAGGCGTTGTAGGCCAGCACAGCAGGAATCGCCACGGCCAGTCCCATCGCTGTCATGATGAGCGCTTCGCCCACCGGGCCCGAGACCTTGTCGAGCGTGCCCTGCCCCGACTGACCGATATTGACCAGTGCGTGGTAGATCCCCCAGACGGTTCCGAACAGACCAATGTAGGGCGCGGCCGATCCGGCCGAGGCCAGGATGGTCTGCCCGTATTCAACGCGCGTGGCTTCCTGGTCGATACCGTTTCTGAGCAGGCGCGTGAGAAATTCGCCCAGTCCGCCTGCAGCCGCCAGCTTGTGCAGGCCATGTTTTTCATTGTCACTGGCGGCTTCCAGCGCATCGTGCGCCAGTTCGGCAAAGGCCTGATCGCGCGGTTGCCTGAGCAGGGCGGCACGGATGTCCTGCAGCGAATCGGCCGCCCAGAACTGCCTGAGGAAATTCTCCGCGCGTCGTTTGGCCAGGTAGTTGCCGATCGCCTTGGTCACGATCAGATACCAGCTCGCGACCGACAGCGCCAGCAGCAGGAACAGTACCGCTTTTCCGAGCGTATCGGTCTGGGTCAGGAAATGGGCAAAGCCCAGGTTCGTATCCATGTCATCGTCCTTCGAGTACAAAATTGAAAGGCTGGATCGCGACGGCGCGCACCGCCACGCCATCGCGTCGGGCCGGATTGCAGCGCCAGCGTTTGACGGTGGCCAGCGCGGCCTCGTCGATGCGCGCGTAGCCAGAACTGGTTTTGACCGTGACGCGGTCAACCCGCCCTGCTTCGTCGAGTTCCACGCGCAGGATCACCTTGCCCTCTTCCCCCAGACGGCGGGAAATGGCGGGATACGACGGCGGTGCGCGGTCCGGGCAGGTCAGCGCAAGCTCGCCGCTCAACGCCACGGGACCTGCGGGTCTGGGTGGCGGGGCGGGCGGCACAGTCTCGGCCGGCGCCTCGATCCGGGGCGGCACGGGTATAAGCGGCGGCGGCGGCGCGACCGGATCGGACGGCAGCACGACCGGCGTCTGGGCGACTAATTGCGGCGACGGCTGAACAGGCTTGTCGTGCTTGACCGGTTTCGGCTTGGGCCTGGGCGGTTCAGGCCTGGGCGGCTCAGGCTTGACCGGCTCGGTCAGCAGATCGACAAACAGCGTCGCCGTTTCGGCGGGCGGCGGCGGGGTACGGGCGTGCCACAGGCTGTAGAACAGCGCGCCGTGCAGGGCGAGCACGACGGAAAGCCCGGCCAGACGTGCGCTAAACGCTTGCTGCCGCGAACCTGGCATGTTCAGTAATCCACTCGCAACTCGGCCTGGTAGGTGCGCTGCGGGAAAGGATGCGGCCCGATGAAATAATCTTCATTGGTCAGGTTGTCGATCCCGAGCGAGACGCGAATCAGTTTCGAGAACCGGTAGCCGAGCTTCACGTCGACCGTGGTGTATTTGCCCAGGCTTCCGGTGTCGTCGTGGTTGGTGTCCGAATTGTCCAGATTGCCGAACTGGAGCCCGCTGTAAAGCAGGCCGAGGGAACCGGTCCAGTGTTCGTCGAAGCGGTAGGAGGCAAAGATCGAGGCGCGCCAGTCGGGAATGCGCGGCACCTTTTTCCCGACGAGGGCGGGATTGCCCGGGTCGGACAGGATCTCCGAATCCGTATAGGTCAGACTGCCATGGAGGTCGAGTCCGGGCAGCAGGAAATCCACGCTTTCGTATGCCGCCTCGGCGCCGGTGACGCGGGTGCGGCCGATGTTCTGCACGCGGCTGACGAGGGTGGTCAGATTCAGCTGGCTGGTCAGGAAATTGTCGCTGCGCTGGTCGAACAGCGACAGGCGCAGGTTGCCGTTCCTGAGTGCATGCTCCGCGGTGAGATCGGTCGCCAGGATCTTTTCCGGGTTCAGATTGGGATCGCTGATATAGGTGGTTCCGCTTTTTTTCTCGGTCTGGAACAGTTCCGTGACGGTCGGCATGCGGTAGGCGCGGGCCACCGATCCCCGGATCAGCCAGTCATTCGCCGCCCGCCAGGCGAGCGACGCCTTGGGCGAATGGTAGGTGTCGTCGCGGCTGGCCAGGGGTGCGTAGCCGCTGATGAAACCGTCGAATGCCTGCCAGCGCTCGGTCCGCCAGCCGAGCGTCAGCGTCAGGCGCGGGTCGAGTTTCCACGCATCCTGTGCGTAGACGGCATCGGTACGGGTATCGCCCATGGTGATGCTGGCAGGGGATGCACCGATGCTGCCGTCGTTGGTCCAGCTGGTTGCGGCGTATTTGGCGCTGCCGTAGGTGTAGTGATCGTAATGGTAGCCAAAGGTGACAGTGTGGTTTTTCGTGGCCTGGCCGGGCTTCCAGATGGCCCGGGCGTCCAGGGTTCTCCAGCCGGTGTCGTCGCCGAAGGTGATCGTGCCCGCCCCGCCGACCGAGCCCGTCTGGCCGAGTCCACCCGCAACGGGCGTAGTCGGCGTCCGCGTGATGTCCTGCAGCGTGGAGTAATCCGACGCACTCAGTTCGATCGACCAGTCCGGTGACAGACGACTGTCCAGGCTCAGGCCCAGCAGCTGGTTCTGCGTGTTGCTGTCCGACGGGGCGAGCGCGCCCGTGCTGACGCTATAGTTTTTGTTATCGATATTGACGCTGCCGCTCCATACGGGCTGGCCCGCTGCATTGCGCAGGTAGGTCCGGGTATCGCTGAAGCTGTCGTTCTGCCAGTACGCGTAGGTGAATGCCGCGCGCGTGTCCGGTGTGAAGTCATACGCCAGCCGGATTTTCATCGTGTCCTGCACCGTATGGTCGAGGCCGGTCGCGCCGAACATCATGCTGGAGACGTTCGTCGGGTTGGTGTAGGGCACGCCGCCCGTGACCGGCGTTCCTGCGCCGCTGGCACCTGTGGGAACGGCTGCCGTGGCGAAGTTCATCGGCTGCGAATACGCGTCGAGATGGTTGAACAGGAACGACCAGCTCAGGCCGTTGTTCACCCGCGCACCCAGCGCAACCTGTTCCTGGTGGCCCCGGTAGGTGTCGTCCGTGGCGTAATGCTTGTAGTGCTGGGACCATCCCTGGACGCGCGCGTGGGCTTCGAACTGCTGCGGCCTGCGCGTGTTGATCAGGATGGTGGCGCCGGCCGAGTTGCCGGGCAACAGCGCCGAAAACGGCCCGTACAGCACGTCGACGGTCTCGATTTCCTCGCTGCCGACGATGTTCCAGCGTGGCGGGAAATTGTAGGAATTGCCCAGCAGATTGGACAGCAGCAGGCCGTCCACGTAGACCAGCGACCACGCGCTCTGGAGGCTGCCCGCCGTGCGGCTGGCGACGATGCCGTTGCGGTCGCCGGCATAGCGCTTGCGGATGAAGAGACTCGGCGTGTATTTGAGCGAATCCTCGGCGTTGACGACGTTCATTTCGCGCATCTGGTCCTGGCTCACCTCGGCCGAAGGCGAGGGGTTGTTCGCCACCACTGCCGGGCGCGGCAGGCTGATGACCATTTCCGGCATGACCTGTTCTTCGGCCCAGGCGGCGGGCGGGCCCAGCGCGCCGGCTATGATCAGCACGAGTACTCTGTATTTCATTTTTTCCCTTTGTTGCCTGTCTTGTTATGTGATGCGCCGGCTCATCGGCCCTGCTGTCTGAGCCAGGCTTTCAGCTTCGTTTTATCCAGCTCGCCCACCGTCGCCTGGCGCTGATGTTTCTTGTCATACAGATACGAGCGCGGCAGTTCGCCCTGCCAGGCGGGATCGATGGCGGCGCGCAAACGCTCGGGAATGGGATCGTCGAAGACCCACGACTCGGCGTGGCTCAATCCGAGCTTGCGAAGCATTTGCTGGATCGCTTCGCTGTCTTCCGGGCCGTCGACCGCGACCAGCACCAGGGGCAGGTTTTTTTCGGTTTTCGACAGCTTGCCCAGCATGGTCAGTTCGTTGATGCAGTGCCCGCACCAGTTGACCGACCACAGGCTCAGGATGAACGGCTTGCCGGCATAGCGCGCCTCGATTTTCGCCAGGCTGCCCGAATCGAAGCGGACGGGTTCGGCAGCGGATGCGGGCCATGCAGCCAGGCACGCGAGAAAAAGGTATAGACGGAGAAGCATGATTATTCGACCTCCATGATGCGGACGCCTTCGCGGAGCGTGTTCCACACGATCCGTGTCCGGCCGTTGTGGAGGAGCGGAATCGGATAGTCCGCGGCCCCGGCAGTCGTCGCGATACGGCGCGGCGCGTGCCAGCGGGCGCCGCCATCCCGGGACAGCAGGGTCATGGCGCCATAGGCCTGACCGTCGAACTCGCGCCAGGTGATCAGCACGGTCTGTCCGTCGACCGCCACGGTGGCGTGCCCGGCTTGCGCCTGCGGATTGCCGAACGCCATCGGCGCCGACATCCGGTCACCTTGTATCTGCCGGTAAAACAGACCCTGGCGATTCTTGCCCTGGGTGTACCAGACCGCATGCAAGGTGCCGTCGCCACCGGTGGCGATTCCACCCCCGTGATGCGGGCAGGCATCGATGTTCCATTCGTCATCGGCCAGCCGCTGCGGCTGGCCCGAATCGAGAGAGGCCAGGGCAAAGTCGCGCGTATTCGTGCCGTACACGTTGCGCCAGAGCGCGACCGGGCCATCATTTGTCCAGGTCAGGGCGGTTCGGCAGCATTCGCAGGTGTGGTCGGTCAGCTTGCGGTTGGCATGGAAACTGGCGCCGTCGTCGTCGGAACGGGCGGTGTAAACCGATACCCCGGCGAATTTACCGCCCTTCTCTTTGGTCGCATCCCGGTCGCGACCATCCAGCCAGGCGATGGCCAGCCGGTCGCCGCCATCCGAGATCATCGAATCGAACCGATGGCTGGTCAGACGCTTGTCGTCATTGATCGTGATGGGCGTCGAGAAGGTCTGGCCGCCATCGGTTGAGCGCGCGTAGCGAATCTCGCCCGTGTAGGGCTTCGCCAGCAGCTGCGTCCAGGTCAGATGCAGCGTGCCCTGGCGGGTGACGGCAATCTTGGGCCGGTTCTCGCCTTCGGCCCCGATGTTTTCCGGTTCGGCGTTGACGGCGACCGGAACGGAAAAATGCTGGCCATCGTCGGTCGAATGTGAAACCAGAACCGTCTGGTTTTCAACCCGGGCAAGCCAGATCCGACCGTGTGAATCGACGCTGACGCTAATCGCCAGCGTAGGTTTTGCCGGTCGGGGCGCGACCGCCTGTCGCGGGTTTGCGGGTGCCGCATGCCCATGGGAACTGGCTGTCCCGGCCGCTCCCGACAACAGCAGCACGGCGGCGACCCGTATCAGATCCCTGCGGCCCGGAACCGCTTTCGTGTTTTTCATCTTGAGGCCTCCCGTTCCACGAGCCGGATACGGGCGAATACGCGCTCGTTACCGTTGCGCCCCCTGCGCAATCCGGACCGGTCATGAAACATATATGCTACATACTGGTTTCTGCTCAGACCGAGTGTAGGGTGCACGCGATGCCACGACAATGCGACAAATTGCCGCAGTGCCGCCGACGCCCCGGCAGATCGCTTTCTCCCTGCCTGGCTTCGGAACACCCTGCGCGGCACTCATGGCACAGCCGGAACCGCGCTTTACCGTCGTTGCGCTGCGGGATTGAAGTCGCCTATGATCGGCGAATGTGTCCTCAGCCTCAGTCCGCTGTCCACGCGCCTGTGGATCTGCCATGCGGATAAGTCCTCTTCCCTATCATCCTGACAGTGCCGAGTGTTTCGAGGCCATCGCCGACGAACCCTGGTCGGTGTTCCTCGACAGCGGACGGCCGCGTTCCCCCATGGGGCGCTTCGACATCCTGGCGGCACGACCCTGTGTCACGCTGGTGACCCGCGGCGGCATGACCGAAATTCATCAACGCGACCGGACCACGCTGTCTCCGGCGGACCCGTTCGAGCTGCTGCGCCTTTACCTCGCGGCGGACGGCCAGCCCTCGACCCTGCCGTTCGCGGGCGGCGCGATCGGCTATTTCGGCTACGACCTTGCACGGCGCATCGAGCAACTGCCCAGCCATGCGTGCGATACCGAAGCCATCCCCGACATGGCAGTTGGTATCTACGACTGGGCGGTCGTCGTCGATCACGCGGAACGCGCCAGCTGGCTCGTCGGCGCCGGCCGCGACCCCCGGACCGACGCCAGCTGGGACGCACTGCTTGCCCTGTTCAGCGCGGCGCCGCGCGCCACGATGCGGCATCCTTTCCAGGTCGGCCCCGTCAGCTGCAACTTCACGCCCGACAGCTACCGCCAGGCGTTTTCCCGCGTCCAGCACTACATTGGTGCCGGCGACTGCTACCAGGTCAACCTGGCCCAGCGCTTTGCCGCCGAAGCCAGCGGCGACCCCTGGCTCGGATACCAGACGCTGCGCCGTCTCAACCCGGCGCCGTACGCGGCCTATCTCAATGTCCCGGGCGTGCGCATCCTCTCCTCCTCGCCGGAACGTTTTCTGGAAGTGAAGCAGGGACAGGTGGAAACCAGGCCGATCAAGGGCACGCGCCCTCGCGCCGCCGCACCCGAAGCCGATTCGGCACTGGCCCGCGAGTTGCGCAACAGCGCCAAGGACCGCGCAGAAAACCTGATGATCGTCGACCTGCTGCGCAACGACCTGGGCAAGGTGTGCAAGGCAGGATCGATCTCGGTGCCGAAACTGTTCGAGGTCGAAAGCTTTGCCACCGTGCATCATCTGGTCAGCACGGTCACCGGCCGTCTCGACGAGGGTACCGATGCGGTAGGTCTGCTGCGCGCGGCCTTCCCGGGCGGTTCCATCACCGGAACACCCAAAATCCGCGCCATGGAAATCATCGAGGAACTCGAGCCGAATCGTCGTGGCGTCTACTGCGGCGCCGTCGGCTGGCTCGGATTCAATGGCGACATGGACACCAATATCGCCATCCGCACGCTGGTCAGCTCGGATCATTCGCTGCGCTTCTGGGCGGGCGGCGGCCTCGTCGCCGATTCCCGCGCGGACGACGAATACCAGGAATGCCTCGACAAGGCAGCGGCCATGTTGAAGATGACGGCGGAATGTGGCGGCCATCTGGAAGTTGGACAATGCTCGAGCTCGTAAAACCGGACAGCCACCCTCGGCTGCCCGGTTTCCCTGACGCCTATGCGATTCGGTTCGCTGATCGAGCTTGCCTGATTCGGAGATGGAGATGATCAAGACACACAATGGACCGCAACGGGGCAGCATCAGGCAGATGCGGGTTTTCCTCTTCATCTTGTCGCTCTGGACGGTTACGGCAGGCGCGACCGAAACGAGCCGCGATCCTGAAACCGGTCTGGAAAGCTGGCAGATCGACACACGCGGTATCCAGGTCCGCCTGACGCAGATCAGCCCTGACCAGGCGCGGGCCTTTTACCAGGCGCGCGGCTTCACCCCGGAACAGGCGGAAGACTATGCGTCCCGCTGCGTCTTCATGACGGTGGTCCGCAATATCGGCACCCTCCCGATCGAGCATCGTCTGGCCGACTGGCGTGTCGTCGCCGGCGATGGCCCGGCGCGCGCCCTCCGCAGCAAGGCGGAATGGGACGCGGCATGGGTCGACCGCGGCGTTCCGGAACCCGCCCGAATCGCCTTTGCCTGGGCCCAGTTCCCGGCGACCCAGACCTTCCATGCAGGGGACTGGAACCAGGGCATGACGGCCTATCCGCTGGCGCGGGGAAGCCGCTTCAATCTGATCGTAAGCTGGCGTGCAGGCGACGCTGAACACGAAACAACACTTGAAAACGTGAGGTGCGCGGATGAAACTCAATAGCATGATGGGCGTTCTGCTCATGGCAGCGGGCATGACGGCGTTCGCGGCGGATCTGCCGCCCCTGTCGCACAGCCTGACCGGACAGGCCGCGAAAACCCCGGCCCCCGCCCTGGTGCTGAAGGATATCGATGACAAATCCCACGATCTGGCCAGCCTCAAGGGCAAGGTCGTGCTGGTCAATTTCTGGGCGACCTGGTGCCCGCCCTGCCGCCGTGAAATGCCGTCCATGGATCGCCTTGCACAGAAGCTGGCCGGCACCGCGTTCGTCGTGCTTGCGGTAAACATCGGCGAAGACGCCGATACCATTCACACCTTCACCAGCCAGCTGGACACGGCGCCTTCGTTCCCCATCCTGCTCGATCCGCACGCCCGGACCATGCAGACCTGGAAAATCTCCGGCCTGCCCACGACTTACCTGATCGATCCGCAGGGGCGTATCGCCTACAGTGCGGTGGGTGGCCGCGAATTCGACCATCCGGAAATCGAACGCCAGGTGCGTGCCCTGCTCAACCCCTAGGATCCCACGCCATCAGGACGAAGACGCTTGTCCCCGCTGCGCGCAACAGTCCGTCGACGGCAGGACTGCAGACCCTAGCGCCCGGGCATGGCCGCCAGCGCCCGATCAAGTTGCGGCTTCTGCTGGGCGAACGTCCCGTAGAAGAACAGGCTTCCGACGACGGTAATGGGCGCCACCCGGACCCCGTAACGCGCCCTGGCTTCGTCTGTCACGCCTGGCGCACGGATGTCCCGCTCGTCGAACGGGATGCCGCGATCTTCGAGGTAGCGCTTGACCGCGGCACAATCGGGACATCCCGGACTGGTATAGACGATGACCCTGTCACGCATGGAATGCGGGCACCCGCCCCGGTGATGCCGCCGCTTTGCCGGGGCGCAACCTGCCCATTGGGCACCGTGGCGCGCGGTTCGGGCGCGTCATCTAGCCGCTTACGGCAAGCTGGTTGATGACATTGTCCACGGCGAACAGGTACCACGCATCCTGCTCCGCCCGGTTTTTTTCGGTCTGCGTATTGACCACGCCTTGCAGCGTGACGACGTAATTGTGCGTCTGAATGCGGATCTGCCCGGGATGGGGAATCATCGGATCCATTTCCAGCACCAGCGACAGGACATCGCTGACTTCGTCGTCGCCATCCTGCTCCGGCGGCAGGACTTCGAGCGCGTCCACCACGTCGCGACAGCCCGGCGTCCACCATGCCAGCACGCCCGCCAGACGTTTGTGCGAAAGACTGATGACCCACCCATCCAGCGTCACCACGCCCGCCTTCACGGCGACCAGGATATCGCCGCTGGCGTCGGCGTCCCCGATCTCCTGCAGGGTGAGGGACTGCCCCTTCTTCATCACGCGCACCGTGCAGTTCTTCAAATCGCGTGCCTCGAGCAGCAGGGTTTCCAGCATGCCGAGAATCTCGCCGTCGCTTCTGGGCTCTGCAGGGGACACCTGCAGGCGATCCACGACACCGCGTACCTCGGATACCGCGCCCGCAATTTCACGGGCCATTTTCTTCGCGGAGAGGCGCTCGACCTCGCCTTCCATGACCAGGACGCCGTCATCGCCCACCTCGAGATGGATGGGCCAGCGATGCAGATCGATGCGAGGCTCGCGTTCCAGCCCCGCGCGTATGGCTTTGATGATGGAATGTCCGTTTTGCATGGTAGCGACCTCCCCGTTCAACATAGCACACGGGGTCCCGCCGGGTTGCCTGCAGGGCACGATGAACGCGACACGACCGGTAAGGGAGTGTGAGGGTCAGACCGGCTGGCGCGCCCGCAACACCTTGATCTGGAACAGGGTATTGCGTTCGTCTTCTTCCAGCGCGGCACGGATGTGCTGCACCGTCGCCTGATAGCGTGGAATGATGTTGTATTTCAACGCGTTGACCCGCTTCTGCGTCTTGCGGCTGGCAGCCAGCAGGCGCCACAGCGCGTTTTCCGCCTCGCCCAGCCGCGCCAGCGTCACCGTCAGGTCGCGCAGGCGTATGCGCGCCTCGTCGAAGCTGACGTCGGTCCACATCAGGCCGACCGGCTGCAAGGGCAGCGGCTCGACCGACACGCTGGGGTACTCCACGCCGACACTGGAACGTGCCACCACCCTGATCGCCACCGCCGGTTTCAGGCCGACCGACGCCTGGCGCAGCATCTGCTCGCCCATGCGCATCTGCACGATACCGAGCCAGCGGTAGGCCTCGGCAAGTTCGCGCTGCGTCTGCGCGCGCAGTTCGCGGTATTGCGCCAGCCGTTCGTAGACCAGCCGCGTCAGCAGATCGCGTTTCTTTTCCAGCATCTGCCGGCCCTGCTCCAGAAAGCGTGACTGCCGGCTGACCTGCAGCAGCGCGCTTTTCGTGGGCGGGACGGGGAGGCGTTTTTTCATGCGCCGTCCTTCCGGACGGCAGGTACAAGATTCAAGTTGCAAGTTGCAAGAAGGACGCAACCCATTGCTTTTCCTTGAAACTTGTAACTTGCCTCTTGCATCTGTTTCACGCTGCACCCTTGTGGTACTTCGCCAACTCTTCCTCGGTGACCCGGGTCAGCGATTCCGGCGGCAGCATGGAGAGCAGGTCCCAGGCGAGGTTGAGGGTTTCATGGATGCTGCGCTCCTCGTCCTCGCCCTGACCGATGAAGTGGCGCTCGAAGGCATCGGCGAATTTCAGGGTGCGGCGGTCGGCGTCGCTCAATTCCTCGGCGCCGATGATGGCGGCCAGCCCCCGCACCTCCAGTGCCCTGGCGTAGCTCGCAAACAGCTGGCTGGCGACGTGGGGATGATCCTCGCGGGTGAAGTTCTTGCCGATGCCGTCCTTCATCAGGCGGGACAGCGAAGGCAGCACGGTCACCGGCGGGTAGACGCCCCGGTTGGACAGTTCGCGTCCGAGCACGATCTGTCCCTCGGTGATGTAGCCGGTGAGATCGGGAATCGGATGGGTGATGTCGTCCGAGGGCATCGACAGCACCGGGATCAGGGTGATCGAGCCGCGCCGGTTCCTGATGCGCCCTGCCCGCTCGTAGAGCTCGGCGAGGTCGGAATACAGATAGCCCGGGTAGCCCTTGCGCGCCGGCACGTCGCCGCGCAATACCGCCACTTCCCGCAGCGCCTCGGCGTAGGCGGTCATGTCGGTCATCACCACCAGCACGTGGTAATCAAGGTCGAAGGCCAGGTATTCGGCGGCGGTCAGCGCCGCGCGCGGCGTCAGCAGGCGTTCGATCACCGGCTCGTCTGCGAGGTTGAGAAACATCACCACCTTGTTCAGCACGCCGCTTTCCTCGAAGCTTTCCTGGAAGAAGCGCGCATCGGCATGTGAGGCGCCCAGGGCGGCGAACACCACCACGAACTCGGCGGACTCCTCGCCCAGCAGCCTGGCCTGGCGCACGATCTGCGCCGCCACGCGATTGTGCGGCAGGCCGCCGCCGGAGAAGATCGGCAGTTTCTGCCCGCGCGTCAGCGAGTTCATGCCGTCGATGGCGGAAATGCCGGTCTGGATGAATTCGCGCGGATACGCGCGCGCCGCCGGATTGAGCGGCTCGCCGTTGATGTCGCGGCGATCGGCGGAAATGACCGGCGGACGGCCGTCGCACGGGCGGCCGGAGCCGTTGAACACGCGGCCGAGCATGTCGCGCGACACCGGCAGCCTGAACGGCTCGTCGAGAAAACGCACCCAGGTGCGCTCCAGATCGAGCGCATCGGTGCCCTCGAACACTTCCACCAGCACCGCATCGTCGGCACTGCGGATGACCTGGCCCGAACGGATGCGGCCGGCGTGATCGCGCAGCTGCACGCGCGAGCCTGCCGCCACGCCGGGCACATCGCCCATGACGACGAGGCCGCCCTGGGCGGAGACGGCGGTACGGAATTCGATATTCCTCATGACCGGGCCTCCCCCGTCGCCGAGGGCGAGGCAGCGGGTGCATAATCCAGCAGCAGCGGTTCGAAGGCCGCCGGGATCGCGGCGATCTTCGCCTTCAGCGCATCGAGATCATCCGAACCGTGCTGGCTTTTCCAGCGCCGCGCCTGGGTCAGCAGCGGCATCTGCAGCAGGCGTCGAGCCGGTGCGCCGAGTTTCACCAGCGTCATTCCCTGATGGGTGATCTCCAGCAGCGCCGCGAGCAGCGCATACTGCTTTTCCGGCGAAGCGAAGCTGTCCGCTTCGTCGATGGCCGACTGCTGCAGCAGGCCTTCCTTGATCAGGCCGGCGGCTTCCAGCGTCCAGCGCTGTTCGGAAGACAGCGCCTCGACCCCGACCAGGTTGACGATGCGCTGCAATTCCTCGGAGGCGGCAAGCAGATCGAGCGCTTCGGCGCGCGCGGACGCCCAGTGCGGATCGACGTTTTCGGCCCACCACTTCGCCGCCGCGTCCACGTAGCCGGAGAAGCTCTCGAGCCAGTCCACCGCCGGGTAATGGCGGGCGTCGGCGAGTTCCTTCGACAAGGCCCAGAAAGTCTGGATGATTTCCTTGGTGTGGCTGGTAACCGGCTCCGAGAAGTCGCCGCCAGGCGGCGACACCGCACCGATCAGCGTGACCGAGCCGTGGTCCCCGGCGAGGGTCTCCACGCGTCCGGCACGCTCGTAAAACGCCGCCAGGCGCGAACCGAGATAGGCCGGATAGCCCTCCTCCACCGGCATCTGGCCCAGCCGGCCGGCGACCTCGCGCAAGGCTTCCGCCCAGCGGCTGGTCGAGTCGGCCACCATCACCACGTCGTAGCCCTGGTCGCGAAAATACTCGGCCAGCGTGATGCCGACGTAGATCGAGGCTTCGCGCGCCACCACCGGCATATTGGAGGTATTGGCCACCAGCAGGGTGCGTTCCATCAGCGGCCGGCCGGTGTGCGGGTCCGTAAGCGTGGGCATGGATTCGAGCACGTCGGTCAGTTCGTTGCCGCGCTCGCCGCAGCCGACGTAGATGACGATCTGGGCGTTGCACCAGCGCGCCACCTGATGCTGCAGCATGGTCTTGCCGGCGCCGAACGGGCCGGGAATCGCCGCCTTGCCGCCCTTGAGCAGCGGATAAAAGGTATCGAGGATGCGCTGCCCGGTGATCAGCGGTGCGACGGCATGGTCGCGCTGCCGGAACGGACGCGGCGTGCGCACCGGCCAGCGGTGGAACAGGTGCAGTTTCTCGATGCGGCCGTCGGCCAGTCTCACCCGCCCGATCACCTCCTCCACGGTGTGCTCGCCTTCCGGCGCCAGTTCCAGCAATTCGCCCTGGAGCAGCGGCGGGACCAGGATGCGATGCTGGATCGAGCCGGTTTCCTGCACCGTGCCCAGCACATCGCCGGCGGCCAGGGGCGTGCCGGCACGCCGCCGGGGATCCGGCACAAAATGCCAGCGCCGGTCGCGCGGCAGCGACGCCACCGCGACGCCGCGCGCGATGCGGTCGCCGCTGTGTTCCCACATCGCCTGCAGCGGGCGCTGCACGCCGTCGAAAATGCCGCCCAGCAATCCCGGCCCGAGTTCCACCGACAGCGGCCAGCCCAGACCTTCGGCCGCCTCGCCCGGACACAGCCCGGCGGTGTCCTCGTACAGCTGCGCCAGCGCCGTGTCGCCGTCGCGGCTGATGATTTCGCCCACCAGGCCCAGTCGCCCGACCCGCACCTGTTCGCCGAGCAGCGTCTGCGGCAACTCGAGTTTGACCAGGGGACCGTTGATTTCGAGAATCTTGCCCATCGTTTTCCTTAAGGGGTAAGCAGTGAGCGGTGAGCGGTAAAACCGCTTACCCCACCGCTCACTGCTCACTGCTCACTGCTCACTGCTCACTGCTCACTGCTCACTGCTC
>CAYVOR010000036.1:0-24440 GCA_964452995.1 uncultured Thiobacillus sp.
CCTGGCTGTTCGCGCTGCTGGTCACCGGCATGGGCACGCTGGTCGTGCTGTACGCCCGCTATTACATGTCGCCGGCCGATCCGGTGCCGCGCTTCTTCTCCTTCTTTCTCGCCTTCATGGGCGCCATGCTCGGCATCGTGCTGTCCGGCAACCTGATCCAGATGGCGATGTTCTGGGAACTGACCAGCCTTGCCTCGTTCATGTTGATCGCCTATTGGCACCACCGGGTCGATGCGCGTCGCGGCGCACGCATGGCGCTGGTGGTGACGGGCGCCGGCGGCCTCGCGCTGCTCGGCGGCGTGCTGCTGCTCGGCCATGTGGCCGGCGGATACGACCTGGACACGGTGCTGGCGGCCAAGGGCGCGATCCAGGCCCACCCATGGTATCCCCTGATCCTCACCCTGATCGCGCTCGGCGCGCTGACCAAGAGCGCGCAGTTTCCGTTCCATTTCTGGCTGCCGCACGCGATGGCGGCGCCGACCCCGGTCTCGGCCTATCTCCATTCGGCGACCATGGTGAAGGCGGGCGTGTTTCTGCTGGCGCGCCTGTGGCCGGTGCTGGCCGGCACCGATGCGTGGTTCTGGATCATCGGCGGCGCCGGCCTGTGCACGCTGGTGATTGGTGGCTACCTCGCGATCTTCCAGCAGGACATGAAGGGCGTGCTGGCCTATTCGACGATCAGCCATCTCGGGCTCATCACCCTGCTGCTCGGCATGAACAGTCCGCTCGCCCTGGTCGCCGCCGTGTTCCACATTTTCAACCACGCGACCTTCAAGGCCTCGCTGTTCATGGCGGTGGGCATCGTCGACCACGAGACCGGCACCCGCGACCTGCACCGCCTGTCGGGCCTGTACCGGGCGATGCCGATCACCGCCACGCTGGCGATGGTGGCGGCGGCGGCGATGGCGGGCGTGCCGCTCTTGAACGGCTTCCTGTCGAAGGAAATGTTCTTCGCCGAGACCATTTTTCTCGACCGCCCGGACTGGCAACGCGTCTTTTTGCCGCTCGCGGCGACGGTGGCCGGCATGTTCAGCGTGGCCTACTCGCTGCGCTTCATCCATCAGGTCTTTTTCGGCCCGAAGACCGCAGACCTGCCGCGCGAACCGCACGAGCCGACGCGCTGGATGCTGCTGCCGAGTGGCCTGCTGGTGGCGGCGTGCGTGCTGATCGGCATCTTTCCCGAGTTCACCGTCGGCCCGTTCCTGCGCTTGGCAACCGACTCGATCCTCGGCGTCGACGCACCGACCTATAGCCTGGCGGTCTGGCACGGGCTCAACCTGCCGCTGGCCATGAGTACCGCAGCCCTGATCGGCGGCACCATTCTCTACCGCGTATTCCTCTGGCGCGCCAGCGAAACGGTGCCGCTGCTCGAGCACATCGACGGCCGGCGCATCTTCGACTGGCTGCAGCTGGCAATGACGTCGCGCGCGGCGCGGTTGATCGAGCGGCTGTCGCCACGGGGGCAGCAGATGCAACTGCTGGCACTGATCGGCGCCGCGCTCGGGGGCAGCGCGCTGTCCGTTCTGATACATGGCGTGTCGTGGGGCACGCGCCAGGCGACCCCGGTGGATCCGGCGTTCGTGCTGCTGTGGCTGATTGGCGGCGTCTGCGCCCTGGCGGTGGCCTGGCAGGCCAAGTACCACCGCCTCGCGGCGCTGATCTTTGCCGGCGGCGCCGGGCTTGCGACGAGTCTGACCTTCGTCTGGCTCTCGGCGCCCGACCTGGCGCTGACGCAGCTCGCCGTCGAGGTCGTCACCACGGTACTGATCCTGCTTGGACTGCGCTGGCTGCCGCGCCGCGACAAGCGCTACGCCGAGGGGCAGGAGTCAGTCGCGATCACCCTGCTGCGCCGGCTGCGCGACAAATTGCTGGCCATTGCGTCGGGCCTCGGCCTGGCCGGCGCCGCCTACGCGGTGCTGAGTCGCCCGCGCGCGGACGGTATCTCGCCCTTCTTCATCGAACAGTCGCTGCCGCAGGGTGGCGGTCTCAACGTGGTCAACGTGATCCTGGTCGACTTCCGCGGCTTCGATACCTTCGGCGAAATCACCGTGCTCGGCATCGTCGCCCTGACCGTCTTCGCCTTGCTGCGCCGTTTCCGTCCGGCGCCCGAAAGCGTGCCGCTGCCGCATCAACAACGCGTGCAGGACGATGCGGCGACGGCGCCGGTCGCCGACCCGGCCGCGCTGCTGCCGGCGGGCTACCTGGCGCTGCCAGCGGTGCTGGTGCGCCTGCTGCTGCCGCTGGCGATACTGGTTTCGCTGTTCTTCCTGCTGCGCGGCCACAATGCGCCCGGGGGCGGCTTCGTCGGCGGCCTGATCCTGGCCACGGCGCTGCTCCTGCAGTACGTGGTCGGCGGCACGCTGTGGGTCGAGTCCCGCCTGCGCATCCATCCACTGACCTGGATCACCCTGGGCCTGCTCAGCGCAGCCGGCGCCGGCATGGCCGCCTGGCTGAACGGTGCGCCGTTCCTGACCAGCCTGGCCTGGCACGGCACGCTGCCGCTGCTTGGCGACGTGCACCTGTCGAGCGTGCTCGTGTTCGATCTCGGCGTCTACATGCTGGTGGTCGGGGCGACGATGCTGATGCTGATCGCGCTCGCCCACCAGTCCTTGCGCGCCCAACCCCGCAAAGCCATCGGAGAGGCTGCCTGATGGAGATCGTGCTGGCGCTCGCCATCGGTACCCTCGCCGGGTCGGGCATCTACCTGCTGCTGCGCCCGCGTACCTTCCAGGTCATCATGGGCCTGTCGCTGCTCGGCTATGCGGTCAACCTGTTCATCTTCGGCATGGGGCGTTTGCAGACCGGTGCCCCGCCGGTGATCGACGCGGTGCGCGGCAGCGACCCGGCGCTGTATGCCGATCCGGTGCCGCAAGCGCTGGTGCTGACCGCGATCGTGATCGGTTTTGCCACCACGGCCCTGTTCCTGGTGGTGCTGCTGGCGTCGCGCGGCCTGAGCGGCACCGACCACGTCGACGGCCGCGAATCGGAGAAGCCATGAGCGGCTGGCTGCAACACCTGCCGATCCTGCCGGTGCTGCTGCCGCTGCTCGCCGCGGCGCTGCTGCTGCTGCCGAACGAGTCGCGGCGCCGCTCGCGCGCCGCCATGGCGCTCGCCGCCACGCTCGCGCAACTGGTCGTGGCCATTGTCCTGCTGGGCATGGCCGATGGACGTCTGCCCGCGGCGTGGCCGGGCGAGATCGCCGTCTACGCGCTCGGCGGCTGGGCCCCGCCCTTCGGCATCGTGCTGGTGGTCGATCGCCTGGCGGCGGTCATGCTGGTGCTGACCGCCGTGCTCGCACTGGCCACGCTGGTCTACTCGCTGGCACGCTGGGAGCGGGCCGGCACCCACTATCTGCCGCTGTTCCAGCTCCTGCTGATGGGGCTGAACGGCGCCTTCCTCACCGGCGACCTGTTCAACCTGTTCGTCTTCTTCGAAGTCCTGCTCGCCGCCTCCTACGGGCTGGTGCTGCACGGTTCCGGGATCGCGCGCGTGACGGCCGGCATGCACTACATCGTGGTCAACCTGGTGGCGTCGCTGATCTTCCTGATCGCCGCGGCGCTCATCTACGGCGTCACTGGCACCCTCAACATGGCCGAACTGGCGCCGCGCGTCGCCGCGCTGGGTGCCGATGAACGCGCGCTGTTCGATCTCGGCGCGTTGCTGCTCGGCATCGTGTTCCTGGTCAAGGCCGCCGCCTGGCCGCTCAATTTCTGGCTGCCCGGCGCCTATGGCGCGGCCGCGGCGCCAGTGGCCGGCGTGTTCGCCATCCTGACCAAGGTCGGCGTCTACGCCTTGCTGCGTTTCGCCACCCTGCTGCAGGACGCCGGCGCGCCCGCGCCGTTCGGCGGCGAATGGCTGTTCTACTGGGGACTCCTGACGATCGCCACGGGAACGGTCGGCGTGCTCGCCGCCCAGAAGCTCGTGCGGGTGGCCGGATTCCTGGTGATCGTGTCGTCCGGCACGCTGCTCGCCGCCTTCGGCTTCACCGGCACGACCCTGACCGGGCCGGCGCTGTATTACCTGGTCAGTTCGGTGCTCGCCAGCGGCGCCTTCTTCATGGTGATCGAAATGGCCGAGCGCGGCCGCACGGCGAGCGCGGATCTGCTGGCCGTCAGCTTCGAGGCCTTCGGACTCGGGACCAAGGAAGCGTCGTCGGACCATCCGGATGAAATGGACGGCACCGCGATTCCGGCGGCGATGGCTTTCCTCGGCCTCGCGTTTTTCTCCTGCGTGCTGTTGCTGACCGGCCTGCCTCCGTTCTCGGGCTTCGTCGGCAAGTTCGCGCTCATCGCCGCGGCGATCGCCGTGCCGCCTCAGGCGCCGTTCCTGCATGCCGGTCTGTTTGGAGCGGCGCTACTGCTGTCGGGCCTGGCCGGGGTGATCGCGCTGTCGCGGCTCGGCATCCGCGTGTTCTGGGACAGCGAGCGGTCGACCCCGCGCCTGCAGTGGCTAGAAGCCGGGCCGGCGGCGGCATTGGTACTGCTGTGCACCGCGCTGGCGTTCGGCGCCGGGCCGGCGATGAACTATTTCGATGCCACGGCGCGCGCCCTGTACGATACGCGGGCCTATGTCGGCGCGGTGCTGCCGGCGGCCGGCGCGGGAGTCACCGAATGAAGCGCCATCCGCTGATTCCCCTCCTGCCCGTAATCCTGCTGCTGACCTGGCTGCTGCTCAACGACAGCGTGTCGCCCGGCCACATCGCGCTCGGCGTCGTCTTCGCCGCCCTGATCACGCTGGCCGTCGCCCGGCTGCGCCCCTTGCCGGCCTGGCCGCACCGGCTGCACGTCGCCATCGGGCTGATCTGGCACGTCCTCATCGACATCGTGCGCTCCAACCTGGCGGTCGGCCGCATCATTTTTGGCGCGTCGCGGCGCCAGCCGACCATCGGCTTCATGAAGATTCCGCTCGACCTGCGCGACCCGCACGGCCTGGCGATGCTCGCCGTCATCGTCACCGGAACGCCCGGCACGGTGTGGGCCGGGCACGACGCCGAACACAACGTGCTGACGCTGCACGTCCTCGACCTCAAGGACGAGGCGGCCTGGGTGCGCACGATCAAGCACCGCTACGAACGTCCTCTGATGGAGATATTCGAATGAACGCCATCCTGCCGTGGGCCGTGCACTTCGCGCTGGCCTGTTTTGCCCTCGCCATGGTCTTCGCCCTGATCCGCCTGCTGCGCGGGCCGGCGGCGCAGGATCGCGTGCTGGCGTTCGACACGCTCTACATCAACGGCATGCTGACCATCCTCATGCTGGGTATCGGTACCGGCTCCGCCGTCTATTTCGACATCGCGCTGCTGATCGCGCTGTTCGGCTTCGTCGGCTCGACGGCGCTGGCCAAGTTCCTGCTGCGCGGCGAGGTGATCGAGCCATGAACCCGGCCGACGTGCCCCTGTGGGCGGCGCTCCCGGCGGCGCTGCTGCTGGTATGCGGCGGGCTCCTGACCGTGGTCGGCTCGCTCGGCCTGCTGCGCCTGGATGCCTTCTACGCCCGCATCCACGCGCCGACCATGGGCAGCACGCTGGGAACCGGCTGCGTGCTGGTCGCCTCGATGCTGACGTCGTCGGCGCTCGCGGGGCGTCCGGTGATCCATGAACTGCTGATCACCGTGTTCATCCTCATCACCTCGCCGGTCACGGCGATGCTGCTGATGCGTGCCGCGATATTCCGCAGCAAGGACTGAGGGGCCGGTCGTCTGACGGGCGCCTCGGTTTTCGGAGGCGGATGGCAGAGCCAGGTGACAGGCGAGCGGCGTGCTAGGCTGGAAGACGGCCCGGTACCCAAGGTCGCTCGACTTCCATCCATTGACGTTTCCTGACCGCTATGGACCCTGAACGCAGCAATCTCTCCCGGCACTGGCACTGCCTCGACAGCGAAGCGGTGACTGCACACCTCGAAGCCGATCCCGACAAGGGCCTGTCCGCCGGGATCGCAGCATCGCGGCTGGCACAGACCGGCCCCAATGTGTTGCAGGAGGCCGGACGGCGCCACCCGCTCATCATGCTGGCGTCGCAGTTCACCGATTTCATGATCCTGGTGCTGATCGCTGCCGCCGTCATTGCCGGGATCGTCGGCGAGCCGCAGGACAGCATCGCCATCGTGGTTATCGTGCTGCTCAACGGCATCATCGGCTTTGTCCAGGAATTCCGCGCCGAGCGCGCGATGGCTGCGCTGAAAAAGATGGCGAGCCCGCAGGCACGCGTGATCCGCGACGGCCAGCCATTGATGATCGACGCCACGGACCTGGTGCCCGGCGATCTGGTCGAACTGGAAGCCGGCAACATCCTGCCGGCCGACCTGCGCCTGACCGAAGTCGCTGCACTCAAGGTCGACGAGTCGGCGCTCACCGGCGAATCGCAGCCGGCCGAGAAGCGGCTCGCGGTGTTGCGCGAGGCCGACCTGCCGATTGGCGACCGCCTCAACCTTGCCTACAAGGGAACGGTCGTGACCTACGGCCGCGCGCGCGGCCTGGTGGTGGCCACGGGCATGCAGACCGAGCTGGGGAAAATCGCCACGCTGCTGTCCGGCGAATCGGGCAAGACGCCGCTGCAGAAGCGCCTGGCACGCTTCGGCCAGCATCTGGCGCTGGTGGTGCTGGCGATCTGCGCGATCATCTTCGTCGCCGGCTGGCTGCGCGGCGAGCCGCCGCTGGTGATGCTGCTCACCGCGGTCAGCCTGGCGGTCGCCGCCATCCCCGAGGCGCTGCCGGCGGTGGTGACCATCTCGCTCGCCCTGGGGGCGGCGCGCATGGTGAAACAGAACGCACTGATCCGCCGCCTGCCCGCAGTGGAGACGCTGGGCTCGGTGACCACCATCTGTTCCGACAAGACCGGCACGCTCACGCAGAACCGCATGCAGGTCGACCGCGTGCTGGCCGCTGGCGAGACCCGGCCGCGGCTGCAGGACGCGCAACGCGCGCCCTGGCGCGATCTGGGCATGGCAATGGCGCTGTGCAACGATGCCGAGGCCGACGCCGAAGGCAAGCTGGCCGGCGATCCCACCGAGACGGCCCTGCTCGAAGCCGCGCAGGCAGCCGGATTCGGCAAGCGTGACTGGCAGGAAAACTTTCCGCGTCTGGCGGAGTTGCCTTTCGATTCCGGACGTGCGCGCATGAGCACGCTGCATCGTGACGGCGAGGGCGTGCTGATGTTGGTGAAGGGCGCGCCGGAGGGGATGCTGCCGTTGTGCGTCGAGCAGCTTGCGACGACAGGCACGACGGCCATCGATCGGATGGCGCTGCAGGACAAGGCTGAGCAGCTGGCCGCGCAGGGGCTGCGCGTGCTCGCCTTCGCGCTGAAGCGATTGCCGGATGTTCCGGATGTGCTCGATGCCGACACGCTGGAAACCGGGCTTGCCTTCGTCGGCCTGGCGGGCCTGATCGACCCGCCGCGCCCCGAGGCGGCCGCATCGGTTGCGGCGTGCAAGACCGCCGGCATTGTCCCGGTGATGATCACCGGCGACCACCCCGCCACGGCGCGGGCGATCGCGGCGCGTCTCGGCATCATCGAGGAGGGAGGCAAGGTGCTCAGCGGCAGCGAACTGGCGCGGCTGTCATTGGAGGACTTCGAGCGCGAGGTGGAATCGGTGCGGGTGTATGCCCGCATCAACCCGGAACAGAAGATCAAGATCGTGCAGGCGCTGCAGGACAAGGGCGAGTTCGTCGCCATGACCGGCGACGGCGTCAACGACGCGCCGGCGCTGAAGATGGCCGACATCGGCGTCGCCATGGGCCGTGGCGGCACCGACGTCGCGCGCGAGGCGGCGGCCATGACGCTGCTCGACGACAACTTCGCCACCATCGTCACCGCGGTGCGCGAGGGGCGCCGCATCTTCGACAACATCCGCAAGTTCGTCAAATACACCATGACGAGCAATTCGGGCGAGATCTGGACCATCTTTCTCGCGCCCTTCCTGGGCCTGCCGATTCCGCTGCTGCCGATCCATATCCTGTGGATCAACCTCGTCACCGACGGCCTGCCGGGATTGGCGCTTGCCGGTGAGGGGGCCGAGCGCAATGTCATGCAGCGGCCGCCGCGGCCGCCCCGGGAAAGCATCTTCGCCCGCGGCATGTGGCAGCACATCCTGTGGGTGGGTCTGCTGATGGGCGGCGTCACGCTGCTGACGCAGGCGTGGGCGCTCCACAGCGGTTCCGCCCACTGGCAGAGCATGGTGTTCACCGTGCTCACGCTGTCGCAACTCGGGCACGTGCTGGCGATCCGCTCCGAGCGCGAGTCGCTGTTCAGCCAGGGCGTGCTGTCCAACCGCATGCTGATCGGTGCGCTGCTGCTCACCTTCGCCCTGCAGATGGCGGTGCTCTACGTGCCCTGGCTCAACCCCATCTTCAGGACCGAGCCCCTGAGCCTCGCGGAACTGGCCGCGTGCCTGGCGCTGTCGTCGGTGGTATTCGTCGCGGTCGAGATCGAGAAGGCGCTGGCGCGGCGCGGCTGGCTGTACGCCCGCGCGTAGCCGGGGATCAGGGTTCCGACAGGGGCTTCTGCGCGTACTGCGAGTTGATTTCGCCCATGTGCGCGATCAGCGATGCGAGGTCCTGATTGAGGCGGGACAAGGCTTCATCCGGCAACTGGCCCAGGGCGTGCGTCAGGATGCCGGTCAGCGGCTGCGGCGCTTTTCCCAGTGCTTTTTCTCCTGTTTCGGTGAGATACAGGCGCACCACGCGCTGGTCCGTGCTGCTGCGCTCACGCCGGACCAGTCCGGCCTTTTCAATCTTGTCGAGCAGGTTGCTGGCGGTGGAAGCGTGGATCGACAAGGCCTGCGCCAGCTCGGACACCTTCATGCCCGGTGTCTCCCGTAGCGTGGACATGGCCCAGATCTGCGCCCCGCTGACGCCGCAGACTTTTTCCACGGCCTGAACGTGCTGGCGCACGGCGCCGAAAATGACGCGGAACTGGCGCAGGGCTTCCCTGGCGGCGACGGCGTTGGGGGTCACGATGCAATCTCCGGATGCGGCAAAAGGATAATCATGGCAGGAATTTCAGGCGGCTGTGCCCATTACCTGCGCCCATAAGGCGCTGACCGCATTGCGCACGTGTTCGAGCGCCTGCGGCGGCACGCGGGCATACTCCGCACCGCTGAGCTTGATGGCGTGCTGCCGGCGGCGCAGTTCGCGATAGGCGTCGGCGGCGGCCTGGGCGAGATCGGGCGGGAGCAGGCCGGCCGCACCCGCACGCTGCAGCAGCGCGATATTGCCGGCATTGTCGGTGAGCTCGGGATGGGCGGCGCCATGCAGCAGCACCAGATACTGCACGCAGAATTCGGCGTCGACGATGCCACCATGGTCGTGCTTGAGGTCGAACAGGCCGCTGTCGTTGACGTGGCCGGCGTGCATTTTTTCGCGCATTGCCAGCACCTCCTCGCGCAGTTTGGCGGCGTCGCGCCGGACGCTCAGCACGTCGCGGCGCAGGGCCTCGAAGGCGGCGCCGAGCGCCGCGTCGCCGCACACGAAGCGCGCGCGTGTCAGCGCCTGGTGTTCCCATACCCAGGCATGATGCAACTGGTAGTCGCGGAAGGCCTCGATCGAACTCACGAGCAGGCCGGAAGCGCCGTCCGGACGCAGCCGCAGGTCGGTCTCATACAGAATGCCGGTTGAAGTAACGGTGCCGAGCCAGGTGTTGATGCGCTGCGCCAGTCGCGCGTAGATTTCCTGCGCACGCTCGTCGGCGTCGTCGTAGAGGAACACCAGATCAAGGTCGGACGCGTAGCCGAGTTCCTTGCCGCCGAGCTTGCCGTAGCCGACGATGGCGAAGCGTGGCGCGTCGCGATGGCGTGTCTTCAGCCCGGCCCAGCAGCGTGTCAGCGTTTCGTTCAGCAGCGTGTCGGCCAGATACGACAGATGGTCGGACAGCGCTTCCAGCGTCAGCCGGCCGACCACGTCCTGAGCGAGCAGGTGCAGTGTCTGCACCTGCTTGAAACGACGCAAGGCATCCAGTTGAGCTTCGGTGTCGCCGGCGTGGGTGTCGAGTTCTTCATGCAGCTGGCCGGCAAGCTGTGCCCAGTCCGGCACGCTCATCAGGTGCTGCGGCGCGATCAGCTCGTCCAGCAGCTGCGGTTGCCGCGTGATCATCCGTGCCGCCCACGGGCTTGTCGCCAGCAGGCGCACCAGCTGGCGCAGCGCCGCCGGATATTCGGCCAGCAGCGCGAGATAGGTGGCGCGTCGGGAAACGGACTGGATCAGCGCGGCGAAGCGTTCCAGCGTGACCGCCGGGTCGTCCTGGCTGCCGATGACCTCGAGCGCGGGCGGCAGCAGTGCATTGAGTCGAAGTTGCGTCGACTCCGGCAGCCGCGCCGCATGCTGGCGCAAGGCCTCAAGCGTCGCCAGTACGCGCGGTGGATCGTCGTAGCCGGCGTTTTCCAGCATCGCCTGGGTGCTGTCGGCGTCCGCGGCGCCACAGCATACGGCAGTCAGCGGGTGGCTGTTCTGGTCGGTCTGCGGCGCGGCGAATACCTGCTCGAAATGGCGCGTGACCTTGTTGCGGTGACGGTCGAGCGCAGCGAGTAGCGCGGCGTAGCCGGCAAAACCCATCGCCTCGGCGAGCATTGCCTGCGAGTCGGCGTCGTCCGGCAACAGCTGGGTCTGCGCATCGTCCAGATACTGGATGCGATGCTCGAGTCGCCGCAGGAAATCGTAGGCGGCAGCGAGTTCCTGCTGCGCGTCGGTCGTCATCAGACCGGTCTTCACCAGTTCGTCCAGCACGACCAATGTCGATCGTTTCTGCAGCGCGACGATCTGGCCGCCGCGAATGAGCTGGAATATCTGTGCGGTGAATTCGATTTCGCGGATGCCGCCCGGCCCCAGCTTGACGTCGTGCGCCATCTCGCGGCGTGCGACTTCGCGGCGGATCTGTACGTGCAGGTCGCGGATCGCGGCAAACGCGCCGAAGTCGAGGTATTTGCGGAACACGAACGGCCGCACGATATCCGCCAGTTCGTCGTGACGCTCGCCAGTGAGCGGGCGCGCCTTGATCCAGGCGTAGCGCTCCCACGGCCGCCCCTGCGCCACCAGGTAGTCTTCCAGCATCGTGTACCCCATCGCGAACGGGCCGGCCTCGCCCCACGGACGCAGCCGCAGATCGACGCGGAATACGTAGCCGTCGGCGGTATGTTCTCCCAGTGCGGCGGCAAGCTTGCGTCCCAGACGGACGAAGAATTCGTGGCTGGAAAGCGAACGGATCGAGGCAGTCGGGTCGTCGGCCGCGGTCTCGCCTTCTTCCGGATAGAGATAGATGAGGTCGATGTCGGACGAAACGTTGAGTTCGCCGCCGCCGAGCTTGCCCATGCCGACTACGACCATCCGCTGCGGCTTGCCGTGTTCGTCGCGCGGTTCGCCGTGGCGTGCGGCGAGCGCCGCGTGATGAAAATCGAGCGCGGTGGCGATGCACACCTCGGCCAGTGCGCTCCAGGTGGCCATCACCTCGGCCAGGTCGGCCATGCCTGCCAGATCGCGCGTGGTGACAACCAGCCAGACCTGTTGGCGCAGCTGTCTCAGGCGCTGATGCAGCGCGCTCTCGTCAGGGCACGCGGGCTCCGCGAGAAAGGCCTGCATGGCCGTCCGGCTGAAGGCCTGGCCAAGCTGGCCGGCCGCGGCTTCCGCCCGTTGCGGCTGCGCCGACAGCAGGCGACGGCCATAACGCGAACAGCGGGAAACGCGTTCAAGTGCGGGATGGGTCATGGCTTGGATTAGAATCCGGAATTATCGCAACACTTTATCAGTGGAGGGACTGTATGGCAGCCATCGAGTCGATTTTGACCGAAACCCGTGTTTTTCCGCCTGCGGAAGCGTTCGTCAAGCAGGCGAACGTATCCGGCATGGCCGCCTACGAGGCCTTGTGCCGTCAGGCGGAAACCGATTACGAAGGATTCTGGGCCGATCTGGCACGCCAGCACATCACCTGGAAAACGCCGTTCACCCACGTGCTTGATGAATCAAAGGCCCCGTTCTACAAATGGTTCGACGACGGTGAACTGAACATTTCACACAACTGCCTCGACCGCCATCTGGCGACCAAGGGCGACAAGACCGCGCTGATTTTTGAAGCCGACGATGGCAGCGTGACGAAAGTCACCTACACGGAACTGCATGCCCGCGTCTGCCAGTTCGCCAACGGCCTGAAATCGCTCGGGGTGGAAAAGGGCGACCGCGTCATCATCTACATGCCGATGAGCATCGAGGCCGTGGTGGCGATGCAGGGGTGCGCGCGCATCGGCGCCATCCACTCGGTGGTGTTCGGCGGCTTCTCCGCCAAGAGCCTGTTCGAACGGATCGAGGACGCACAGGCCAAAATCGTCATCACCGCCGACGAATCGCTGCGCGGCGGCAAGGCGGTGCCACTCAAGCGCGCGGTCGACGAGGCGCTGGCGATGGGCGATACCTCGTGCGTCGAGCGCGTGATCGTGTATCGCCGCTCGGGCGGCGCCGTCAACTGGGGCGCGCGCGACCTGTGGTGGAACGAGCTGGTGCAGACGCAGGCCGAGACCTGCGAGCCGGTGTGGGTCTCCGCCGAACATCCGCTGTTCATCCTCTATACCTCGGGTTCCACCGGCAAGCCCAAGGGCGTGCAACACTCCTCGGGGGGTTACCTGCTCGGCGCGATGCTTTCCATGCAATGGGTTTTCGATGCCAAGCCGGACAGCGACGTCTACTGGTGCACCGCCGACGTCGGCTGGGTCACCGGTCACACCTTTGTCACCTATGGCCCGCTGGCGCTCGGCATGACCGAAGTCATTTTCGAGGGTATTCCCACCTGGCCACACGCGGGACGTTTCTGGGAAACCATCGCCAAGCACAAGGTCACGACCTTCTACACGGCGCCAACCGCCATCCGCAGCCTGATCAAGCTCGGCTCCGACCTGCCGGCCCAGCACGACCTGTCTTCGCTGCGTCTGCTCGGCACGGTGGGCGAACCGATCAACCCGGAAGCCTGGATGTGGTATCACCAGATCATCGGCGGCGGCCGTTGCCCGGTCGTCGACACCTGGTGGCAGACGGAGACGGGTGCCCATATGATCGCGCCGCTGCCCGGCGCGGTGCCGACCAAGCCCGGTTCCTGCACCTTGCCGCTGCCTGGCATCATGGCCGCGGTCACCGACGAAAACGGCGGACCGGTGGCGAAAGGTCACGGCGGACATCTGGTGATCAAGCGCCCGTTCCCCTCGCAACTGCGCACCCTGTGGGGCGATCCCGAGCGTTTCGTCAAGACTTATTTCCCCGAGGAACTCGGTGGCAGGATCTATCTCGCCGGCGACTCGGCACACTGTGACGAAGACGGCTATTTCTGGATCATGGGGCGCATCGACGATGTGCTGAACGTGTCGGGCCATCGTCTCGGCACCATGGAAATCGAATCCGCGCTGGTGTCGAGCCCGCGTGTTGCCGAAGCCGCTGTGGTGGGCCGTCCGCACGACATCAAGGGCGAAGCGGTGGTGGCCTACGTGGTGCTCAAGGGCGCGCGACCGACGGGCGACGAAGCGAAGCAGATTGCCGCCGCGTTGCGCGACTGGGTGGCCAAGGAAATCGGCCCGATCGCCAAGCCCGACGAAATCCGTTTCGGCGACAACCTGCCCAAGACCCGTTCCGGCAAGATCATGCGCCGCCTGCTGCGCGCGATCGCCAAGGGCGAGGAAATCACCCAGGACGTCTCCACGCTGGAAAACCCCGCCATTCTGGAGCAGCTCAAGGAAGCCGTCAGGTAATCGATCGGGCGGCATTGCCACCTTGCCGGGGTTGCCCAGCGCGTTACGGTTGCGCGGCCCCAGCTCATCTTTCAGTTAATGACTTGTTTATTTCATTGCCATGCACATCGGCCCGGACCACGCCAAGCCCGAGATCAAACCTGTCCATGCGCACGATCATGGTGCCGTGAAAAACGTCGTGAGAGTCGAAACCATCGATCATCTCGGCGACGGTCAGCGGGCTGCCTTTTTCCGCACCTACTTTATCGCCAGGGACACACTGCTGGCGCAGTGATCGCGTATTTTGCGTGCGCCGGTTTGCAGGCACCCTTCGGGGTGTTTTTTTGTCGGGATTCTTTACATTCGAGGCGACGGGGATTTTGAAAGGCAAGGATGCCTATTTAATTATCATTAAAAAACAATGGCTTGAAAGTATTTCCGGGAGATGCTCCCGTGTGGAATGTTTTTTGCTAGGCAGTCAGGGCACGGTAGCCGGCTGATGTCTGCAGAACATGCCTGCGCCATGTGGCAAAAAAAAACAAACAAGTAATGAAATGAATGGATGGCCGATTTGAATACTCTTGGAGGAGAAACAATGAAGTTGATTAAGTTTCCGGGCGCCCTTGCGGCCCTGTCCGTAATTGCGGCCATGTCGTCGGCGCCGGCGCACGCCTTGTCCGTTTCCTACTATCTCGACCAGTCGAATATCAATGCAGCGCCGTATCTGGACGGCCAGAATTTTCTCCAGGTCACCATATCGGACAACGTCAACGGCGACATCGATTTTCTCGTCCAGGCCCTCGCGCCCCTGAGCAGCAATGCAGGCACCAATTACGGGATCGATTCGTTTGGCTTCAATACCGCGCTCGTCATATCGTCTGCCAACATTGTCGCCCCCACGGGTTGGACTTTGAAGACCACCAAGAATCAGGATGGCTTCGGCAACTTTACCGATATCGCTGATGCGACAGGGCAGGATCGCGCCGATCCGCTGATGTTCAGCATCACGGGCATTTCCGGCGATACGCCCATGGACTACGTGAATTTCTCGACTGGAAACCCGGCCGAGGGCAGCGTGTATTTCGCCGCGCATGTTGCCGGTCTCAGTACCCAGACCACGAGCGGTTATTTCGGGGGCTCGGCTCTGGCTCCGGTGCCCGAGCCGGAAACCTACGCCATGCTGCTGGCCGGTCTGGGCCTGGTCGGTTTTGCCGCGCGCCGCAAGTTGAGCCGATAAAAACCGCTGCATTGGAAAAAAGCGCCGCTTGCCGGCGCTTTTTTCATCTTTCCGCCAGATGGATGGGGTTTACCGGGTGACTGGGCAGACTTTTTTGCGTGACAACGCCTATCGGGCAGGATTATGTAATTTATTGATTTGTCTGAATAATCAATTTCATTTTTTTTTCAAACACCCCTAAAGTCCGTCGAAAAATCGTCGTTACTGTTGATAAGTCGTTCCAGGGTAAGGCCGTCGTGAGACGGCGACGCACAGCTTCCGGTTTTGATTGGGCCATACCGAATCGAGATGGCGGAGTTGCCAGACAGTCAGGCCGATGGCGTGCAAGCTTGCCCGATTCAGGTGAAGTGTTGAAGCAGGAGGTTATATGCCGCACCAATGCCCGTTCCCCGTCCATTCCACCGACAACCGCCGCTGTTATCGCACAGGCAGTGCACCGGGATTTACCCTGTGTCTGGCTCTGGTGGTCGCCCTCTCATGCTATGCCGGGCTCAGTTATGCCGCGCCGATCGCGCCGCCCCACACGGTTGGGACGATGGCTTCCGCGTCCATGCCTGTCTGTAGCGATCCCGCCGGGCCGATTGTCGGTGGCTGACGGGCAATCGATACCTGCCTTGCTCTACAGGAGCCAGCATCCTTCGGGGTGCTTTTTTTATGCCTGCTCCATCCTGCGCGCGAGCACCGTCGTGGTCCTTACCAGATCCACCACCAGCGTGTGCAGCCGGGCGGGCGATTTCAGCGCGCCGTTCTCGGGATCGAATGCGGTGTCGGCGCGGGCAAGCGAGAACTGGTCGGGCAGTACCAGCACGCCCAGCGTGTTCAGGACCTGACGCAGGTGCGGCAGCATGCGCATGCCGCCGAACGTGCCCGGTGTGGCGGTCAGGAGGGCGGCGACCTTGTTCTGGTAGGGCACCAGGCCCGACTCGCCCTGCCATTCGCGCGACACCCAGTCGAGCGTGTTTTTCAGCAGCGGCGGGATCGAGCTGTTGTATTCCGGGCTGGCGATCAGCAGGGCATCGTGCGCCTTGAACAGCGCTTTCAGGCGCTGCGCGTTGACGGGCAGGCCCTCGCGCGCTTCGAAATCCTCGTCCATGAGCGGCAGCGGATAATCCGCCAGGTCGATCAGGGTGACGTCGCCGCCCGTGGCGCGGGTTGCATCCACGGCAACCCGGATCAGCTTGCGGTTCCAGGAATCGCGGCGGAGGCTGCCGGCAAAAGCGAGAATCTTGGGCATGACATGTCCTTGCATCAAAAAGTAAGCGATTGTATCGGGCGCGGCCGTGCAGTCGAGCCCCCGACAGATTCAAGGCAGATCGAAACCGATCAGTTCGCTGAATTCCAGGGCCTCGATATCGAGCGCGGATTCGAAGCGGATCGCGACAGCATCGCCCGCTTCAAGGGGGTAGCCCTGGACCGTGACCCGGCCGGCCGCGACATGCAGCCAGGCACGCCGCCCCGGCGCCACATTCAGGCTGACGCGATCGCCCGTCGCCAGCCTGCCCACCCGGATGGCGACATCCTGATGGATCGTCACCGAGCCGTCGCGACCGTCGTTCGAGGCGATCAGGCGTAACTGGCCCTGCAGGCTGTCGGGAGCGAAGGCGATCTGCTCATACCCCGGCTCCAGGCCGTAGGCATCCGGCTCGATCCAGATTTGCAGGAAATGTACCGGTTCGCTGGACGATGCGTTGTATTCGCTATGGGCGATGCCGTGCCCGGCGCGCATGCGCTGCACGTCGCCGGGGCGGATCACGCCGCCGTTGCCGAGAGAATCCTTGTGCTCGAGCGCGCCTGCGAGCACTCAGGTGACGATTTCCATGTCCTGGTGGCTGTGGGTCGGGAAACCCGCGCCCGGCGCGACACGGTCTTCATTGATCACGCGCAGCGGGCCGAAGCCCATCCAGTCGGGGTCGCGGTAGCTTGAAAACGAGAAGGTGTGATAGCTGTCGAGCCAGCCATGATTGGCGTGGCCGCGTTCGGATGATTTGCGTACGGTCAGCATGATGCGCTCCTGTCGGTTGAGTGGATGTTCAGGCGATGGGATGACTATAGGCGTGGTCTCCGGCGAGTAAAACCGGCACAATTCGATCAACTCATTCGAATCGTTCGAACATGCCGCTGACCCTGGAAGCGCTGTCCATCCTCGACGCCATCGACCGCAAGGGTTCGTTTGCCCGCGCGGCCGAGGAACTGGGACGGGCGCCGTCCTCCCTGACCTACGCCGTGCAGCAGATCGAGGCCGAGCTCGACGCGCTGCTGTTCGACCGTTCCGGCCATCGTGCGCGCTTCACCCCGGCGGGACGGCTGCTGCTGGAGGAGGGGCGGACGCTGCTGGGTGCGGCCCATGCACTGGAGAACAGGACCCGGCAGGTGGCGGGGGGCTGGGAGCCGCAGTTCACCCTGGCGGTGGAAGGCATCCTTCCCGTCGCCCCGTTGCTGCCAGTGCTGGAGGCGTTTTACCGCCAGGGCCGGTCGACCGAAATCAGGCTGCGCCATGAAGTGCTGGCCGGCAGCTGGGATGCGCTGGCGTCCGGCTGCGCCGACCTGGCGATCGCGGGCGGCGATGCGCCTGCCGGCAGCGGCATTCGCAGCCGTGTGCTGGGACACATCGAGTTCGTGTTCTGCGTGGCGCCGCAGCACCCGCTGGCGGGTTTCAAGGAACCGCTCACGCAGGCCGACCTCGCCGCGCATCGTGTGGTGGTGATGGCCGATACCGCGCGCAATCTGCCGTTGCGCAGCGCGGGCTGGCTGGGGCAGCAGGCGCGCCTGACGGTGGCCGACCTGCCGGCCAAGCTGGCCGCCCAGCAGACCGGGCTCGGGGTGGGCTCGCTGCCGCGCTGGCTGGCCAAACGCGAGGTGGCGGCCGGCCGACTGGTGCGTTGCGCGTGGGAAGGCGGCAATCCGCGCGAGACCCTGCACCTGGCCTGGCGCAGCGGCGAGGCGGGGCGGGCGCTCGACTGGTTCATGCGGGCACTGACGAAACCCGATGTCTTTGCGGGCGTGATCGATGCCGACTGAGAAGCTTGCGCCCAGCAAAACCCCGCCCGGCAGGATGCGGCTCGACAAATGGCTGTGGGCCGCGCGTTTCTTCAAGACCCGCAGCCTGGCCACCCAGGCGATCGACAACGGGCGGGTGAAGCTGAACGGCGAGCGGGTCAAACCCGCGCACGACGTCAAGCCCGGCGACCGGCTGGCTATTCATGTCGGCGACAGCGACTGGACGCTGACGGTGCAGGCACTGGCTATGCAGCGCGGTCCGGCACCGGTGGCGCAGGCCTTGTATCAGGAGGACCCCGCCAGCCAGGCGCGCCGCCAGCAGCAGGCCGGCGACCGCAAGCTGGCAGTCAATCCGGCTGCCGCCATCAAGGGGCGTCCCACCAAGCGCGACCGGCGGCAGATCCATCGCTTCACGGGGGAATGAACGCCTGAATTTACCGGGGCCGTACCGCCGCAAGACGCGGCTAAACGCATAGAATCGACGGGTTCGAGAACCGTATTGTTATGACCGTTTCCCCCGCCTTGTCCGTGTTCCTGCGCCGCGCTTTGCGCTGGCTGGCAGCGCTGATGGCGCTGGCTGTCGTGGGCTTTGCGACGGCGGCGGCCTTGATGTTCTTCTGGGTGCTGCCGAACATCGCCGAGCACCGCGATACGGTGGCCAACCTGATGACGCGCGCGCTGGGGCAGCGGGTGACGCTGGAGGCGGTGTCGGGCGTGTGGCAGCAGGCACGCCCGGAATTCAGTCTGCGCGGCGTGCGCCTGTACGACCGGCAGGGCCGTCCGACACTTTATCTGCCTGAGCTCGAGGCCACGTTTGCCTGGCGCTCGCTGCTGTTTCTGGAGCCGCGTTTCACGCGCATCGAACTGCAAGGTCTGGTGCTCGGCGTACGGCGCGCGCGCGACGGGCATTTTTACGTCGGCGGCATCCCGATCAACCCGGCCGCGCCGGACAGCGGATTCTCCAGCTGGCTGTTGCGGCAGGGACAGGTGCATGCCGGAGGCGTCGCGCTGACCTGGTTCGACGAGGTGCGCGATGCCCCGCCGCTGACCCTGACGGCGGTCGATTTCACGCTGACCAATGTGCGCTGGTCGCATCGTCTGCAATTGCGCGTTACTCCCCCGGCCAGCCTGTCACGACCGCTGCAGATCGTGGCAAAGCTGCGTGCGCGCCGGGTCGATGACCTTGAAAGCTGGAACGGCACCGTCGATGCGACCGCAGCGGAGGTGTCGTTTTCGCATCTTGCCGCCTGGCTGGCGCTGCCGTATCAGCCGCAACAGGGTCAAGGTACGCTGAACCTGCAGTTCGACGTGGCGCGCGGCGCGCTGGCCGGCGTGACGATCGGATTCGACCTGCATGACATCGAGGCGAGGCTGGGCGCCGCTCTGCCCCCGGTGCGGCTGGCGCAGGTGCGCGGTCAGGCCCGGTGGCAACATGGCCCGGCCGGATATCGCATGGCCTTCGACAACCTGCGCGTGGCGCGTTCGGGCGCCGTCCTCGGTGCACCGTTCAATGCAGGCCTGTCGTGGGACGGCGCGTCGCACGAAATCACGGCTCAGGCGTTCAGCCTGGGCGGCTGGCAATCGCTGCTGCCGAGCCTGCCGATGGAGACGGCCCTGCGCACGCGGCTGCAGGCCCTGCAGCCGCAAGGCCGCTTCGATGTGTTGCGATTCGGCTGGAATGGCGCGCAGCCGGGACTGGACAACTTCAGCATCATGGCCCGTTTCAGCGGCCTCGGCGTGGCAGCGATCGACAACCAGCCGGGTCTATCGAACCTGAACGGCCATATCGAGGGCGATGCGCGCGCCGGCGCGTTCGAGATCGATTCGCGCAAGATGACGTTGGGACTGCCCGGCCTTTTTCGCGACCCCTCATTCGCGATCGACAACCTGCGCGCGCAGGGAACGTGGCAGAAGACGCCGCGTGGCCGCCGCGTCACCCTGGACGACATGGCCTTCGCCAATGCGGACATGGCCGGGACGGCCAAGGGTTCCTACGAACAGATCCCGGGCCACCGCGGCATCATTGATCTGACGGCGCATCTGACCCGCGCCGACGGTACGGCGGTGTACCGTTATCTGCCGATGCACGTCGGCGACCACACGGTCGACTGGGTGAAGCATGCCGTCGTGGCCGGACGTTCCGACGACGTGAAGCTGATCCTGAAAGGCGACCTGACGCAGTTCCCTTTCGAGTCGGGCCAGGGCGTGTTCCAGGTCGACGCGCAGGTGAAGCAAGGCGTGATCGACTATGCGCCAGGCTGGCCGCGCATCGAGGGCATCCAGGGACGCCTGCTGTTCCAGGGCAAGATGATGGAAGTGACGTCAAACCAGGCACGGATATACGGGGTGGCCCTGGCGCCGGTGAAAGCCGTGATTCCTGATCTGCTGCAGCACGACGAGCAATTGCACATCGATGGCGAAGCCAACGGCCCGATCCGGGATTTCATCCGCTTCGCCAATACCAGTCCGGTTGGCGAACGCCTGCGCGGTGTCACCGCCGCGCTGGATGGCAGCGGGCCGATGAAGCTCGCCCTGAGCCTGCAGCTGCCGTTGCGCCACAATCACGATACGACGCTGGGTGGCCGCCTGTCGTTTCTGAACAATACGCTGCTGCCATCGGGCCTGCCGCGGATCGATCAGACACGTGGCGATATCGATTTCACCGGCGACAGCCTGGCCGCCAAAAACCTCACCGCGCAGCTTCTCGGCGGCCCGCTGCGCATCGACACGCAGACCCGATCCGGTCAGGTCCGGATCCTGGCGCAGGGACGCGTCACCGCAACGGGCCTGACGTCATGGCTGGGAGCGGCCTGGAAGGATCAGTTGTCGGGGCAGACGGCCTGGCGTGGCGAGGTCGATCTGGAACCGGCGGGCGAGCGCGTCCGCATCGAGTCCGACCTGACCGGACTGGGCAGCAGCCTGCCGGCGCCGCTGACCAAGACAGCGGCCCAGCCGCTGCCGCTGGTGGTGACCACGCAGCCGCACGCCACTGGCCCATTGCATGAGGTGCAACTCGGCAGGATCGTGGGCGCGGTCTGGCGCAAGACCGCGGCTGGGCACCTGGAGCGCGGCGAGATTCGCTTTGGCGGGCGCGCCACGTTACCCGGCGAAGCGGGGCTGCGCCTGGCGGGCAACGGACACGGGCTGGATGTCTCGGGCTGGATGGATCTGCTGCCTGGCGTCGAAGGCGGCGAATCCTTGCCGCTGGCGACACTCGACCTCGGCTTTGAGGCGCTCGACCTGATGGGGCGGCGCTACCGGGACGTGCGCCTGGCGGGGCGCAACCGCGGCGGTTTGTTGCGTGTCCAGGTGAGTGGCGCCGGTTTGAACGGGGCGTTGACCTATCGTCCCGCAAACAGTCAACCCGCGCGGGTCTCGGCGCAGTTCAGGCAGTTGACCATTCCTGCCCGGCTGCCGGCCGCCGGGCAGGAAACGGCCGATAACATGAAAGCCTCGGATTTTCCGGTGGTGGATCTGACGGTAGAGGATTTCCGTCTGGAAGAGCGGGCGCTGGGACGGCTGGAAGCCATGGCGCACGGCACGCCGCAAGGGCTGGTGATCGACACCCTGCAATTGACCCACCCCGACAGCGTATTCCGCATGAGCGGCCTGTGGCGCGACAGCGGGTCGGGTGAAACGCGTGCCGATCTGAGCTTGAACGTGTCCGATGCGGGCAGGATGCTGGCGCGTTTTGGCTATCCCGATACGCTCAAGCGCGGGACCGCGGAAATCCAGGGCAGCGCCACCTGGGAAGGTTCGCCTGCGGATTTCGCGCTGGCCACGCTGGCCGGTCAGCTCGATTTCAGGGCCAAGGGCGGACAGTTTCTCAAGATCAATCCCGGCGCCGGCAAGTTGCTCGGCGTGTTGAGCCTGCAATCGCTGCCGCGCCGGCTCAACTTCGATTTCCGTGATATCTTCAATGAAGGCTATGCTTTCGACGACATCGGCGCCACGCTGCGCATTGCGCGCGGTGTGGTTTACAGCGACGACTTCCGGATGCGCGGGCCGGCTGCCAAGGTCAATATGTCCGGCCTGGCCGACCTCAATCAGGAAACCGTGCAGTTGCGGCTGAAAGTGATTCCGAAACTGTCCGAAGGCGTGGCCGTGGCCGGTGCCCTGCTCGGTGGACCGTTGGCCGGCGTGGGGGCGCTGGCCGCACAAAAACTGCTGCGCGACCCGATCGAGCAGGTCATCAGCCAGGAATACCTGGTGACCGGCGCGTGGCAGGCCCCCGAAGTTGAGCGGCTGTCCAAAAAGAAGGCCACCCCTGATAATCAAGCGACCGAACCCTGATTGTGGAATCTGACCATGACAACAAAAAAATCCGTTAAAACCACCGTTTCCCGCGCCCGTGGGACGTCCGTCAAAAAAGCGGCGCCGCAGGCAGGCACCGTGCGCGTGGCAGCCATCCAGATGGCGTCGGGCCCGAATGTACCGGCCAATCTGGCTGAGGCCGAACGCCTCATCGAACTGGCGGTCGAGGCAGGCGCGAAGCTGGTCGTGCTGCCAGAGTTCTTCTGCATCATGGCGATGAAAGATTCCTATGTGGTGAAAGCACGCGAGGCCGAAGGCCACGGTCCGGTCCAGGCGTTCCTCGCGCGCATGGCGAAGAAACACCGCATCTGGCTGGTCGGCGGCTCGGTGCCGCTGGAAGCCAGCGTGGCGAGCAAGGTGCGCAATAGCTGTCTGGTCTACGATGAACGCGGCAAACAGGTAGCGCGCTACGACAAGATCCATCTGTTCGGTCTCGACCTCGGCAACGAGCACTACCAGGAAGCCAAGCTGATCGAGCCGGGCGACAAGGTCGTCGTCATCAACAGCCCGTTCGGCCGCATCGGGCTGTCGGTCTGCTACGACCTGCGCTTTCCCGAGCTGTATCGCGCCATGCCGGACGTCGACATCATCGTGGTGCCGTCGGCATTCACCGCCACCACCGGCCGCGCGCATTTCGAAACGCTGATCCGCGCGCGCGCGATCGAGAACCTCGCCTACGTGATCGCGCCGGCGCAGGGCGGCTACCACCTGTCGGGCCGCGAAACGCACGGCGACAGCATGATCGTCGACCCGTGGGGCGTGGTGCTCGACCGCCTGCCGCGCGGCTCCGGCGTCGTCATCGCCAACCTCAACCCGGCTTATCAGGCCAGCCTCAGGACGAGCCTGCCCGCGCTCAAGCACCGCTTCATCCAGTGCCAGCAGATCAAAGTCGAGGTGGTGGAACGCCGGGTGCCCGCCAAGCGCGAACCCGCCACGAAATAATTCAGGACATTGCCATGAACCCAAGCGACGCCTTCGTTCCCATCCAGACCGCCGAACAGTTGTTCCAGTCCGCCGAAGCCACGCTGTTGACGCCGAACGGCCTCGATGCCGACAAGCTCGCGCCGGTGTTCGGCCGCCTGCTTACGCACGACGTCGACTACGCCGATCTGTATTTCCAGTACTCGCGCTCCGAAGGCTGGAGCCTGGAAGAAGGCCAGGTCAAGTCCGGCAGCTTCAACATCGACCAGGGCGTCGGCGTGCGCGCGATCTCGGGCGAAAAGACCGCGTTCGCCTATTCCGACGACATCAGCCTCGACGCCCTCGGCGCCGCCGCCGATGCCACCCGCGCCATCGCGCGCGCAGGCCAGGCGCGTAGCGCCGCCATCGCCAAACGCGGCGAAAGCCGCCTGCTCTACAACGCCGTCGACCCGCTCGTGAGCCTGCAGGACGCCGACAAGGTCGCGCTGCTGGAACGGCTGGAGAAGAAGGCGCGCGCCATGGACCCGCGCGTCATCCAGGTGATGGCGAGCCTCGCCTCCGAATACGAAGTCATCTTCGTCGCCCGTTCCGACGGCCACCTCGCCGCCGACGTACGCCCGCTGGTGCGCCTGTCGCTGCAGGTCATCGCCGAGCAGGACGGCCGTCGCGAGCAGGGCAGCGGCGGTGGCGGCGGCCGCTTCGACTACAGCTACTTCACCGACGACATCCTCGAAAAATACGCGCGCCAGGCCGTGCACCAGGCCCTCGTCAACCTTGACGCGCGTCCCGCGCCCGCCGGCACCATGACCGTCGTGCTCGGTTCCGGCTGGCCCGGCATCCTGTTGCACGAAGCCATCGGCCACGGCCTCGAAGGCGACTTCAACCGCAAGGGCAGCTCGGCGTTTTCCGGCCGCATCGGCGAAAGAGTGGCGGCGCCCGGCGTCACCGTGATCGACGACGGCACCATCCCGTTGCGCCGCGGCTCGCTCAACGTCGACGACGAAGGCAACCCCACCCAGCGCACCACCCTGATCGAGGACGGCATCCTCACCGGCTACATGCAGGACATGATGAACGCCCGCCTGATGGGCATGCCGACCACCGGCAACGCAAGGCGCGAGTCCTACGCGCACCTCACCATGCCGCGCATGACCAACACCCTCATGCTCGGCGGCGACAAGAACCCGCACGAAATCATCGCCTCGGTGAAGAACGGCCTCTACGCCGTCAACTTCGGCGGCGGCCAGGTCGACATCACCAGCGGCAAGTTCGTCTTCTCCGCC
>CAYVOR010000037.1:0-24383 GCA_964452995.1 uncultured Thiobacillus sp.
GAACTGGAAATCCAACCAGAAGAACTCCGGCTTCCTGCCCGAGGAGCGCGCCTGGATGACGCGGCTGTTCGACGAGCTCGGCTGGGTCGACGTCTACCGCAGCCTCTATCCCGAACACACCGGCGAGGCCTACACCTGGTGGAGCAACCGGGGTCAGGCGTATGCCAAAAACGTCGGCTGGCGCATCGACTACCAGATCGCGACGCCGGGCATCGCGGCGAAAGCCACCTCCGCCAGCGTCTACAAGGATCAGCGCTTTTCCGACCATGCGCCACTGATTGTCGATTACGATTACGCTCCATAACCCGTTACTCAAAAACAATTGAACGGGAAAAAAGGCGGGAAGAGATGGCAAAAAATGAGCTGCCGAGCATCGGTGGACAATCCTTCGAGAGTCTCAAACAGGTCAACGACCACGACGCCGAGTACTGGAGTGCACGCGACCTTCAGCCCCTGCTGGGTTACAGCCAGTGGCGACGGTTTGAAGATGCCGTCAGGCGCGCCATAACCTCTTGTGAGCAATCAGGAAATAACCCGGAGCATCACTTTGCCGGCGCCGGCAAACCGATCATCGGCGGCAAAGGTGCCGTCCAGATCGTGCGGGACTATCAACTTTCCCGCTTCGCCTGCTACCTCATCGCCCAGAACGGCGACCCGCGCAAGCCGGAAATCTCCCAGGCCCAGAAATACTTTGCTCTCCAGACACGGCGTCAGGAACTTACCGAGCAGCTCTCCTCAGATGTAGAGCGCCTGGAACTGCGCAAGCAGACCTCCGAAGAGTTCAAGGCACTCTCGGGGGCCGCCCGACAAGCCGGTGTGCAGAACCGCATGTTCGGCATTTTTCATGATGCCGGTTACAAAGGCCTGTACGGCGGCCTGGGCAATGAGCAAATCAAGGCAAGGAAGGGCGTCCCGGACAAAGAACAGCTGATGGACCGGATGAACGCCACCGAACTGGCGGCCAACCAGTTCCGCATGACCCAGACCCGCGACAAACTGGCGCGCGAAGGTGTCCGCGATCAGCAACAGGCCATCCGTACCCACGAGCAGGTCGGCAGGGAAGTCCGCAGCGCCATCGAGCGCATTGGCGGCGAACGCCCCGAAAACATACCGGCCGCCGAGCATATCAAGGAGGTGGAGAAGCGCATCAAGACTGCCACGCCCAGGCTGGCGCTCGACGAGCGCGATGCGGGCGGCTTGCTGGGCGACCCCCACCAAAAGAAAAAAGATCTCTGACCATGACTGCGTCCAGCAAGCTGTCCCCCCTTGCGAATCGGGCTCACCCGGCATGACCCCACAGGCCTTCATCGCCAAGTGGCGCGACAACCCGCTGACCGAACGCGCGGGCGCACAGGCGCACTTTGAAGACCTGTGCGCGCTGCTCGGTGTGGAACCGCCGCGCATCGAAGGCGAATACCAGTACGAGCGCGGGCTCATCAAGAAAAGCAGCGCCAGCCAGGGCTGGGCCGACGTCTGGAAACGCGGCTGCTTCGCCTGGGAATACAAGGCGCCCGACAAGGACCTCGGCGCCGCGCTCAAGCAGTTGATGACCTACGCGCTGGCGCTCGACAACCCGCCGCTGCTGGTGGTATCCGACCGCAAGCGCATCGAGATCCACACCCATGTCACCGGCACGCCGAGCGAAGTCCACGAAATCCGGCTCGAAGACATCGGCCAGCCGGAGAACCTGCAGACGCTGCGCTGGCTGTTCGAATCGCCCGAGCGCTTCAAGCCGCGCACCACGACCTACCGCGTCACCGAAGAAGCCGCGCGCAGGATGGGCGAACTGGCCGAGCGTCTCAACGCACGCGGCCACGCCCCGCTCGACACCGCGCACTTCCTGATCCAGTGCGTGTTCTGCATGTTTGCCGAAGACGCGAAACTGCTGCCCGAAAAGCTGTTCGAGACCGTGCTCGACAAATCCAACCCCGACGGCGCCAAGGCGCAGTCCCGGCTCACCGAACTGTTCGGCGCCATGCGCCGGGGTGGCGACTTCGCGCTCGAAACCATTCCGTATTTCAATGGCGGCCTGTTCGAAACCATCGCCGTGCCGCCGCTCACCACGGCAGACGTGGTGCAGCTGCTCGATGCCGCGCGCATGGGCTGGGGCGAAATCGAACCGGCGATCCTCGGCACCCTGTTCGAGCGCGGCCTCAACCCCGACATGCGCAGCCAGCTCGGCGCGCACTACACCGACCCCGCCACCATCCTCAAGCTGATCCGCCCGGTGATCGAGGCGCCGCTGCTGGCCGAATGGAATCAGGTCAAGGCCCGCATCGCCGAACGCATGCCGGTCTATATCAAGGGCGGCAAAGGCTCGCAGACCGCGCTCAAGGACGCCCAGGCCGACTTTTCCGCCTTCATCGCGCGGCTCAGGGCCTACCGCGTGCTCGACCCCGCCTGCGGCAGCGGCAACTTTCTGTATCTCGCGCTGAAGACGCTGAAAAATCTCGAACACCGCGCCAACCTCGAAGCCGAGTCGCTCGGCCTGCACCGCGAACTCGTGATCGAGACCAGCCCCGCCAACGTCCTCGGCATCGAACTCAACCCCTACGCCGCCGAGCTCGCCCGCGTCACCGTCTGGATTGGCGAAATCCAGTGGATGCTGGCGCATGGTTATCCGGTGCGGCGCGACCCGATCCTGCAGGCGCTCGACCATATCGAGAACCGCGACGCGGTGCTGGAGGTGAAGGGGGAAGGGTTAAGGGCAAAGGGTGGGGTGAGTGAACCGGCGTGGCCCGAGGCCGACGCCATCGTCGGCAACCCGCCCTTTCTCGGCGACAAGAAGATGCGTGCCGAACTCGGCGACGAATACACCCACGCATTGCGCCGCCAGTACGACGGCCGCGTCCCAGGCGGCGCCGATTTCGTCACCTACTGGTTCGAAAAGGCCCGCGCACAGGTCGAGGCGGGCAAGACACAGCGCGTCGGCCTGGTCGCCACCAATTCGATTCGCGGCGGCGCCAGTCGCAAGGTGCTGGAGCGCATCGTCGCCACCGCGCCCATCTTCGAGGCATGGAGCGACGAAGAATGGGTCAACAACGGCGCGGCGGTGCGGGTGTCGCTGGTGTGCTTCGGCCATCCGCCCGCTCTCCCGTTCGACAGGCTCACGACGCAGCCTGAGCCTGTCGAAGGACCGCTCGGTGCTTCGGCAGGCTCAGCACGAACGGCGGTGCTCGACGGCCAACCGGTTTCTGCGATTCACGCCGATCTCACTACAGGTGACGGCCTTAACCTTACAAACGCCCGCAGGTTAGAAGAAAACGCCGGCACCTGTTTTGAAGGCATCAAAAAATACGGCAGCTTTGACATTCCCGGCAAACTGGCCAGAAGGCTGCTCAAGCAAGGTGGCAACCCAAATGGGCAGCCCAATAGCAATGTGCTTCGGCCCTGGATCAATGCAACGGATGTTGTCAGGAACCCGTCAGACACCTGGATTATTGATTTCACCGGCCTCTCACTTGATGAAGCGATGCAATACGAAGCGCCGTTTCAACATGCGCTCATCCATGTCAAACCTGAACGTGCAAACGATCGAAACACGCGCACTCGCGAACAGTGGTGGTTATTCGAACGACCACGTCCGGAATTGCGGCGAGCCATAGAAGCCTTGCCCAGATACATCGTGACGCCGGTCGTTTCCAAGCACAGAATATTCGCTTGGCGCAGCTCACCCGCGCTGGCGATGAACCTCCTGGACGTCATCGCCCGCGCCGACGACTGCACCTTCGGCATCCTGCATTCGCGCTTCCACGAACTGTGGTCGTTAGGTTTGTGCACATGGCTCGGCAAAGGCAACGACCCCCGCTACACCCCCACCACCACCTTCGAGGCCTTCCCCTTCCCCGAAGGCCTGACGCCGCGCGACACCGCCGCCGCGCCCGAACGCGCCTCGTCCACCTGTTACGCCGACCTGGTGACGACCGAAAACATCGCCGCCACCGCGCGGCATTTGAACGAACTGCGCGAAGCCTGGCTCAACCCGCCGGAATGGGTGGACTGGGTGCGCACGCCGGAGGAAGAGGCGGCCGGTTTCCCGCTGCGCCCGGTGGCCAAAGCAGGCCATGAAGCCGAGCTGAAACAGCGCACCCTGACCAAGCTCTACAATGCTCGCCCGGCCTGGCTCGCCCACGTCCACCGCGAACTCGACGGCTATGTCGCCGACGCCTACGGCTGGACCGACTACACGCCGGAGATGCCGGACGAGGAAATCCTCAGAAGGCTGTTGGCGCTGAATCTGGAGCGGACGGGCACGGCTTGACCGGCCAGGCCCGCGCCAGCCCACTTCACAGCGGGGTGCGACAGCAGGAAAGAATGGAGCACCTGCGGCACGCATGCGTGGGTTGGAGGGACGTCCGGCCTCCCGCACCCCCACCCCTCCAGACTCAATGAAAGCGCTTTTGCGCAACGTGCCAGATTTGCAGGATTTCGACGGCTTCGCTGCTGACGCGATACGTCAGCAGGTAATTGCGGTGCAGCATCAGTTCGCGGGTGCCGTGGAGATCACCGCGCCGGCCGATGAACGGATGCCGGGTCAGATGTTCGGCGGTGTGCCTGAAGCCTGCCGCAAGGGCCTGGGCTGCCTGGGGATTGTCCCGTTTGATGTAATCCAGAATGGTTTGCAGATCGGCCAGGGCGTCGAGCGTCCACTTAAGCTTCATAACGCTTGAAGAACTGTTCCACCTCGTCCGCGCTTGCGAATTTCCCCTGATCGGCCGATGCAATGGCCTGTTTGAGCGCCTCGATTTGCGGGACACGCCAATCGAGATAATCGGCCAGCGCCTCGCTCGCCACGCTGGCCTGGGGACGGTCAATCATTCGGGCGTAGTTTTCCAGCCGGGCTTTGAGTTCGGTGGGCAAGCGCACGTTGAACTGCGCCAGATCAGGGGCCGGGGGTTTGGTTTTGGTGCTCATGATGCGTCTCCAAACAGGATGTAGCATCACGCTAGCATGTTGCTATCGTTTCGCCAACCCAACAACAACGGGGCTTGCCTGTTTGCGCACCAAAACCTTGGCTTGCGCCGCATCACGCGCTAATATAACAATTGTTATAACTTTCGGAGTCCATCATGCATGCGCTCAAACTCACCCAGATTGGCAATTCGGTCGGCCTCATCCTGCCCAAGGACGTGCTGGCGCGGCTGAAACTGGAAAAGGGCGACACGGTGTTTTTAACCGAGACGCCGGACGGCGTGGCGGTGACGCCCTACGACCCCAGCCTGGAAGAGCAGATCGAGGCAGGCCGCGCGTTCATGCGCGACTTCCGCGACACCTTCCACGAACTGGCGAAGTAAGTGGCGCAGAACTGGAAATGGTTTGATAAGCGTGCGCTGCTGTTGCTGCACGACGAAAGTCTGGCCGAGCACGGTGGCCTGCCGGGGCTGCGTGACGAAGGCCTGCTCGACTCCGCACTGGCACGGCCGCTCAATCTCGCCCACTACGGGATGCCGGATGCCAGCGAACTGGCGGCATCCTACTGTGTCGGACTCGCCAAGAATCACCCATTCGTGGACGGCAACAAGCGCGCCGCCTTTCTGGCGCTGGGTCTGTTTCTGTACGTCAACGGCCTGCGGCTGAACGTCAGCCAGGCCGAAGCGACGCTGGCCATGCTGGCCGTCGCCGCCGGCGAATGGGACGAAGCCACGCTCGCCGCCTGGCTGCGCGAACGCATCGTTCCGCGCGCCTGACCCCTCACCGCTTACTGCTCACCGCTTACTGCTTACTACTCACCCCTCACCGCTCACCATGACCCACCCCTGGCTCGCCGCCCTCAAGGTCTACACCCACCCGCGCGTGGTCGGCATGCTGTTCCTCGGCTTTTCGGCCGGGCTGCCGCTCTTGCTGGTGCTGGGCACGCTGTCGTTCTGGTTGTCGGAGGCGGGCATCGCACGGGCGACCATCGGGCATCTGTCGTGGGTGGGGCTGGCCTACGGCTTCAAGTTCCTGTGGTCGCCGCTGGTCGACCGGCTGCCGCTGCCGTTCCTGACCCGTCTGCTGGGCAAGCGACGGGCGTGGCTGCTACTGTCGCAAGTGTGCATCGCGCTGGCGCTGCTGGGCATGGCTAACACCGATCCTGTGCTGAACCTGACGCATACGGTGTATTTCGCGCTGGCGGTGGCGTTCGCCTCGGCGACGCAGGACATCGCGCTCGACGCCTACCGCATCGAGGCGGTGGAAGTTGAAAAACAGGGCGCGATGGCGGCGACCTATCAGGCCGGCTATCGTCTGGCGATGATCACCGCCGGCGCGGGCGCGCTGTGGATCGCGGCGAGCGCCGACACGACCGCGACGGCCTACGACTTCCACCCCTGGCAGGTGGCCTACACGGCGATGGCGGCGCTGATGGTGATCGGTATCGTCACCACGCTGATCATCCGCGAACCCGAGAAGAAAATCTCCCGCGCCACGAGTGAACGCGAGCTGCACGCGCGCGAGAAATTTGCCCGCCTTGGGCTGACCGACGGGCCGCTGAATGCCGCCGCCTGGTTCTACGACGCGGTGCTGTCACCGTTCATCGATTTCATCCAGCGGTATAAATGGCAGGCGGTGCTGATGCTGGCGCTGATCGCGCTGTATCGCATCTCCGACGTGGTGATGGGCGTGATGAGCAATCCGTTCTATCAGGAAATGGGCTTCACCAAGGACGAGGTCGCCACCGTGTCCAAGGTGTTCGGCGTCATCATGACCATCGCCGGCGCCGGGCTCGGCGGCCTGCTGACGATGCGCCTCGGCGTGATGCGCACGCTGTTTCTCGGCGCGCTGCTGTCGGCGGGCACCAACCTGCTGTTCGTCTGGCTGGCCGGGCGCGGGCACGACGTCGGCGCGCTGGTGTTCACGGTGTCGGCCGACAACCTCTCGGCGGGGATCGCTTCCTCTGCCTTCGTCGCCTATCTGTCGGGGCTGGTCAACCAGGCCTATTCGGCCACGCAGTACGCCTTGTTCACTTCGGTGATGCTGCTGCTGCCCAAGTTCATCGCCGGCTTCTCGGGCGAGTTCGTCGATGCGTACGGCTGGGCGAGCTTCTTCACCGGCACGGCGCTGATCGGGGTGCCGGTACTGCTGCTGGTGTGGCTGGTGTCCAGGAATCATAAACAGCCATGATCGAGTTTTCCCTCCTCACCGCCCTGCTCGCCGGCCTGCTCGGCGGCGTGCACTGCGTCGGCATGTGCGGCGGCATCGTCGCGGCGTTCTCCTTCCGCGCCGACGGCAGCACGCCGCCGTTCCGCCTGCACCTGGCCTATAACCTGGGACGGGTGTCGTCGTATACGCTGTTCGGCACGCTGGCCGGCGCGCTCGGCGCCTCGCTCAAGCTGGCTGAATTCCTGCCGGTGCAGACGCTGCTGTATGGCCTGGCGCAGGTCGTGATGATCCTGCTCGGCCTGTATCTGGCCGGACTCAATCGATGGGTGCTGGTATTCGAGCGCGCCGGCGGCCGGGTATGGCGCCGGGTCAGGCCGCTGTTTCAGAAGCTGCTGCCGGTGAAGTCGTTGCCGCAGGCGGTGCTGGCCGGCATGGTCTGGGGCTGGCTGCCGTGCGGGCTGGTGTACTCGATTCTGGTATCGGCGCTGGCGGCCGGCAGCGCTCCGTCGGGGGCGGCGCTGATGCTGGCATTCGGCATCGGGACGCTGCCGAATCTGCTGGGCATGGGGCTGTTCGCCCGGCAGATCCAGCCGTTCATGCAGCAGCTATGGGTGCGCCGCGCGGCGGGGCTGACGGTGGCGGGCTTCGGCGTGTGGGGGCTACTGACGCTGGCGTATTCCGGATTGTTCCGCGTGTGATCGCGGTGTCCGTGCCAGCGCCCGACAACGTGCCGGGACCGACGCGGACCGTGCGGGCTTACTTGTAGAACTGCTGGTCGAAGGTCATTTTCTGGTTGAGCTCGCCAGGCACGTCCACGGTCGCGCTGAAGGTCAGCGTATCCGGCGGCGCGACACGAAATTCGCCGAGATAATAAATCGCGGCGCCCTCCCTGACTTCGCGCATGTTCACATTGGCCAGTTGCCGGGTGAGATTGGTGACGTAGACGGTCACCTTGGCGGGCACCGGGGTGAGCGCGCCAAGCTTGTTCTTCTTCAGCACCGACATCGTCACCAGGCCGCGCGTCTTGCTGCGCTCGATCTTGTAGTTGCGCGCGACGTCGGGCTGCAGTTCGTCGGTGGTCAGGGCGTTGTAATGGATTTCGAATGCGCCGAATTTCTGCATGATTTCGGCATGGGCGACGGCAGCGAGGGAACACAGGCACAGGGCGGCAAGCAGGCGTTTCATGATGTCTCTCCTTTTGTTGTAGGGCTGCTTCTTGTCATTTTAGGCGCTTATTTGAAGCTGGCGAGCCATGCATCCAGATCATCGAGCACGCGGCTGACCGCCAGGCTGGATGCCTGGGCGGCGCCGGCCGCATCGTAGGTCGTCAACGGCACGTGCTGCTCGAAAATACGGCGCCCCAGCAAGGTACGCTGCTTGAGGTCCACCAGTTCGGCGCGCAGTTCCAGCCGCACCTGGCCCGGCTCGCGGGTCGCATCGTGATAGAACTCGACCAGCCGGGTATCCAGCATGAGATTGCTGCGCACGTAACCGCCGGCGGAGGCGATGCGGTAGGGGCCGAAACGGTCGAGCCGGGCGCGCATGAGCTCGGCAAAACGCTTGCCGGGACGCTCGGTCCAGCGCGCGAACTGGTACTGGCCGCGGGTACCGGGGCTGCGGCTGAAGACAAGCCGGTCGCTGTTGTAAAACGTGGCGGCGGTGGTATTGAGCACCTGCAGTGTCGGGCTATCGGCCTGGGCCGTCTGCGCAGGCGAAGCGGCGGGCCCGGTGTCGTCCAGCACGTAATACACCACGCCGGGCGAGTCGGCATGCGGGTTCAAACTGACGCAGCCGCCCAGCGCCAGAATCAGGACCATCAGGGAAAGCGCGGTTTTCATGGCAGTGTCTCTCCGGGGCCCAGTTGCTTCTTGTTCGGGCCGAACAGGATGGCGCCTGGATTGGACAACCGCTGCCCGGCCGTGGTGAGCGCATCGGCACTGGTGCGTACATCGCGGCTCATGTTGGTCATTTCCAGCGTGCCGGTCTCGCCGAACTGCTGGACACGCTCGGAAATGAGGCTGGCGTCGCGTTGCAGCGTGTCGATCGCGGCCGTGGCCTCCTTCAGCGCGGCGTCGGCGTTCCGGCCCACGCTGGTGATCGTGCCATCGGCATGAATGGCGGCCTGGTTGATGCTGACCGCGGCCAGGCGGAACGCATCGGAGGCCTCGCGAATGCTCTGCACCGCGGCAGTGAGGCTTTGCTTGTTGGCAGCCAGGTGCCCCGACACCTCGCTGAGATGCGCCAGTGTCTGACTGAGCGCGCGCTGGTTTTCGTCCGACAGCAGCGTGTTCATCTTGTCCAGCACCTGCGCGCCGTTCACGGCCAGGCGCGAGAGCGCGGTCGCGACCTTGTCGATGTCGGAGCTGCCTTCGGCGATGACCGGATAACGTTCGCCCTCGGGCGCCCGGCTGAGCAATGGGCCGTCGATCGGGCCGTTGGTGATTTCGATGGACGCAATGCCGGTCACCAGATTGCGCTTGATGAAGGCGGTGGCGCCATCATGGATCGGCACGCCCTCGTCGATGCGCGCGGTGACCGCGACCGCTTCTTCCTGCTTGCTGGAAAAACGGTAGCCATCGACCACGCCCACCTTGATGCCGCGCATCTTCACCGGGCTGCCGACCGCCAGTCCGTCGAGCGACTGTTCCTTGAAATAAATCGTGTAGGCCTGATAGGCGATGCTATCGGCAGCTCCCGTCAGCCACACGATGGCCATGGTCAGCAATGCAACCACGACCAGCACCAGCGCGCCGACCAGGGTGTAGCGACCTTCAGTTTCCATGCTGGATGTCTCCCTCAGGCGCCCGCGTCGCGAAGTAATCGTGGAGCCACGGGTCGTCGATGTGTTTCAGTTCGGCCACCGTGCCGCTGCCGAGCACGCGGCCGTCCGACAGTACGATGACGCGATCGATAATTGAAAACAGTGTATCCAAGTCGTGGGTGACGAGGAATACGGTCAGCCCCAGGCTATCGGCCAGCAGCCGGATCAGCGCGTCGAACGCGCGGGCGGAAATCGGGTCGAGGCCGGAGGTCGGTTCGTCGAGGAACAGCAGTTCCGGGTCGAGCGCCAGCGCGCGCGCCAGCGCCACCCGTTTGCGCATGCCCCCCGAGAGCGCACTCGGCAGCTTGGCCGCAGCGTCCGGCGGCAGGCCGGCCAGTGCGAGTTTCAGCCGGGCCAGCTGGCGGCAGGTTGCATGCGGCAGATCGGTATGCTCGAACAGCGGCGTCGCGACGTTGTCCTCCACCGTGAGCGAGGAAAACAGGGCGCCATCCTGGAACAGGACGCCAAACCGCCGCCGCAACAGGTTCATCTGTTCGCCTGAACTGTCCAGAACCGATTGACCGAACAGTTCGATCGATCCCGACTGCGGCCGCAACAAGCCGATGATTTCACGCAGCAGGACCGATTTGCCGCTGCCGCTGCCGCCGATCAGCGCGACCACCTCGCCGCGCGCAATGGACAGGCTGAGGCCGCGATGAATGCTGTGCCCGCCCAGTGTGGTCGTGATGTCGCGGACCTCGATCACGGACTCGACCATCAGATCCCCAGCCGCACGAACATCACGGCAAAAATGGCGTTGAGGATGATGATGGCGACCAGGCTCTGCACCACGGTGGACGTTGTATTGACGCCGACGCTGCGGGCGTCGCGCGTGACCGCCAGGCCCATGCGGCAGGCGATCAGCGCGATGAACATGGCGAATACCGGCGCCTTGCCGATCCCGACCAGCAACGTTTTCAGCCGGATCACGTCCTGTACCCGATCCAGAAACATGGAATAGGAAATATCGAGCTGCTGCTGCGCGATCAGCATGCCGCCGGCAATCCCGGCAAGGTCGCCGATGAAAACCAGCAGCGGCATGGCGAGCAGCAGCGCCAGCATGCGCGGAATCACCAGCACCGCCAGCGGCGACAGGCCGAGCGTGGCAATGGCATCGATTTCCTCGGTGACCTTCATGGTGCCGATCTGCGCGGTGATGGCGGCCCCGGTGCGCCCGGCCACGAGCACAGCGACGATGACCGGCGAAATCTCGCGCAGGATCGCCAGCAGCAGGCCGTCGACCACAAAAATATTGGCGCCGTATTGCTGCGCCTGGTCCCCCAGCAGGTAGGCGAACACCACACCGAGCAGGAACAGCATGCCGATCACGATGGGAATCGCACCGGCGAACACCGAGCTCACCTGGGCGGCGAATTCGCGCCAGCGCCAGCTGCCGGGCTTGCCCAGCAAGATCAGCACCTCCATGAACAGGCGGCCGACGAAATCGAGCAGGCCCAGTGCGTGGGCCGCCATCGTCTGCGCGCCGCGACCGGTGAATTCCAGCACGCCCTCGCGACGGTGTTCGGGCTGCGCGGCCGACGCCGCGCTGTGGCGGTCGACCAGTTCCAGTATCGCCCGGTGCTGCGGCTGGAAAGCCTGCAACATGGGCAGCGGATCGCTCGCCCGCGGACGAACCGCGTTCAGCAGCAGCCACGCGCCGTTGGTATCGAGCTGGGTGATGCCGGCGCCGTCCAGGGTGCGCACGGCCTTGCCGGCGAGTGCCGGCAAGGCCGATACGACGCCGGCATGCCAGGCGCCGCTGACGGTCAGCGTGCTGCTGGCTTCGTCGAAATCCGCACGCGCTTCCGTCACGCCAGCCCTAAAGGATTGTCGGGGTCGATCCCCGGCATGAAGGGCAGGCCCCGTTCGCGGTGGGTGACCTGGTAGACGCAGCCGATCCAGTTGCCGATCACGCCCTCGGCCGTGTCGTGCCAGGTATTGTCGAGCAGCGGCAGCACCTGCGTCTCGGGGAAGGTCAGCGTCTCGCCCGCCTGCGCACGCTGGCCGAATTCGGCCAGCAGCGCCTGCGCCTGGCGGCTGAAATAGCGCTCGGGAAACGGCGGAAACGCAGGCAGCTTGCCGGCTATGGCGAGCATCAGGTCGCGTTTGTATTCCTTCAGCAATGAGACGGTGTCGTACTCGGGATGCCCCTGGAAGAACACGGTGCGCAGGCCGTCGCCGCTCACTGCCAGATGGACGCCGGCTTCCGCGCTTTCGACCAGCACCTTGACGCCGGCCGCTTCGAACTGCGCGCGCGAGATGTCGTTCCAGCGCGAATGCGGGACGTCGAAGCGGGTGTTGACGTCGGCGACCAGCGGATGGTGGCCATTGGTCACGCGATGTTCGAACACGCCCCATATCTTCCGCGGCTGCATGATGCGCGTCTGGCCATGGCGGAACTGCATCACCGCGTGGGTGGCGAGGCAGGAGCACAGCGTCGAGGTGACGTGGTCCCAGGCCCAGTCGATCACCTCGATCAGCGGCTGCCAGAACGGTTCGTCGGCGAGGCTGGCGTGGGTGACGTTGGCGCCGGTGATGATGAGCGCATCCAGCCCTTTGTCGCGAATCGCGTCGAAGCTTTCGTAAAACTGCGCGATATGCGCCTGCGCCGTCTTGCCGCGCGGCAGCGTCGGCAGCGTGAAGGGATGCATGTAGAACTGCGCGATCGGGTTCGATTCGCCAACCAGCCGGTAGAACTGCCGCTCGGTCGCTTCCAGCGCGGCGTCCGGCATCATGTTCAGCAGGCCGACATGCAGCTCGCGGATTTCCTGGTTGGCCGCGCGCTCGGTCGACAGCACCGTGATGCCGTCGCGGCGCAGGCGCTCGAAAGTGGGCAGGGCGTTATGCGCGACCAGCGGCATCGTCAGCCTCCCTTGCGGGCTATCGCGGTTTCGACCAGCGCGAGGAAATCGCGCTCGTCGCGTACCTGCGCCACTTCCTGCGAGGTCACGGTATAGCCATGCGGCTGGGCGATCGCTTCGTAACGCGGGATGCGGGAATGGAACAGGCGCGGGAACACCCAGCGCGCGAAATCGTCGGGCTCGATCTGTGCCACGAACTCGATGCCCTTTTCCTTCAGATAGATCGGCAGCTGTTCGGCAAGAAAGGCCGGGCGGAAATACAGCGGCTTGGGATCGGATTGCGCGCGCCTGATCAACGTATCCTCCTCATCGCGGGTCGTGGTCTGGATATAAAGGATCAGCGTGTGCTCGGCAAGCAGCTCGACCACGCCAGGTTCGTCCAGCTCGCACAGGCTGCCGCCGACGTCGTTGACGAAGTGGTGGTAGCCGTAGATTTCCTGGCCTTTGCGGATGAAGCTGGGCACATCGCGCATGGCGGCGATTTCGCCGTCGCGATAGGCCGCCTGGCGGCGCGAGAACTCATCAAGCGGTAGCCCGCCCCATTCCGGCCCGCCAAGCTTGCCGACGAAGGTGAGCACCGGACCGAGGTCGTGGATCTTGATGTTGTTCTTGATGTCGATCCAGTCGTTGTGCAGCAGTTCGCGCAGGAATGGCACGCTCATCGCCTGCTGCTTGATCAGGTCGAGAATGGGTTCGTCGAGATAGCGCGTGCCGATGCGGTAGTCGCCGGAGAAGTGAAACCAGTCATGACCGCGCAGCATGCTCGAGATGTGCGTCTTGCCGACGCCGGACATGCCAAGCAGGGTAATGCGCTTGGTCGGCCAGGCGCGGAAGGAATCGGGGGTGAAATGCATGGGAGCGGTTTTCCTGTAATTAGCGCGAAGCCTACCGAAAAGCCGCCCAATACAAAAGCGTCCGCGCCCCCGCAGACCTTGTTGCTTGCCGCCCCCGCTATTCCAGTCTCGCCTGAAACGAGACGGCGTGACCGAAATCCGGATGGGGCATCCCGCCGATATGCGACACCCGTTCCAGCATCCGGTAAAGCGTCGCCCTGGACACGCCAAGCTGGCGGGCCGCTGCCGCGACGTTGTTCTGGTTACGCCGCAGCGCCCGGCGGATTGTTTCGTGCTCGGCACGCGAGCGGGCTTCCACCAGGGTCAGAAACCCGTCACTGGACACCCGTTTTTCCAGCCCCAGATCATGCGGCGTCAGCAGCCGGTTCTCGCTCAGCACCACCGCCTGGCGCACCCGGTTGATCAGCTCACGGACATTGCCCGGCCATTCATAATTGGCCATCACCGTCATCGCCTGACGGCTGAAGCCGCGCGCCACGCCCCGGGATTCCGGCAGGAAACGCTCGAAATAGGCACGCGCCAGCAGTTCCACATCCTCCTCACGCTCGCGCAGTGGCGGCGTCCTGAGCCGCAGGACGTTGATCCGGTAATAAAGGTCGGTGCGGAAGTGGCCATCCGCCACGGCCTGTTCCAGTTCCACATGGCTGGCGGCGATCACCCGCACATCGAGGCGTATTTCCCGATTGGAACCGAGGCGCTCGATCACCTTGTCCTGCAACACATGCAGCAAGGTGACCTGCAATTCCAGTGGCAGGTCGCCAATTTCGTCGAGAAAGATGGTGCCGCCCGAGGCGGCTTCCAGACGCCCGATCTTGCGTTGATATGCGCCGGTGAACGCACCCTTTTCATGGCCGAACAGTTCGGCCTGGATCAGATGCGCCGGCAGCGCCGCGCAGTTGACCGCGATAAAGGGCCCGTCCCGCCGCGGCGAAAGCTGGTGGATCGCGCGCGCCGCCAGTTCCTTGCCGGTGCCGCTCTCGCCGCTGATCATCACCGGAGCGTCGACGCCACTCGCTTTCCTGATATCGCGATACAGGTCCAGCATCACCGGGCTCCGCCCGATCATCCCGCAGCAGCCAGCGGCCTCGCAGGCGGCCGTGGCACCGGTCGGCAGCCTGGCCTTGCCCTCGGCGTGCCCCAGCGTGGCGAGGAAGTGCGTCGTGTCGATCGGCAACGTGTAGAAGTCGAAGCAGCCGTTTCGCAGGAAGCGGCATACCACGGGATTCGAAAGGGCCGCTGCCGGCACCAGGGCAACCCATTCGACTTCCGGCCGGCTCGCCATCAGTTCGTCCAGTGCGTTGACTTCGGCCTCGTCGCCACGGCCGAGCCTGACGACCCCGACATGCACCTGCTGCCGCCGTTCGCACGACAGGGCGGCGAACTCACCCACTGACAGCGGCCGCCACCCCACTTCAGCCAACAGGTCATTGAGCTGCATTCGCCACGGCGCAGCGGCATATACGATCACACAACGTTCTCCATCACTCCTCCCGATCACATCCGTCCATGACGCGAAAGCACGCCCGTCTGCGCCGGGGCGGCACAATGCCAGCGAGGCCGCGTCGGCACCCGTCCACTGTCGCCCGGTTGGATTCAACTCTGTAGAAGCAATGCGTCACTATAGAAAAGTTTTTCGAGCTTGCACGTCTTTTGCATCGCGGCCCGGTCGCTGCGGGCGAACCGCCCCGGGGCGCGCCACCCTCATCACGCCACATGTTCCGGCCCCGTCGCAAAAATCGAACACTCCGACCTTGCCGCCATGAATCAAACCAAGCAATTGATTCAACAACACAAAATGCGCCGCCAGCGAAAAATGGTCTGCGCGCCCGTCTCGGATTTGATGCACCTTCTCGTGAACGCGCCTTGGCAAAAAGTTCGATGCAAAACATATTTCTTTTAATTATCAATAACTTGTAGAGCTGGCATGGAAGGTGCAGATGTAAACATCGAGCCCGGCTTCAATGGCTCAGGATGATGCCAGTTATCAACACCAGCTTAAGGAGCAAGAAAATGAACAAGACACTCTTGGCGACAGCGATCGCCATGGCCCTGGGGATGGGTAGCCACGCCTGGGCCAACCCCACCAACACCAACAGCTCGCCGACCTCTCAGGATGGCACGGTCAACCAGACCGCGACGGCCACGTCCACGCAGGAAAAACTTTCCGGTGCGGCCGCGAACGAAAATTCGACGGCGACCCAGAACAACACGAGCACCAAGACCAACAGCAGCACGAACACCAAGGACTCGAACAACACCAGTTCCCAGTCCGACAGCAGCATCAATGACGCGTACAACACGCACACCGACACCCACAACAGCGACTCGTTCAACACCCAGTCGCAGAATCATGACTCGTTCAACTCCACGGTGAACGCCACGGCCACCACCAGGCTGAAAGGCGAAGTCCACGACAACGTCGTGTTCCCCAGCGGCAACACCGCCTACGGCGGCGGCCGGGCCGGCGATGGCGGCATGGGCGGCAACGGCGGCAATGCCTCGCAGGACTCCCACAGCATGGCCTTCGGCGCCAACGGCGGTGACGGCGCCGACGGCTACGCCAAGGCCATAGGCGGCGACACCTCCGCCGGCAATGCCGGCAATGGCGGCGACGGCGGCAACGGCGGCTTCGCCGTCGGCGGCATCGGCGGCAAAGGCTACGGCGGCTCCGGCGGCTCCGGCGGCAGCAGCGGCAATGCCACGGGCGGCTCCGGCGGCTCCGGCGGCAACGGCGGCAAAGGCTATGGCGGCGATGGCGGGTCCGGCGGCAGTTCCGGCAATGCCCTCGGCGGCCTGGGAATTGGCGGCAAGGGCATCGGCGGCGACGGCGGCTCCGGCGGCAGTTCCGGCAGCGCGTCGGGCGGTAGCGGTCTCGGTGGCTTCGGCGTCGGCGGCAAGGGCATTGGCGGCGACGGCGGCAATGGCGACAGCGGCGGCAAGGGCATCGGCGGCGACAGCGCAGCCATGACCGGCAGCATGGGCGGCAAGGGCATCGGCGGCGACAGCGGCAGCAGCAGCAGCGGCGGTTCTTCCAGCGCCAATGGCGGCGGTTCGCTGGGCGTCAGCGCCGGCGTGCCGGTCTCCACGGCAAATGACAACACCGGCGGCGCGGGCGGCAGTGGCAGTGGCGGCAGCGGTGGCGGAACGGGCGGCGGGGCCGGGACCTCCAGCAACGGCGCCAACGGGCCGACCAGCAACACCTCCACCGCAGGAGCAGGCGGCGGCTCCACCGGCGGCGGCACCACCAGCACCGATACGTCCGGTGCGGGCAGCGGCGGTGCGGGCACGGCGACGGGCACCAGCACAGCCGGTGCCGGCATGGGTGGCGCGGGTGGTGCTGGCGCCGCAGCAGCGGCGGGTACCGGCGCGGCCGGTACCGGCGCGACCGGCTCGGGTGCGACCGGCACCAGCACGGCCGGTAACGGCGCAACCGGCGCGACCGGCAGCGGCGCAGCGGGCACCGGCGCGGCCGGGACCAGCATGGGCGGCGCAGGCGCGGTCGGCGCAGCTGGCACGGGTGGCGCGGGTGGCGCAGGCGCGGTCGGTGCAGCCGGCACCAGCACCGGTGGTGCGGGTGCAGCCGGCGCGACCGGCACCGGCGGGACCGGTGAAGGCGGCGTGGCCGGGGCAGGTGCGACCGGCGGCGCAGGCGGCACCGGTGGCGCGGGCGGCACCGGCGGCACGGCGACCGCCAATGGCCCCGGCGGCAACGGCGGCATGGGGGGCAGCGCCAGCAGCAGCGCGATGGCCTCGGCCACCACGGGCAACGGCGGCGTCGGCGGCAACGGTGGGAACTCGACCGGCGGCAATGCCGGCTCCTACGATGCCTCCAACACCATCGGCAGCAGCCTGACCAATGGCGCCGGCATCATATCTGTGTCGCAAAACACTGGCGCCAATGCGCTGACCCAGATTGGCGTGACCGTTCAAGCCAACCTGTCAGTGCATTGACCCTGTGTGCCCCGGGACCGTAATCGGCGGTTCCGGGGTTTTATCCGGAAGGATGACTGCCATGAAACACGCAATCCTGATATTTATGGCTGCTGCATCAAGCATGGCTGCAACAGCAGCATGGGCAGAAGACCCGCCCGCTCCAGACAAACAGACGGCCGCCGCATTCGACGCGCCCGTGCCCGACTCGGATCTGGCGAACTACCGTGGCGGCGCAAACATCACCAACACCAATGATCTGAACGGCACCCTGTACAACAACAACGCCCTCGACTCCGTGACCGGCAGCAATTTCGTCACCGACGGCGCGCTGGCCGGCAGTTCGGGCTTTTCCACGCTGATCCAGAATTCGGGCAACAACGTGTTGATCCAGAACGCCACGATCCTCAACCTGCAGGTGCAGTGACTGCAGGTACCGTGCCATCATGCGCACCCTGCTGGTTCTTGCGCTCTCGCTGCTGCTGACGCCGCCCGCATGGGCGGGCTCGGTCGTGATACCGGGCGTGGATTCGGGTTCCATGAACGTCAAGGTCATGAGCCTCAAGGAGCGCAAGTTCCGTTTGACGGTGCGGCAGAAGCTGGATTTCAGTTGCGGCTCCGCGGCGCTGTCCACGCTGCTGACCTACCATTACGGCGACCCGGTCGACGAAACCACCATTTTCGAGGCCATGTGGGACCAGGGCGACCACCAGAAAATCCGCCGTGAGGGATTTTCCCTGCTCGACCTCAAGCATTTCCTGGAGGCCCGCGGCTATTCCGCCGATGGCTACGCCGTGCCCCTCGACAGGCTGGAACGCGTGGGCATCCCGGCCATCGTCCTGATCCGCGACAACGGCTACCACCACTTCGTCGTCATCAAGGGCATCCGCGACGGCCAGGTCGCCATCGGCGACCCCTCCCTGGGCGCGCGCGTCTATCCCGAACAGGAATTCCAGAAGATGATGGCGAACAAGATCGTCTTCGTCATCAACGGCCTCAACCAGAAGGCCGTCTTCAACCATCCATTGGACTGGCGGGTGCGCGAAAAAGCGCCCCTCAGCCTCGCCACCGGCCCCGACGGCCTCGCCAACGCGACCCTGTTACGCAGGCAGGTGGGGGATTATTGAGGTTTTGCCATGTATTCACATTTCTTCCGCACGTGGCTGATGCTGCTCGCCTTGCTCGCCTGCGGTGCGGCGCACGCCGCCGCCCCCGCGTTCGAAGGCTATGCCGCCGCCAGCGACGAGGAACTCGACAAGATGCGCGGCGGCTTTGAACTCAACTTCAACGGCATGCAGCTGATGCTGGCCTTTTCCCTGGAGCAGTTCACCTACATCAATGGCCAGCTGGTGTCCTCCATCAAGCTTACCCCGCTGCAACTCACCCTCCCCACGCCGATCGTTCCCACTGGCCAGACAACGCAGGCCCAGGTGGCGTCCACCCCCACTGCCGTCGCCACCCGGATACTCAACAATCAGGGCGTCATCACCCTGGTCCAGAACGGTGCCGGCAACAGCTTTACCCTGCCGCAATCGCTGAGTTCGCTCACCACGGTCATACAGAACACGGTGAACGATCAGGTCATCCACAATCTCACGGTGCTCAACGCAACCCTCTCCATCCAGCAGGCCGCCGCAGCGATGCGGCTGGGCGCAGCGCTCAACCAGGCGATCTCCGCCTCGGTACCGCACTGAGCGACACATAAAAAAAGCCAGGCTATGCCTGGCTTTTTTTTCGTTGAAGCGCTGTCGTTGCAGCCGCCCGAAACTAGAAACGGATCGGCACGCGCAACGTGACCTGGGTATCCGGCGTATCGTTGGTCAGTCCGGCGCCGATGGACAGATTGAGGTTAGTGGTCTTGTTCAGCCTGTAGGAATAGCCCACCAGCAGGCTGGCCAGTTGCGTCGAAGTCGCGGTGTCAGGACTGGTGTTGTCCACCTTGTTCTTGCCAAGCCAGGTGTGCTCGTAGCCCACGCTGAACGAGCTTCTTTCGTTGAGCGCCAGGCCCATGCCCAGGTTGATGTCGATGCCATCGCCCGGATCCACGGTTCCAATGTAATTGCCAGCCCCCGTTCCACCGACGTATTTGTTCACGTCACGCTTGATGTTCCACAGGTAGCTGATACCACCGAAGAATACTGCCGGGTCGGCCGGCAGCACCGCACTCAGGCTGGGCTGCAGGGTGTAGAAGCCCGAGCCCGTGGGCAACTCCTTCTGGAACGTGCCGAAATTAGCAGGGCTGCTGGCATCAAGGTATTCAACCTCGAACGGATCCTTGCCGGTACGTGTTTTCAGACGCAGGCCGGCGACATAGAAGGGGTCGTCTCCTTTAGGCAGGTTGAGTTGGTAGCGCGCCGCCAGTTCGATGTCCCCCAGCCCATAGCCGTCGGCACTGAATAGTCTTTCAGCGGCAGCCGTGTTCAAATTGAGGGGACGGCTGATGGTATCGTCATTGCGATAAACAAATGGGATCTTGGCCTCGACTTCCAGCCGGTTGGTCAGGCCGTAGCGCACGTCGGCGGCGGCGATCCAGGTGCTGCGATTGACGCTGCGCACGTCGATGAGGCCGATCACCAGGGCGGGCAGGATACTGTAGCCGACGATCGAGACGCGGTCCGAGTTGCTGAAGGAATACTGCAGCGAGGGCTCGAATACTGCCGCCCCCTTGGGGGTGAGGATGGTGGGTTGTGCGAAGAGCGTACCGACGTCCACTGAGACGCTTTCCTGGCCGCCGCCTGACGATTGCCCGCCGCGTGCGAGCAGATCGGTGTCGGCTGTGGGTGCCATGCCCAGTTGCCGCTGCAGCGCATCCAGACGACGCTGGCTGTCATTGAGTGCCCGCTTGTGGGCTTCCAGCACTTCCATATCCGCCGCCAGTTGCTGCCGCTGCTCCGCCAGCGCCTTGGCCTGTTCTGCCAGTTGCTGCTTGATCGCGGCCAGGTCGCCCGAGTCGGCGGGCCCTTCTGCAGCCAGGGCGGCCGGTGCAGTGAGAACCAGCGCAGCGGTGACCAGGCCTGCCTGCGCAAGCGAAACCGCCAACACTTTGCTTACGGCCCGCTTGCGGGACGCTTTCACGCTATACATGGAAACGTTCAACACAATCCCCCCCTTTATCAAAATAATAGAAAGTGATCTTCTGCGTTGCAGTTAAGCACTTTAGCTGTTTTTCACGCATCGGGCTGTGCATGCTGCAAATTCCGGCAGGCGCCATTTTGTTGCACGACGGTACCAAGACCGCACCCATTCCGACCCCGGCCAGGCGATGCCCGACCGTTGCGCCGCTGCTTGCGCCGTGCTGAATTCCATCGCGGCAGCCGCTGGCGAGGGCATTCCTCCTGCTCCCGCAAACTGGCACAGCGGTTGCATGTCCACGGCGCACACCCTGCATCTGAATGGCCGGCCACATGGTGCCGCGCTCGAAGCCGGAGAAAGCCCTCTTGATACATGCATGGCGCGCCGACGCCTGCAGGCGATGGCGGTGCGGATCAGGACATACGTATCGCACTGCAGGCAGCGCGGCGCGGCGCCAACGCACTGCCCCGGCTTGAATCGTCCTCAGTTCGCAGCCGCTTGCCTGCCGGTCAGCTGCAGGCAGGCGACATCGGCCAGTTTCTGCATGTCCGGATGCGTGATCTGGCCTGACAGCGCATAGCCGGCATTGGGGTCGATGCAGTAGAACACCTCGACGCCGCCTTCGATCGCATGGCGGAACTGCGTCTCGTGATTGTCCGCCACCGCGCGCCGCACATAGAGCGTGACGCGGCGCCCGCGTGGGTTCTGGACCATGAACTGCGCCACCGGGCCCGAGTCCCCCGCCAGCAGACAACCGCCCAGCAGCTCGAACCCGAGCGCGCCGAAATCCGGCGCCCTGAGTTGCGTGCCGACACGTCTGGACAACCCGTTCACCAGATGCGCGGCGTGGGCACAGGAAAACTGTTCCAGGCCGACCAGCAGGATCACTTCGTGCTGGCCCTCGGGCAGCCGCAGCAGCGCCGCGTGGATGCTGCGCGCCGCCAGCGCCTCCATCTACAGCCGCTCACCGGGATCTCCGGCACCTCATCAAGCACCGTGTCCTGCGGGCGCTGTACCCGCAACTGGTTCACGAACAGATGGTGCATCAGCGTGAACAGCCAGGCGCGCAGATCGCTGCCCGGCTGCCACAGGTCGAGCTTGGCCAGCGCGCGTTCGAGCGTGTCCTGCACCAGGTCGTCGGCACGCTCGGCATCGCCCGTCAGCGCCCATGCATAGCGGCGCAGACGGGGCAGGCACCCGATCAGATCCGGCTTAGGGTCGAGCTGCATGCCACACGTTTTTCACGCCGTCGCCGGTCATGTCGCCCGGCTTCCGGTCCTTGGATCAGCGATACAGCGGCTTGCCCTTGCAGGCCCACTGCCGGCTGCCGTCGTCGCGGGTAATGATGCTGTAGTCGCCGCCTGCCTTGTCGCCGGGCGTTGCCTTCAGCGGCGGCCAGTTCGTCGCGCAAGCGCCGTTGCACGCGCTCTTGCCGGAACCGGCGGCATCCTTGTCGAATACATACAGCGTCATGCCGTCGACATTGGTCAGCACGCCCGACGCATGGCCACGGGCGCGGCGTTCGGCGTCGCACAGGCGACGAGCAGGGCCAGGCCTGCCAGGGAGGAAGTCAATGCGGTTTTCATGGGAGGTCCTTTTCGAACGTTGCATGAAGACGCTTTTCGACGACCCGGCGTTTCTGGCAGCCCTGATGGTTGCATCCGACCCGCCTTCGGCGTCGAAACAAGGCCTGACATCGCGGGGCACTGCGAACCGTTTTCTAAGGGAAGTTCTGCAGGCCTGGCCGCCCTCAACCGGCCAGGCCCGCAGCAGGCTATTTCTTGAAGCGGGTCCTGGCGGATTCAATCGCCTCGCCCATCGCGTCCCAGGCCAGCTCGACGCCCGCCTTCAAATCCTGCCAGACGCCCTCGCCCGCATTGCGCAACGCGTCCAGCCTGGCACGGGCCTCATCCTGCCGGGTGCGCAGGGCGGCGATCTGTTTCTGGTAGGCGTCACGCGCGCCGGCCTCGACGTGTTCCAGCCGGGACTCCAGGGCTTCGATTTCGGCATTTCCCTTGTCCAGCAGGGAATGCATCTTGCGGACATAGTCATCGCGGGTGCTCATATCAGCGTCCTTTCGTTTCGGTTGCATTCCGCGCCAGCGCGCGGTCGATCTTGTCATCCATCTCGCCGACCAGCGCGGCAAGGCCATTGGCGGCTTCGTTCATGGATTGCCGCATCGACTGCTCGATCCTGTCCATGTGCGCATCGGACTGGCCGAGCGCATCGTGCAGGTGGGCAAACTTATCCGCGATTTCGGCGCGCAGTTCGCTCAGGCGCGAAGCCTCGGCGCTTTCCGCCAGCTTGCGCTGCGCCTGCAGTTCCTGATGGTGGCGGCGCGAATCCATTAGCATGCTGGTGCGCAACATCAGGGCATAGATGACAAACAGCGCCACCAGCACCAGCGTCACGCCAAGCAGGATCACCCCGAGCGGCCCCTCGACATCAAAGGCCACGAACGACAGCAGGGTGGGCGCGGTCAGTACCGACCAGTTGGCCAGCGTGAAAACTGCCAGTAGAAACAAGGCCACCAGAATGATTACGCCGAGTGCCTTCATTACCCCTCCCTCTCGATTCTTGCCAGATATGCAGCCAAGTATAGTCGCGCAGAAAAATTGGCTGCCGGCGCAGGATTGTCGATTCCCGACCGCAGCCCTGGTCCGGCACGTGGCCCGCCGCCTCGGGGCATAATGGCCGCTTGCGATATTTCCGGACTTTTCCATGACCGTTCCGCGTCTGCCCGTCCTGTCCCTGCTCGAAACACGCATCCTCGGCGTACTCTGCGAAAAGCAGCACACCGTCCCAGACACCTATCCGCTGTCGCTCAACGCCCTGGTGGCCGGCTGCAACCAGAAGACCAGCCGCCACCCCATCATCGAGGCCGGCGAAGCCGAGGTGCAAGCCGCCCTCGACACGCTCAAGGGGCCGGCGCTGGTCATCGAATCGAGCGGCGGCCGCGTGCCACGCTACGCCCACAACATGGAAAAAGCCCTGCGTCTGCCTGCCCAGTCCGTCGCCCTGCTCACCGCATTGATGCTGCGCGGCCCGCAGACCGCAGGCGAACTGCGCATCGGCAGCGAACGCCTGCATCGCTTCGCCGACATCTCGGCGGCCGAGGCCTTTCTGCACGAACTGGCCGCACGACCCGAGGGTGCCCTCGTGGCCGAACTGCCGCGTCAGCCCGGCGCGCGCGAAAACCGCTGGGCGCATCTGCTCAGTGGCGCCCCCGATATCGAGTCAAGCCCGGCCGTGTCCGCTTCGGCATCCGGGCCGGGCGACACCGTCAGCATGAGCGAAATCGCTGCCCTCAAGGCCAACATGGCGCGCCTGCAAACCGAAGTCGACGCCCTGAAAAAACTGGTGAGCACCCTCTGCACGGAACTCGGCATACGAAACTGAACGGCACGATGTATCACGGTCCGGCATGCACGGCCGGCCTGGCCGTCTATATTGCAAGCTGAACGGGGGGATGGCGCATGCCGGGTTCAGCAATAAAATCGACGGGCGTCGCCCTCGCCCTTGCTCTGCTGGGCGGGGCCGTATTTGTCACGGAAAGGTACACAAGCATGGAACTGACTTCAAGCGCATTCGCCCCGAATACCGACATTCCCAGCCTGTATACCTGCGAGGGCAGTGACCTGTCGCCCCCGCTGGCGTGGACCGGCGTGCCGCCCGAAGCCCGAAGCCTGGCACTGATCGTCGACGATCCGGATGCCCCCGATCCGGCCGCGCCGAAAACAGTCTGGGTGCACTGGGTGCTCTACA
>CAYVOR010000038.1:0-23602 GCA_964452995.1 uncultured Thiobacillus sp.
AGCAGGGCTACGGGCTGTCCACGGCCATCCCCAAGCGCAAACTGTCCATCCATGCAGACGAGTTCAACGAGCTGATCGGCGACGAATTCATCCCGCTTCTGAACAAGGCTGGTGGCGCGGGATTCCAAGTAGCGGTCTATACCCAGACCTGGGCCGACGTGGAAGCCCGTATTGGCAACAAGGCGAAGGCCTCACAGATTGGCGGCAACCTCAATACCCTGATCATGCTACGGGTCAAGAACAAGGAAACCGCCGAAATTCTCACCGACCAGCTCCCGGATGTGCAACTGGTCACCTCGATTCAGGCCAGTGCTGCCACGGACAGTTCAGATGATCGTGAGGTGTTGTCTTTCACCACACGGAACGAAGATCGGATCAGCACCCAGGAAGCCCCCATGTTGTCGCCGGCAGATCTGGTGCAGTTGCCAAAGGGGCAGGCTTTTGCGCTTATCGAAGGCGGCCAGCTCTACAAAATCAGACTCCCTCTGTTCGACCCCGACGAAGCGCACCCCATTCCTGCATCGTTGGAAGACATTGCCGCGAGCATGCGTCAGAAATACGACACGCACGGCACCGAGACGGAAAATCTGGTCGTTGAAGGGAAGGGCAGTGGCTTCTAGGAATTCCGGTCTCTATGACAGCAATGTGGCAGTCGCCTTTCTGTGGCCATTGAAATGGCTTTTTGGGACGCTCTTGCTATATGTCATGCTTGGCCTGATCGCCCTCACCGCGGCTTTCCTGTTTGCCAAATATCAATGGCTGGATCCTGTGCAAGCTGCCGACGCTTTGTTCCAGTCGGAAACCGCACGCGTCAAAGAGCTTGTACGGCCTGGAAGCCACACTACAGGCCTTTCCACGCTGACCGAGCAGACCCAACAGTGGACTTACTGGCTTTTTTTCAAGGCGACATCACTCCATGAAGCCACCTATGCCTATTTCTCTGGATATCAGGTCAACGAGGTTGACCGGATGTACCTCAGCCAGTTCGTTGCGCGCAATGCGCGGGAAATCTATCTGGCTATGAACGTGATTCAGATCTACGGGATCAGGATTGGCTTCGTACTGGCTGCGACCCCTTTGTTTTTCCTGTTGTATGTCTTGGCTGGCGTAGACGGCCTGACCGAGCGTTATATCCGCCGCGCGTGCGCAGGACGCGAATCGGCGGACCTTCACAAAATTGGACGCCTTACGAAGCTGATGTTCTTCGCATCCGGGGTCACGCTGTATCTCTGCCTGCCGGTTGCAATGAGCCCGTTCTGGATCATTGCACCGTTAACTCTAGTTTTTGCGGTGTCCACACGGGTTCAGTGGCAGTTTTACAAAAAATATTTTTGAGAGGGTCAGGCGTGAATGTTGACAAGTCTAATTAATTTGTGTCTGATGATGGCCTAGTAGGGTCAGGGATGTGGCCAGACGAGTCTACTTGAGCAATGCGAACGCCCCTTTGGGGCTTTATCAAGACCCGATAATATGCACATAATGTATATTATGTTAAATAATAAAAATAGCTTCATTTGAAACTATCACTTGTCGGGACAACGAAATTTCGGTAACCCGCCAAGAAATTTTGGTAACCGGGTTTCTGGGACGGCTCTCGCCCCTCCCGGGGTCGAATTCCGAAAGTTATAGTCGCGCGGATAACTCGTTATAACTTGGGTAGGCACCGACAGTCCGGGCAATAAAATGCCAAGTGGGTCTCGCCATTTAGTAGGACGGCTCTCGTTCCCAGCCGAGGCAGCGGACATCCATCCAAGTGGGAATCAGGCCGCAACCCATTCAGCCGACAGCGATTCAGCCTGCCTGAGAACCGTCTCGGTCGCTTCTTCCTGTTTATCCGGCGGATATTTGTAGCGCTTGAGAAGCGTCTTCACCATGACGCGCAATCTTGCCCGCACGGTATCCCGGACCGCCCAGTCGACCGTCACCGACTTCCGCAGGCTCTGGGTCAGCTCGACGGCTATCTTCTTTAATGTCTCGTCGCCCAGGCCACGGACGGCAGCCTCGTTGGTAGCCAAGGCGTCATAGAACGCCATTTCGTCGTGGTTCAGGCTCAGGGCCTCGCCACGCTGGGCGGCTTCCTGGAACTTCCTGGCCATTTCGATGAGCTCCTCGATGACCTGGGCGGTCTCGATGGCCCGGTTGCGGTAGCGCGTGAGGCTCTGCTGCAATAGCTCAGAGAACTTGGCCTCCTGGACGACGTTGGTCTTGAAGCGCGACCTGATTTCGCCCTTGAGCAGGCGTTCGAGCAGTTCCACGGCCAGGTTGCGCTCCTTCATGTGCCGCACGTCTTCCAGGAACTCGTCCGACAGCACGCCGATATCCGGGCGTTTGAGGCCGGCCGCCGAGAAGATGTCGATGACCTCGTCGCTGACCACGGCCCGGCTGATGATTTGCCGGAGTGCGTGTTCCTTCTGTTCGTCGCTCAGTTTCTTGTCGGTGCCGCCGTGCTTGGTCAGCGCGGCCTTCACGGCCTGCAGGAACGCGAGTTCGTCGCGGTGCATCAGCGCCTCGTCCAACGTGCAGCAAAGCGCGAACGCCTTGGTTGCGGCCAGCACCGTGTCGGCGAAGCGCTTTTTCCCGTCGTCCAGACCGAGCACATGGTTGGCCACGGCCGGCAGCAGTTGCCAGGCCTGGGCCCGGAAGTCCCCGTATTCGACGCCATGCAGCATGGCATGGAGGACGTCCATCTGCTCCTGAAGCACAGCCAGCGCGTCGTGGGCGTCGATGGTCGGCTTGCCGCGGCCCTTGGCCTGGGTGTAATCGGCCAGCGCAGCCTTCAGTTCGTTGGCAATACCGATGTAGTCGACGACCAGGCCGCCGGGCTTGTCCTTGAACACACGGTTCACCCGGGCAATGGCCTGCATCAGGTTGTGGCCGCGCATCGGCTTGTCGGCGTACATCGTGTGCAGGCAGGGCGCGTCAAATCCCGTGAGCCACATGTCGCGCACGATAACCAGCTTGAACGGGTCGGCCGGGTTCTTGAACCGCGTTTCGAGGCGCTTGCGCACCTCTTTGGGGTAGATATGCGGCTTCAGCAGCGCCTTGTCCGAGGCCGAGCCAGTCATCACCACCTTGATGGCGCCTTGCATCGGGTCGTCGCTGTGCCAGTCGGGGCGCAGGGCCACGATGGCGTTATATAGATGTACGCAGATGTCGCGGCTCATTGCCACGACCATGGCCTTGCCGTCCATGACGGCCAGCCGGCTCTCGAAGTGCGCCACGATGTCCGCCGCCACCTTCTGGATGCGGGGCGGTGCGCCCACCAGCTGCTCCAGGGCAGCCCAGCGGCGCAGCTTGGCTACCTTGGCAGCGTCGCCCTCCTCGTCCTCGGTCAGCTCGTCCACCTCGCTGTCGAGCAGCGACACATCGGCTTCCTTCAGCTCCAGCTTGGCCAGCCGGCCCTCGTAATAGATGGGCACCGTGGCGCCGTCCTTCACGGCCTGCTCGATGTCATATATATGGACGTAGTCGCCGAACACCGCGCGGGTGTCGCGGTCGTCCAGCGAAACGGGCGTGCCGGTGAAGGCGACGAAGGTGGCCCCGGGCAGCGCGTCGCGCAGATGCTGGGCGTAGCCGTAGCGCACGGCACTGCCGCCGGTCGTCAGAGGCTGCCGAGTCGACCCGCCCTCGGCGGCAAGCAGGACGGTGGCATCGTTGGCAGCGGCCAAGCTGCCCTCCCCTTTGGTCAGCCGGGCCTCGAATCCATACTGGCTGCGGTGCGCCTCGTCGCAAATGACGACGATATTGCGACGGTCCGACAGCACCGGGAACAGGTCCTCGTCCACGCCCGGCGTGAACTTCTGGATGGTCGTGAAGACGATGCCGCCCGAGGGCCGGTTCGCCAGCAATTGTCTAAGCGCGGGGCGGGTGTCGGCCTGCACCGGCGTCTCGCGCAGCATCTCGCTGGCGCCGGCGAAGACGCCGAACAGCTGGTTGTCGAGGTCGTTGCGGTCGGTCACCACCACCAGCGTGGGGTTGCCCATGTCCGGGTGGGCCATCAAGGCGCCGGCGAGGCAGGTCATCTCGATGCTCTTGCCCGCGCCTTGGGTATGCCACACCACGCCGCCCTTGCGGGTGCCGCCGGGGGCGGAGGCCTTCAGCACGCTCTGCACCACCGCCCGCACCGCGTGGAACTGGTGGTAGCCCGCCACCTTCTTGATGAGCTGGCCCTCGTCCTCGAACAGAATGAAGTGGCGCAGGTATTCCAGCAGCAGGTCGCGCTGGAACAGCCCCAGCACCAGCGTTTCGAGCTCGCGCATCGCCCCGAGCGGGTCGGTGGTGGCGCCGTCGATGGTGCGCCAGGCCATGAAGCGCTCGCGGTCGCTGGTCAGCGAGCCCATGCGGGCCTGGATGCCGTCGGAAATTACCTGCAGCGCGTTGGCGTGGAACAGGTCCGGGATGTCCTGCTGATAGGCCTGTAGCTGGTTCCAGGCCGCCCAGATGTCGGCTTCCTCGTCGCCGGGGTTTTTCAGCTCCACGACCACCAGCGGCAGCCCGTTGACGAACAGCACCACGTCCGGCCGCCGCGTGAGCTTGGGGCCTTGCACCGAAAACTGGTTCACTGCCAGCCAGTCGTTGGCCGAAACATCAGTGAAATCCAGCAACCGCACGCGGTCGCCGCGCGTCTCGCCGTCCTTCTGGAATTCGACCGGCACGCCGTCGACCAGCCAGCGGTGCAGCTGCCGGTTGGCGCTGACCAGCGCCGGCACGTTGGGGCTGAGCACACGGCGCAGCGCGTCGCCACGGGCGCCGGTCGGGATATGCGGATTCAGGCGGGCGATGGCGTCGGCCAGGCGATGGCGCAGCGCCACCTCGCGGTAGCTGTCGCGCTCGGTGCCGGGGGTTTTGGTGTCGGGCGGAGAGATGTCGGGGCCGTGGGCGACCGACCAGCCGAGGCCGGCCAGCCATTGCAGCATGGCCTGTTCGATGTCGTCTTCGCTGATGCCGTTCATGTAGGAGAGCCTCCAACTGTGCGGTCAGGCACCGTGGTCTTACGCGCCTGTTGGTAGTTCTTGGTTTCAAATAGAAAGTCGGACAGAGTCACTGCCGCATGCACCGCCAACTTGGCGTGGTGGCGACTCGGTCTGTACGAAGTGGCGTGCGCATCGCCCATCTTGTTCCGCACGGCGGCAAGGCCGCCCACGATGCTGACCATGCCAGACAGAATCTGTCGCAGCGAGTCCGAGATGTCCTTACGCTCGGGCTCCAGGTGCAAGAGCTTCTGAACCCGCTTGTAGAGAGCCTGCAGGTTGCCGTCATATTCGGCCGCCTGGGGGTCGAATTCTTTCTCAATGCCAATCAGGACGCTCTCGACAAGCGAGCGAGCATTGGTGATGGCCCCCGAGTAGTCGGAGCCCGCCAGCTTCTCCTCGCACTTGCGGATGTTGTCATCGATGGCGAGCTGGGTCAGTTCATGCGAGACCTTGGCCGGCACTTCGAGCTTGACTGAGCCGGCGGACAGCTCGCGCACCTTGTAAGCAAGTCCGTCTTTGACGACCTCATAGCCGTCGTACTGCAAGTTGTCATTGACCTTGGCGGCCACGGACTCAACGTCAAGCTGATTCCTCTGAAATTCTCGTGGGTTTAGCGCCGTAGTGATGGCCTGTTTCAGCACGGCTTGGCCATTCATCTCGCGTAGCTTGTCCTGCGCATAGATGCGCCGCGTTGGGAAGCCCTGGCCGTATACATCGCGGCTACCAAACTCATTGAAGAACTTCACCAATTGGGGGCCGCTTCGATAGGGAGCACCATCCATGTCGCCAGCAATTAGGTTGCCGAGGAACTCGATGGTGTACTCGGATAGCTTCATCGCGGGCGGTCTTCGCCTATCAGGCGAGAGCATCCTCCAGTTGTTCTTGGGCCTCGGGCAGACGGAGCTTGCCGGAGATGAGGCGAGGGATGAGAGTGTCGCGAACTTCCGTGAGTGAATCGGCCTGCTTTTCGTTCTGCCGGATTCGGTCCAGTAGAGGTCTGACTAAATCAGCGAAACTTTGGAGTACGTCATCAGGTGACAGCGCAGTCTGACACCCTGTTACAGCGGTTGCCGGGAGGGCAAGCACGGTAGTACCTGTCGCATATCCAATCGCCCGCTCCCGGAATGATGGCTGCTGAAGCGAGAAAAATAAGAACAATCGACGGGCATCGACGGCTTGGCTGCTGGCTCCCTTCACTGTTGCCTTGAACACGTGGTGAGAAATAAACCCCGGCTCAAATTTATCCGGCACGAAGACTGGTCGTCCGAGGATGTCACGAGCCTGAGTCATGTCGGTATTCGCGATGATGAGGTCACCGGCAACTACTACATGGCGTGGTTTGTACTCCCCTGTGTAGCGTTTAATTTTCTCCGTTGCGAAGACTCGATGCGCATTGAAGCACCCAAGGTTGAACATGTAGGCGCCCTGGTCATCGGATAGTCCTACGCCCTTGTAAGAGCAACCCTTGGTTAGTTCGACAAAAGCGCCTAACTCCGTGACTAACCACCCCTTCGGAATCAACCCCAGCGCCGATTCATCGAATTCGGCGGGGAACAGCGCCGCCGTGGCGGCGTCCATGCCTTCGGGCTCGCGGCCGGCTTGCTTGGCGCGCACCGGGTCGAAGTCGATGAACCAGCTCTTGAACAGGGCCTGGGCGATGGATTCGAGGGTGGTGTTGGTTTGGCGCAGGAGGTCGATGCGGTCCTGAAGCACGTCTCCCAGTGCAGCGACATGCTCTTGGTAAACCAAAGGCGGAAGCGTAATTGTCAGACTACGCTGGTCCGACAAGCTCAAATACGGTGCCATGTCAGTTGACCGGCTCAGACCTGCGAGCTGGGCCCCGAACTCAGTGCCTCGTGACCATGCCCGCAGGAAGCCCGGATGGAGAACGGACCTATCTGTCGACCGCCAGTAGCTTAGGTGTGGCGAATACACAAAAGCAGGCATGTCCTTCGTAATGTATGTGACCCTGCCGGTACTGTTTCCCTTCGTGGTTACTACGACATCGCCAACTCTCGCAACCTTTGGCCCAAAACGTTCATGGCCTTCAAGCTTGAATCGCTCAACGCCAGAAAAGTCTACGTGTGTGTCAGTAACATGACCTGCTCTGAGAAAGATTAGTCCGTTGCCTCCCAATTCGTCGTTTTTGGCTCGGTAGCCGTCACCAATTTCCAGAGAACCGTTGCGAATCAATTCGGCAAACGACAGTTTGCTCCACTCAGACTGCATATCCGAGCGCTCCCAGCTTCTCCCGAATCACCGCATCCAGCTCAGCTCCCTTCGCCATCTGCTCGGCCAGCTGCGCGGTCAGCCGCTCCATCTTCTCGTTGAACGCCTCGTCGTCGTCCTCGGTCGCCTCGGCGCCCACGTAACGGCCGGGCGTGAGCACATGGCCATGCTCGGCAATTTCGGCCCGCTTTACGGCGCGGCAGAAGCCGGGCACGTCGGCGTAGGGTTCGTCCGCCCCGTCCTCGCCGTCGGCGCGCCAGCGGTGCACGGTGGTCGCAATGCGGGCGACGTCCTCGTCGTCGAACACACGCGTTACGCGCGTATCCATGCGGCCAAGCTTGCGGGCGTCGATGAAGAGCACCTCGCCGCGCCGGTCGCGGCCCTTCTTGCCGCCGGGAACCAGGGCGCCGCTCTTGTCGCGGGCCAGGAACCACAGGCAGGCCGGAATTGTTGTGTTGAAGAAAAGTTGCGGGGGCAGCGCCACCATCACGTCCACCACGTCGCCTTCGACCATGGCGCGGCGGATGGCGCCTTCGTTGTTCTGGTTCGACGACATGCTGCCGTTGGCGAGCACGACGCCGGCTTGGCCGCGCGGGCTCAGGTGGTGGAGGATGTGCTGCAGCCAGGCGTAGTTCGCGTTGCCGGCCGGCGGCGCGCCGTAGGCCCAGCGCTTGTCCTCGGCCAGCCGCTCGCCGCCCCAGTCGCTGATGTTGAACGGCGGGTTTGCGAGGATATAGTCGGCCTTGAGGTCGGGGTGCTGGTCGCGGTGGAAGGTGTCCGCCGGTTCCTTGCCGAGGTCGGCGGCGAAGCCGCGGATGGCCAGGTTCATCGCCACCAGGCGCCAGGTGGTGGGGTTGGCTTCCTGGCCATAAATGCTGATGTCGTCCACCTTGCCGCCGTGGGCCTCGATGAACTTCTCGCTCTGCACGAACATGCCGCCCGAGCCGCAGGCGGGGTCGTACACCCGGCCCTGGTGCGGCGCCAGTACCTCGACCAGCACCTTCACCACGCTGGCCGGCGTGTAGAACTGGCCGCCCTTCTTCCCCTCGGCGCTGGCGAACTGCCCAAGAAAATATTCGTACACCTCACCGAGCAGGTCCTTGGCGTGATGCCCGGCGCCGAAGCCAATGGTGGAAATCAGGTCGACCAGCTCGCCGAGCTTGCCGGGCTCGAGCTGGGTGCGGCCGAAGCGCTTGTCCAGGATGCCCTTCAAGCGCGGGTTGTCGGCTTCGATGGCCTCCAGCGCGGCGTCGATGCGCACGCCGATGTCCGCCTGCTTGGCCTGGGCGCGGATGGCCTCCCAGCGCGCCTGCGCCGGCACCCAGAAGGTGTTGACCATGGTGTAGTAGTCGCGCTCTTCCAGCGCCTCGGCATGGTCGGCGGCATCGGGCAGGTAGAGCTCGCTGGCTTCGTCGGCGAAGGCGGCCTGGAGTTCGTCGCGGCGCTCGTCGAAGGCGTCGGAGATGTACTTGAGGAAGATGAGGCCGAGCACGATGTGCTTGTACTCGGCGGCGTCCATCGACGAACGGAGCTTGTCGGCGGCGGCCCAAAGCGTCTTTTTAAGGTCTTGGTTCAATTGGGGTTTTTCTTGTCTTGTTTTTTGGCTATTCAGGCCAAGCTTACCGCACCAGACGGTGTGGTGGGTACCTCAGACCATGGACCTAATAGAAAATCGGGGGAACCCCGAAACGCTGCCCCAGCCCCCATTCATGCAATGACCCGCAGATTCGTAAGAGGTCGAGGTCTTTTTCCTCAGCTCGTGGCCCGACGATTCGGTACACGGAGTTCCGTGTTTGAACCAGGCCGTGCTCGGTATCGATACTCAGAACGTGGGAGGTCATCCACGACTCCCCGGATTCGCTTAACTTCCCAATCAAACGCGGCGACGACACCTTCCGGCTGCCTTCGGTGACATGCAGCATCAAGAGAACGACGCGCCGCCTGTTTATTCAGGTTGGCCCGACAGCGTCGGTTCAGACGCCATTTTCTCCACTTGCGGATCACCCATCGTCATTTTTTCCGCTTGCGGAGCATCCATCGGTTCGTCGAGAAATTCGAGTTTTATCCGCGGCGGCTTGCCGTCGTATGCTTCGAACTGCCGATACTGCAGATAAGACTCGCGCGTGAAGATGTAGGGGTCAAGCGCCGCCGTATCGCGGAAGCGTGTAAAGCCCTCATTGCGTGCACGCAGATCGATTATGCTGATGATACCGAGCGGAATGGCTACCGGCGAAGCCATGTAGACGAGAGGATTGGTCAGCAGACTGACCACGACCCCCCCGGTATCGCGCACGCCGCTTGGGCCGATCAGCGGATAAACCAGATATTCGCCTGGACTCGATCCCCAGACCGCCAGTGTCTGGCCAAAATCTTCATTGTGTGGCGGCAGTCCCATCTTCGAGGCGACGTCGAACAAACCGACGATGCCGATCGTGCTGTTGACACCGAAGCGCACCAGATCGGAACTGCCTTGCGCCACTTTCCCCTGCAGATAGCTGTTCAGCACCGTATCCAGATAGCGGAGGTTATTGAAAAAATTGCTTGCCGCCGTGCGGATGGGCTGGGGAATATAGTCGACATAGGCCTTGGAAACGGGCCTCAGGGCCACGCGGTCCAGGCCCTGGTTGAAATTGTAGACCGAGCGATTGCCGGACTCGAAACGGTCGCCAGGATCGCGCTGATCCGGCGGAATCGACGCGCAGCCCCCTGCGGCCAGAACGAGGCATAAGCTCAACACCCCGAGGACAAGCTTGTTGCGGGCGCTTAGGGTAGACCCGGGAAATGGGGCTGCCAGGCACGACATAAAATTCCTTCCACAAATTTATATTTTCTGTGTAACGCATACGCTGAAACCCTGCAAGAAGGATATCCAGACGCGTGCATGCCACTCTCAAACCCTTACATCGACCAACTTGTCCAGATTCTTGATGATATGCAAGAAAAACAGCGCTGTACCGGCAATCCGGCGCCGGTCACGCGGCACCATGCACTGAAAAGCGCCGCATGTTGCAACGCGATCGCAACCTGATCAAGCGGGACTGCGCTGGAAACCTGAATGTAAAGCGTGGACAGCAGGCGGGTTCGACATCAGAGGCGCGCTAAAGAAGCACCCCCATCTGAAGGCAGGTACCGATTCTGCCACACTGCGAGCACAGTCTGGGAAAGTCGCCGCGCTGCCCTGTTTTTTTCAGGGTCTGAGGACAAAAATTCAACCTTGAAACCGCAGTGGGGCGTGATCGAAGGCAGGAAAATCCACGTTCATGTTGCATTCCACAGCGTTATGGGCGGTTAGCCGCGGTTTTCAGGTTCAATCCTTCGGCGCTTCCTCCATCAAGCCCTGGCGAATCATCAGCAATGCCTTCCGGCGTGTGGCATCGGTTTTTGGGTACTGCATTCCAAGTGACTTGAGCGTGTCGACAACGGTCCGTGCAATGATCAGCCGGGCATTTTCCTTGTCGTCGGCGGGCACCACGTACCACGGCGCGTGCCGGGTGCTGGTCGCGCCCAGACACGCTTCATAGGCCTGCATGTAATCGTCCCAGAACCCCCGCTCGACGATATCTGCCTGGCTGAATTTCCAGTTCTTTGCGGGTTCGTCGATGCGATCGATGAAGCGCTTTCGCTGTTCCTCCTTCGATAAATGAAGAAAGAACTTGACGATCCGCGTGCCGTTGCGGTGGAGATGGCTTTCCAGGTCGACGATCGAGCGATAGCGTTCTTTCCAGATTGTTTTCTCGTTGAGACATTCGTCGGGGAGGCCCTGGCCGCGGAGAATCTCGGGATGGACGCGTACGATCAGCACCTCCTCGTAATAGGAGCGGTTGAATATGCCGATGCGGCCGCGTTCCGGCAGGGATTGCGTGGTACGCCACAGGAAATCGTGATCGAGCTCGGTTGCGCTCGGGTGCTTGAAGCTGAACACCTGGCAGCCCTGGGGATTGATGCCGGACATCACGTGCTTGATCGCGCCATCCTTGCCGGCGGCATCCATGGCCTGAAAAATCAGCAGGACCGCATAGCGGTCGGATGCGTAATGCAGCTGTTGCAGCGCGCTCAATTCCGACACCTGCTCTTCCAGAAGCTTTTGATACTGTTTCTCCGATTCATAAAATGGCTTCACCTGTGTCGGCCATTTCTTGAGGTCGACCTTAACCCCTTCAGGTACCCGGAAATCTTCTGGTTTGATCTTCATCACGATCCTCTCAGTCGTCTGTAGCTGGAATCATTTCCATGTCGTTCGCCACGCGGCCTGTGTCCTTGACTCGCGAAACTGGCCGCGGCATCCTGGCTCGATTTTCAACCCTTTTTCATTATGCTCGCCCGCCGGATGGCAAACACGGGGTGTGGGGGGTGTGACGCCCGTTTGGATAAAAAACATACGCGCTATTACGACCGGGTCGATTCAGACTGGAACTCAATCATCCCTGGTCTACTCTTAGTAACGGGACGGGGGAACGGTTTCACGCTCAGGGTTGTCCTGGCGAGTGGGGCCGGCGCAAATGTCACCTCCCTGTTCGGCCTTCATGTTGCATATCGGTTTTGATCGGAAAACTTTTTCCCCATCGCGCTATTTGCACTCAACCCGGCCGGACTTTTGGCCGCTAAACAGGGGTGTCGGACGATCATTGCGACAGCAGGATAGGTCCATCATTGATTCACCGAAGATTCACCGAACAGGAGGACTCCATGAGCTTGTTCAACCAGTACATCGAACGCTACCGCAGAGAGGAGGAAGAATTCACTCTGGAAGAATTCCTGGATATCTGCAAGCAGGACCGGATGGCTTACGCGAGTTCCGCCGAGCGGATGCTCGCGGCGATCGGCGAGCCGGAACTGGTCGACACGCGTAAGGATCCCCGCCTGTCACGCCTGTTCTCCAACAAGGTCATCAAGATCTATCCGGCTTTCAAGGATTTCTACGGCATGGAGGAAACGATCGAGCAGATCGTGTCCTATTTTCGTCACGCGGCCCAGGGTCTGGAAGAGAAGAAACAGATCCTCTACCTGCTGGGACCGGTTGGCGGCGGCAAGTCCTCGCTGGCCGAGAAGCTCAAGCATCTGATGGAGAAGGCGCCGTTCTACGCCATCAAGGGCTCACCGGTGAACGACTCGCCGCTGTCGCTGTTCTCGGTCGACGAAGACGGCGACATCCTGCTGGAGGAGTACGGGATCGCACGCCGTTATCTCGGCAAGGTGCTGTCGCCGTGGGCGGTCAAGCGCCTGCACGAATACAACGGCGACATCACCAAGTTCCGCGTCATCAAGCGCTGGCCCTCGGTACTGGGCCAGGTCGGCATTTCCAAGACCGAGCCGGGCGACGAGAACAATCAGGACATTTCCTCGCTGGTCGGCAAGGTGGATATCCGCAAGCTGGAGAAGTTTTCGCAGGACGACCCCGACGCCTACAGCTACTCGGGCGGCCTGTCGCTGTCCAACCAGGGCCTGATGGAATTCGTCGAGATGTTCAAGGCGCCGATCAAGGTGCTGCACCCGCTCTTGACCGCGACCCAGGAAGGCAACTACAAGGGAACCGAGGGCTTCGGCGCGATTCCCTTCGACGGCGTGGTGCTGGCGCACAGCAACGAGTCGGAATGGACGACGTTCCGCAACAACAAGAACAACGAGGCCTTCCTCGATCGCATCTATATCGTCAAGGTACCCTACTGCCTGCGGGTGTCCGAGGAGGTGAAGATCTATGAGAAGCTTCTGCAGCACAGTTCGCTGTCGGAATCGCCGTGTGCGCCCGGCACGCTGGAAATGCTGGCGCAGTTCTCGGTGCTGACCCGGCTGAAGGAGCCCGAGAACTCCAGCATCTATTCCAAGATGCGTGTCTACAACGGCGAGAATCTCAAGGACACCGACCCCAAGGCCAAGAGCTATCAGGAATATCGTGACTTTGCCGGTGTCGACGAGGGCATGACCGGCATCTCGACCCGCTTCGCCTTCAAGATCCTGTCGCGGGTGTTCAATTTCGACCACAGCGAGGTCGCCGCCAACCCGGTGCACCTGCTCTACGTGCTCGAGCAGCAGATCGAACAGGAACAGCTGCCGCCCGAGATCGAACAGCGCTACATCGCCTACCTGAAGGAGTACCTGTCGCCGCATTACGCCGAATACATCGAGAAGGAACTGCAGACCGCCTACCTCGAGTCCTATTCGGAATACGGGCAAAACATCTTCGACCGCTATGTGACCTACGCGGACATGTGGATCCAGGATCAGGAATTCCGCGACCCGGACACCGGCGAGATCCTCGACCGCACGCAGCTCAACATCGAACTGGAGAAAATCGAGAAGCCCGCCGGCATCGCCAACCCGAAGGATTTCCGCCATGAGGTGGTCAACTTCGTGCTGCGCGCCCGTGCCCAGAACCACGGCAAGAACCCGGCCTGGACCAGCTACGAGAAGCTGCGCGTGGTGATCGAGAAGCGCATGTTCTCCAGCACCGAGGACCTGCTGCCGGTGATCTCGTTCAATGCCAAGGCATCCAGCGAAGAGCAGAAGAAGCATCAGGACTTCGTCCAGCGCATGGTGGACAAGGGCTACACCGACAAGCAGGTACGTCTGCTCGCCGAGTGGTACCTGCGCGCGAGAAAGGCGTCCTGAGCTGAAGCGATCATGAACCGGCTTATCGACCGCCGTCTCTCGGGCAAGAATCGCAGTGCCGTCAACCGGCAGCGGTTCCTGCACCGTTTCAAGGCGCAGATCCGCAAGGCGGCGTCGGAAGTCGTGTCCGGGCGCAAGGTGACGGATCTCGAACGTGGCGAGAAAATCTCGATTCCGTCCAAAGACCTGTCCGAGCCCACCTTCCATCACGGCTCCGGCGGCCGGCGCAACGTCGTGCTGCCGGGCAACCGCGAGTTCGTCAGCGGCGACCGGGTAGACCGCCCCGAAGGGGGCAGCGGTGGCGGGGGCAGCGGTGGCTCGCCCGACGGCGAGGGCATGGACGACTTCGTGTTCGAATTGTCGCGGGAAGAATTCATGGACTATTTCTTCCAGGATCTGGCGCTGCCGGACCTGGTGAAGAAGCAGCTCGCCGCCGTCCCCGAAGTGAAGAAGGCCCGTGCCGGTTTCGTCAGCCAGGGCAATCCATCCAGCCTGCACGTGGTGCGCTCGATGAAGCAGGCGATCGGGCGCCGGCTCGCCATGGCGGCCGGTCCGCGCGACACGCTGCGCGAGGCCGAGGAAAAACTGGCTCGACTGGAGGCGACGGGGCTGGGCGCGAGCGCGGAGGCCGACGAACTCCGGGAGGAGATTGCATCCCTCAAGGCCCGGATCGCCGCCGTCCCCTTCATCGATACCTGGGACCTGCGTTACGCCAACCGGGTGGATCAGCCGACGCCCAGCAGCCAGGCCGTGATGTTCTGCCTGATGGACGTGTCGGGCTCGATGGACGAGGGTCGCAAGAACATCGCCAAGCGCTTCTTCATGCTGCTTTATCTCTTTCTCACCAAGAGCTATGAGCGCATCGACGTGGTGTTCATCCGCCACCACACCGTGGCAAAGGAAGTCGACGAAGACGATTTCTTCAATTCACGCGAAAGCGGCGGCACCGTGGCGTCGAGCGCGATCGAGCTGATGCACGACGTCATCCTGCAACGCTATCCCAGCGCCAGCTGGAACATCTACGCGGCGCAGGCCTCAGACGGCGACAACTGGGAGGACGACTCGCCGCGTTGCCGCGACCTGCTGCTGCAGAGCATCCTGCCGCTGACGCAGTATTTCGCCTACGTGGAGATCGAGGCCGCGGAGCCGCAAAGCCTGTGGCACGAGTACGAGCGGGTGAAGGCGGCGAGCCAGCGTTTCGCCATGCAGCGCATACGCACGCTGGAAGACATCTATCCGGTCTTCCGTGAACTATTCAAAAAGCAGGTGCCCTGAGATGGAACCCGAACTGGAATCCAAACTGGAACCTGGCATCGCGCAGGCGCCGGCAGCCACGGCGCGCCAGCCCCTGTCCGAAGGCTCCGAGTGGAGCTTCGAACTGCTCGAGACCTACGACCGCGAGATCGCCCGGGTGGCGGCGCACTATGGCCTCGATACTTATCCCAGCCAGATCGAGATCATCACTTCCGAGCAGATGATCGACGCCTATTCCTCGGTCGGCATGCCGGTGGGCTATCACCACTGGTCCTACGGCAAGCAGTTTCTTGCCACCCAGAAAGGCTACAAGCGCGGGCAGATGGGCCTGGCCTACGAGATCGTCATCAACTCCAGCCCCTGCATCGCCTACCTCATGGAAGAAAACACCATGACGATGCAGGCACTGGTGATCGCCCACGCCGCCTACGGCCACAACTCCTTTTTCAAGGGAAACTACCTGTTCCGCACCTGGACCGATGCCGAAGGCATCCTCGACTATCTGGTGTTCGCCCGCAATTTCATCGCGGAATGCGAGCAGCGCCATGGCGAGGAAGCGGTCGAGGAACTGCTCGATTCCTGCCACGCCCTGATGACCCTCGGCGTCGACCGCTACAAGCGCCCTGCCCGGCTCTCGATGGCCAAGGAGCAACTGCGCCAGGCCGAGCGCGAGGCCTACCTGCAATCTCAGGTCAACGACCTGTGGCGTACCCTGCCGGCCAGGCAGGCGGCCGGACAGGAAAAACTCGCGGCCCGCTTCCCCAGCGAGCCTCAGGAGAACCTGCTTTATTTCATCGAGAAGAATGCGCCGCGGCTGGAACCCTGGCAGCGCGAGATCGTCCGCATCGTCAGGAAGATCGCGCAGTATTTCTACCCGCAGCGCCAGACCCAGGTCATGAACGAGGGCTGGGCCACTTTCTGGCATTACACCCTGCTGAACCACCTGTACGAGGAAGGCAAACTCACCGACGGCTTCATGATGGAATTCCTGCAGTCGCACACCAACGTCGTCTACCAGCCGCCCTACAACAGCCGCTTCTATAACGGACTGAATCCCTACGCGCTGGGCTTTGCCATGTTCGCCGACCTGCGCCGGATCTGCGAGCATCCCACCGGGGAGGACCGTCGCTGGTTTCCCGAGCTGGCCGGCAGCGACTGGGTGACGTCGCTGGACTTCGCGATGCGCAATTTCAAGGACGAAAGCTTCATCGCGCAATATCTTTCGCCCAAGCTTATCCGTGACTTCAAGTTGTTCGCCATGGTCGACGACGACACCGATGACAAGCTGGAAGTGGCCGCGATCCACGACGACGCCGGCTACCGCGCCGTCCGCCAGCTGCTGGCCGAGCAATACAACCTCGGCAACCGCGAGCCCAACATCCAGGTCAGTGAGGTCGATGTCTTCGGCGACCGCTCGCTCAGTCTGCGTCACTACATGCACGATCGCCGCCCTTTGGGCGAATCGACGCAGGAAATGCTGCGCCACGTCGCCCGCTTGTGGGGCTACACGGTTCGCATCGACAGTGTGGACCGCAACGGTGTATCGCACAGGGTGGCCGTCAGTGAAGTCTGATGCGCCGGCCGTGCCGACAGACAGAAACTGAACCGTCTCCCATACCGCGGCGCGCTACACCCGGGTCGTGGCCAGCGCCCGGCCGCTGAGTCCAACCTGGCTCCGGGCTGAGAACCCCAGTTGCTGTCGCGTGACCTGGACGAGGGCACCCGTTCAATTTTTCGGCCTGCGCGCGTGTTCAATCTGCACGATCAATTCGAACGCTTGAGACACAACGGCAGGTACAAAAAATACGGGACACCATCATCAACCGTGATGCCTAACTGGAAGGCAGCGCCAATCCCATGCTGAACCCATTCGGAACCCGGTCGGAAGCGTGCCAGTACAGCGGGCGTGTCGTGCCAGATCAATATCTACCGATCGAAATTCATCCATGGCGGACTTCGTGAGAGCTGTTTATTTGTCTTTGGTAAAGAGTGCGCAGCTGAACTCCGTTATACCGGTAAGGACCGGACGCAATCGCATAGGGATGGCGCTGCGGAAGTGGAAAATTCCACCGCGGGAGAACAGATATGGGGGATATGCATGTCCAATGCTCCATCAGCCTTGGACCACTTCCTTGTACCACCCGTATGACGACTTACTGAATTTTGTTACTTTTTTTCAGTAAGTTAATGGGTGTTGGCGGAGAGGGTGGGATTCGAACCCACGGTGAACTTGCGCTCACGCCTGATTTCGAGTCAGGTACATTCGACCACTCTGCCACCTCTCCGGCGGCGCGTATTGTAACCGAGTCGGGCGCTATGCTGGACGAAAATTTCACGTTCATTCAGACTTGACGCATGCCCAGCACAAGAAAAACGGAATGGCCCGGGGGATTGGTTGCACTGACACTGACGATGGCACTGGCCGCCTGTGGTCGTCCCATTCCGCCACCCGAAAGCAGTGGGGAGCTGCACGTCGGGGTACGCAACAGCCCCGCGACCTACTATATCGCCCGCAACGGCGAGGCTGCCGGTTTCGAGCACGATTTGATCCAGGCCTATGGCCAGTCGCAGCACTGGACACTTACCTGGACGGCAAAGCCCCGGCCCGAGGCCCTGTTCGAACTGCTGACGAAACGCCAGATCCACCTGGCGGCTGCGACCTTGCCGCAAGCCGTGATCCGGGATCGTCATCTTATCGCCGGCCCGGTTTTATTCGAGACGCCGGTCCACATCGTTTATCGCACCAGCGAGCGGGCGCCCCGCAACATCACCGGGCTGTATGGCAAGAAACTGGCCCTGATCATCGGTTCCGGCCATTCCCCCATGCTGATGCATCTGAAACGCAAATATCCGAAGCTGGCCTGGTCTGCCGTGGACAATATCTGGCCGGATGAGCTGCTGGCGCAGCTCCAGTCCGGCAAGTACGACGCGGTGGTCATCAACGGCATGGATTTCGATCCGATGCGCACGTTCTATCCCGGACTGGCCGTGGCCTTCGATCTGCCCAGCACGCAGAAAATCGTGTGGGCGCTTCCAAAGGGCAGCTCGCACACCTTCCGCAATTCATTGGCCCGTTTCATCGAGCAGGCGCGTCGAGACGGCACCATCAAGCGTATCTACGAACGTTATTTCGGCCACGTCAAACGGCTGGGCAGCTCGGACATCCTCGGCATCCTGCAGCGCCGCCCGCAGCGCCTGCCGGATTTGCGTCGACATTTCCAGGAAGCCCAGACGCTTACCGGCATCGACTGGCGGCTGCTGGCCGCGATCGGCTACCAGGAATCGCAGTGGGATCCGTTCGCCACTTCGCCGACCGGCGTGCGCGGCTTGATGATGCTGACCGCCGAAACGGCCGATCGCATGCGTATCAGCAATCGCCTCGATGCCCGTCAGAGCATCCTCGGTGGCGCACGTTACCTGGCGATGCTCAGAGATGCGATGCCTGCCCGCATTCCCGAACCCGACCGCACCTGGCTTGCGCTGGCCGCATACAACCAGGGACAGGGACATCTCGAAGATGCGCGACGCATCGCGCAGGCGCGTGGCGACAACCCCGACAGCTGGGCAGACGTGAAGGCGGCCCTGCCCTATCTGAGCCGCAGCGAATATGCAAAGGTGATGAAATACGGTTATGCCCGCGGCGCCGAAGCGCTGATATTTGCCGAGAACATCCGCAACTACTACGACATCCTGGTGCGGCTGGAGCCCGAGTACAACCCGCTGTTCAATCTGGGAGCCAGCGAAGCCGGCCTGCCCACGCCCGGCTGATCGTCGGCCGCAACGGGGCGGGCATTCAGGCGGCGGTCAATCGTGCCAGCCCGCCCATCCATGGGCGCAATACCTCCGGCACGGTCACACTGCCGTCGGCATTCTGGTAGTTCTCCAGGATCGCCACCAGCGTGCGGCCCACCGCCAGCCCCGACCCGTTCAGCGTATGCAGCAGTTCCGGCTTGCCCTGCCCCGTCTTGAAACGCGCCTGCATGCGGCGCGCCTGGAAGGCTTCGTAATTGGAGCACGAGGAAATCTCGCGGTAGGTATTCTGCGCCGGCAGCCACACTTCGAGGTCATAAGTCTTGGCCGACGAGAAGCCCATGTCGCCGCTGCATAGCGCCATCTTGCGGTACGGCAGGCCGAGTCTCTGCAGGATCGTCTCGGCGTGGGCGGTCAGCGTTTCCAGCGCAGCGTAGGAATCCTCCGGCTTCACCATCTGCACCAGCTCCACCTTGTCGAACTGGTGCTGACGGATCATGCCGCGGGTGTCGCGGCCGTAGGAGCCCGCTTCCGAGCGGAAGCACGGGGTATGCGCGACGAACTTCAGCGGCAGCGTTTCGGCGGCGACGATCTCGTCGCGCACCAGGTTGGTCACCGGGACTTCGGCGGTCGGAATGAGATACAGCCTGTCGGCATCCGAGCGCGGCACGTGGAACAGATCCTCCTCGAACTTCGGCAACTGCCCGGTGCCGCGCATCGAGTCGGCGTTGACCAGGTACGGCACGTAGATCTCGGTGTAACCGTGCTCCGAGGTGTGCAGGTCGAGCATGAACTGCGCGAGCGCGCGGTGCAGCCGCGCCAGCGGCCCCTTCATCACGGAAAAGCGGCTGCCGGTGATCTTCACCGCGGCGGCGAAGTCGAGCTGGCCCAGGCCTTCACCCAAATCGACGTGGTCGCGCACCGGAAAATCGAAGTTTTTCGGCGTGCCCCAGCGGCTCACTTCCACATTGGCGGTCTCGTCCTTGCCGGTCGCGACCGATTCGTGCGGCAGGTTGGGCACGCCCATCAGGAAATCGTTGAGCTCGGCCTGCAGCTCGGACAGGCGTGTTTCCAGCCGCTTCTGCTCGTCGCCGAGCCCGGCCACTTCGGCCATTATCGCCGTGGTGTCCTCGCCCTTGCCCTTCATCATGCCGATCTGCTTGGACAGCGTATTGCGGCGACTTTGCGCCTCCTGGGTGCGGGTCTGGATCGATTTCCGCTCGGCTTCCAATGTTTCGAAGCGCGCCGTATCGAAAGCAAAACCGCGCGCAGTCAGGCGCTCGGCGACAAGGGCTGCGTCTTTGCGCAGCAGCTGGATATCAAGCATGGAGGTATAGAGGAAGCGCCAAAAGCGCTATTTTCGCCGATAGCTGTGGCGATCGGCTAGAGGCGCGTGAAATCACGCGGCTTCGACCATTCCCACTGCCTCGTCCACGTCGACCGCCACGATGCGCGATACACCCTGTTCCTGCATGGTAACGCCGGCCAGATGCTGGGCCATTTCCATGGTGACGCGGTTATGGGTGATGAACAGGAACTGCGTGTGTTCGGACATCGCCTTGACCAGGTTGCAGTAGCGCTCGGTGTTGGCGTCGTCGAGCGGGGCGTCGACCTCGTCGAGCAGGCAGAACGGCGCCGGATTGAGCTTGAACATGGCGAACACCAGCGACAGCGCGGTCAGCGTTTTCTCGCCGCCGGATAACAAATGAATCGAGGTGTTTTTCTTGCCGGGCGGCTGCGCGAACACCTGCACGCCGGCGTCGAGCAGTTCGTCGCCTGTCAGGATCAGCCGCGCCTGGCCGCCGCCGAACAGCTGCGGGAACAGTTCGCCCATGTGCCGGTTGACGGCGTCGAAGGTTTCCTTGAGACGGGTACGCGATTCCTGGTCGATGCGGCGGATCGCGTCTTCAAGTGTGGTGACGGCTTCGAGCAGGTCGGCGCACTGCGCGGCGAGGTATTCGCTGCGCTCCTGCGCCTGCGTGAGTTCGTCGAGCGCCGCGAGATTGACCGCGCCCAGCGCGGCGATCTCGTTCTGCAGGCGGGTGATATCGGCCTGCAATTGCGAAGGCCTGGGGCTGTCGGCCAGGCCCGATTCGAGGCTGGCCTCGTCGGCTGCCGCTTCGCGCAGCTGCAGCTCGAACTGCGACTGCATCAGCATGGCTTCCTGATCCTTGAGCTTCAACTGCTCGATGGTGCGGCGCAGCGGATCGAGGCCCTGCTCGCAGGCCAGTCGTGTCTCGTCGTGGCCGCGCAGCTGCGCGGTGAGGCCCTCCAGCGCATCGCGCGCGGCCGCCAGCGCGGCTTCGGTTTCGGTACGCTTCGCGAGGGCGGTCTGCAGTTCGACATCGAGTGCGTCGGGCGGCAGGCGGGCCAGTTCGTCGCGCGCCTGCGTCAACCGGGTTTCGTCGTCGGCGATTTCCTGCTCGATGCGCGTCGCCGTGTCGGCGAGTTCGCGGAGCTTGTTGCTGCAGGTGGTCAGCGCAAAACCGGCTTCCTGATGCCGCCGTTCGGCCGCGCGCTGCAGTTCGCGCGCCTCGAACACGGCACGATCGGCCTGATCGCGTCGTTGGCGCGCGCCATAGAGCGCCTCACGGGCGGTTTCGTCCTGCGCACGGTAATCCTTGAGGCGCGCTTCCAGCAGCTCCAGCGTGGCATGCTCCGCCGTGTGCTGGTGGATGACTTCCTCAAGTTCCTGGGTGATTTGCGTCGCCCGGCTTTGCACGCGTTCCACCGCCTGCTGCAGGCGCAGCAGTTCCATCTGCGCGGTGTGATGACGACTCTGCATCTGCCCGGTCTGCGCACGCAGCGCCTGGATATCGCGCTGGCGCGCCTGGTAGTCTTGCTGCGCCTCGGCGTAGGCCGCTTCAAGCGCGGTGACCTCGGCGCGTAGATTGACGGCGTCCGCCGTCAGCCGTTCGAGTTCGCGCCCGCGTGCAAGGATACCTTCGACTGCCGTGTGCGGACCGTGGAAGCTGACGCTGTGGCGCGTGAAGAGGTGGCCTTGCGGCGTGACGACCGTTTCGCCGGCCTGCAGGCTGGCGCAACGACTCTTCGCCGCGTCCGCATCGTCGGCCCAGTACACGCCCGTCAACCAGTCGGTGAGCGCGGCGTGGGCCATGGCATCGTCGCTGGCGATCTTGCTGGCCAGCAGCTCGGGTGCGGTCGCGGCGGCCACGTCCTGTCCGGCCCAGACGGTCAGGCGCGCCGGCGGCGCGTTGGTAAACCAGTCAGGCGGCGCGTCGGCGGCTACGGCCTGCAGGCGTTCGCGCAGCACAGCTTCGACCGCCGCTTCCCAGCCCGCGGCGACGCGCAGTTTTTCCCACAGGCGCGGCGCGGCATCCAGACCCCGCTGGTGCAGCCAGGCACCCAGCTTCTCGTCGGCCTTGAGGCTTTCCTGCAGCTTCTTCAATGCCGTGAGCTCGGCCTCGGTCTGGTGCAGCGCCTTGCGTGCGGCCTCGAGGTCGCGCTGGTGCTGCATGCGGGCGGCATCGAGCTCGGGCAGCGCGGTTTCGGCGTCCCTGAGCCCGGCCTGCGCCGTGGCCAGCGTCTGCGCCAGTTCCTCGAGCTCGACCTGTTTCTGGGCCAAACCCGCCGCATCCGGGCGCGGCAGCTGGGCCTGCTCCTGGGCGAGCCGGCGCTGGCGCGCATCCAGTTGTTCGAGCTGGCGTTTGGTATGGCCGAGGCTGTTTTCGTCGACCTGGCGCGACTGGTCGAGCTGCGATACGGCGCGTTGCGCCTCGCCCACGCCCTGCTGTGCCTCGCGCAGCGCAGCTTCCTTTTCCGGCAAGGTGCTGTCGGTGGCCTGGCGGGCGGCGGCCTCGGCCTCCATCAACGCGGCTTCGAGGCCGGGCTGTTGCACCGTTACCTCGTCAAGGGCGTTCCGGGTCGTGGCGTGGCGCATCTGCTGCGCCTCGACGCGTGCACCCAGATCCTGCACCTGACGGGTCAGCCGTTCGCGGGTGGCGTTCTGGTGCGTCATGGTCTGCTCAATGCGCGCAACGTCCGACTGCGCCTGGTAGTACGCGGCCTGAACGCTGTTGAGCGTGTCCTGGCCGGCGAACTGGGTCTGGCGTGCGGTCTCGAGCGTCGACTCGATGTGGCGCAGGCGCGCGGTCTCGGCTTCGAGCCGGTTCTGCGCGTCGCCGAGATCCTTGTCGATGCGCGCGCGCTGCTGCGCGGCGTCGTGCTTGCGCGCGTACCACAGGCGATGCTGCGAGAACGTCAAATCGGCCTGCAGGCTGCGGTAGTGCTGGGCGACCTCGGCCTGCGCGGCGAGTTTGTCGACCTGGATCCCGAGTTCGCGCTGGATGTCCTCGACGCGGTTCATGTTGGCGCGCGCGTCCTTCAGCCGCGACTCGGTTTCCTTGCGGCGCTCCTTGTACTTGGAGACGCCCGCCGCCTCTTCCAGATAGCCACGCAACTCCTCGGGTCGGGCTTCGATCAGGCGCGTGATCATGCCCTGCTCGATGATGGCGTAGGCGCGCGCGCCTACGCCGGTGCCGAGGAACAGGTCGGCGACGTCGCGCCGCCGCACCCGCATGTTGTTGATGTAATAGGTGGAGTCGCCGCTGCGGTCGAGCACGCGCTTGACCGAAATCTCGGCGTATTGCGACCATTGGCCGGCGGCGCGTCCCTGTTCGTTGTCGAACGCCAGTTCCACCGAGGCGCGCGACGCCGGCTTGCGGGTGCCGGAGCCGTTGAAGATCACGTCCTGCATCGATTCGCCGCGCAGGTTCTTGGCCGACGATTCGCCGAGCACCCAGCGCACCGCGTCGATGACGTTCGACTTG
>CAYVOR010000039.1:0-23393 GCA_964452995.1 uncultured Thiobacillus sp.
CATGCCGGTTACCAGGGCGAGGTCTATCCGGTCAATCCCAAGCATGCAACGGTATTCGGCGAACGCTGCTACGCGTCGGCCGATGAATTGCCGGCGGTACCGGAACTGGCACTGATCGCCACCCCGGCCCCGACCGTGATCCCGATCATGGAAGCCTGCGGGCAGCGCGGAATCCGCCATGCCATCGTGCTGTCCGCCGGATTTCGCGAAGTGGGCAAGCAGGGCGTGGCGCTGGAGGACGCTCTGGTAGCGACAGCCCGACAATACGGTATCCGCTTCATCGGTCCCAACTGCCTGGGCATCCAGCGGCCGGCCATCGGCCTGAATGCCACGTTCAGCCAGGGCGTCACCCAGTCCGGCGGCCTTGCGCTGGTATCGCAGTCCGGCGCGATCTGCACCGCCATGCTGGACTGGGCGGAAACCAACGGCATCGGCTTTTCCAGCGTGATCTCCACCGGCGCGTCGGCCGATCTGGATTTCGGCGAGATTCTCGATTACCTCGCCGTCGACACCGAGACCCGCGGCATCCTGCTCTATATCGAGGGCATCCGCGATGCGCGCCGCTTCATGAGTGCGCTGCGCGCGACCGCCCGTTTCAAGCCCGTCGTCATGGTCAAGGTGGGGCGCCACGCGACAGGTGCCAAGGCAGCGATGTCGCACACCGGCGCGCTGGTGGGATCGGACGCGGTGTTCGACGCGCTGGTGCGGCGTGCCGGCGTGGTGCGGGTCAATACCATCCTGCAGCTGTTCGCCTCGGCACGCGCCCTGTCCACCTACATCAGGCCCAGCGGCAACCGGCTGGCCATCGTCACCAACGGCGGCGGCCCCGGCGTCATGGCGACCGATCTTGCGGTGGACCTGGGCGTGCGCATGGCCGAGCTGTCGCCAGTGACGATCGCGGCGCTCAATGCGGTGCTGCCGGCCAACTGGTCGCAAGCCAACCCGCTCGACATCATCGGCGACGCCACCGCCGAGCGCTACCGCGCGGCCGTGGCGGCCTGCCTCGCCGACGATAACGTCGACGGCGTGCTGGCGATGCTGACGCCGCAGGCGATGACGCGGCCGACCGAAGCGGCGCAAGCGGTGATCGACGTCGCGAAAACGTCGAGCAAGCCGGTGCTGACCTGCTGGATGGGCGAGGGGCAGGTATACCAGGGGCGTCGTCTGTTCAAAGAGGCCGGCATTCCCTACTTCACCACGCCGGAACCGGCGGTCGAGGTGTTCTCCTTTCTGTCCGCCTTTTACGAAAACCAGCGTCAGCTGGCGCAGACGCCCGGACCGCTGTCGCAGCAGGCCGAGCCGGATGTGGAGGGCGCGCGCCTGATCGTCGAGAGCGCGCTGGCGCACGGCCGGCACCTGTTGAACGAGGTGGAGTCGAAGGCGTTGCTGGCGGCTTTCCGCATCCCGATCGCGGCCACCCTGATCGCACGCAGTGCCATGGAAGCGATGCTGATGGCGCAACAGATCGGCTTCCCGGTGGTGATGAAAATTAATTCGCCGGATATCACCCACAAGTCCGACGTCAACGGCGTGCGGCTGGGACTGCCAAGTGGCCAGGCGGTGCGCGCCGCGTTCGGCGAGATGCTGGCCGATGTGCAGCGATTGCGCCCCGATGCCACGCTGGACGGTATCGTCGTCGAGCCCATGGTGGTCCGTCCGCATGCGCGCGAAGTACTGCTGGGCATGATATCGGACCCGGTGCTGGGGCCGGTGATCGTGTTCGGCGCCGGTGGTGTCGATGTCGAGGCGCTGCAGGACCGCGCCGTGACCCTGCCGCCGCTCAACCGCTATCTGGCGCAGGACGTGATCCGGCGCACCCGCGTCGCCACCCTGCTGGGTGCATTCCGCAACCGGCCGCCGGCCAACATGGATGCGCTGGAAAACGTATTGTTGCGCCTGTCGGAAATGATCTGCGAACTGCCCTGGCTGGCGGAAATGGACATCAATCCCCTGCTGGTGGACGAGCACGGCGCGCTGGCGCTGGATGCGCGCATCGTCATCGCGCCGCGCGTGCCGACCGCCGACCGCTACGGCCACATGGCGATTCACCCGTATCCGGCGCATCTGGTGACGCACTGGCAATTGCCCAGCGGCCACGACGTGCTGATCCGCCCGATTCGCCCGGAAGATGCCGAACTGACCCAGAATTTCGTGCGCAGCCTGTCCGAGGAAACCAAGTATTTCCGCTTCATGGATACGGTGAGCGAGCTTTCTTCCGCGTCGCTGGCCCACCTGACCCAGATCGACTACGCGCGTGAAATGGCGTTGCTGGCGCTGACCGAGATCGACGGCAGGGAAGTCGAACTGGGCGTGGCGCGCTACGCCATCAACTCGGGGGGCGAATCGTGCGAATTCGCCCTGGTGGTGGACGATCGCTGGCAGAAGCAGGGAATCGGCCACAAGCTCATGGATGTACTGATGGATGTGGCGCGCGGCATCGGCCTGAAGACGATGGAGGGCGAAGTACTGAAAACCAACCGCGCCATGCTGAAACTGGTGGAAGCTCTCGGGTTCCGCAGCGCGCCGCACCCAGAGGACGACGCCCTGCGCAAGATATCGCGTGCGCTATAGCGGGGACGTCTCGATGGAACAGACCACGCTGCCGGTACAAACCTTGTTGCGTCCCGCCTCCTTGGCGCTATAGAGCGCCTGGTCGGCGGCACTTACCAGCGCATCGATGTCGGCGGTAACGGATTCTCGTGTGGCCACGCCGATGCTGACGGTGAGGGTTCTTTCCGTGTTCCCGATGACGATTTTTTTGCTACTCAGGTTCGCACGCAGACGTTCGGCCGATTGCAGCGCGGCGCCGAGATCGGTGTTGGGGCAAATGACCAGGAACTCTTCGCCGCCGATACGGCAGACGCTGTCCTCGCGGCGTGCCGAGGCGCGCAGCGTGATGGCGGCTTCGCGCAATACCTGATCCCCGGCGGCGTGGCCGTAGGTGTCGTTGATGTGCTTGAAATGGTCGATATCGATCACCATGACGGCAATCGGCTGGCCGGAGCGCGTGGTGGCGCTCCACACCTGTTCGAGCTGGTCCATGGCCGAGCGGCGGTTCGGCAGCCCGGTCAGCGGGTCGGTCAGGGCGGCATTGGCCAGACGCCGGTTGGCCACCGCCAGTTCCGCCACGATCTGGCGCAGCTGCGCGCGGTCCTTTTCCCAAGCGGTTTGCAGATGGATCGTGCGCTGGACGGCGCGCAGGCGGGTGTGCAGGCCCTTGGCGCTGAGGTTGCCGGGCAGATAGCCATCGGAATCGGCCTCATAGGCACGGCTCAACTGCTCTTCGTTGTGCTCATCGGACGTCATCAGAATGTGCATGCGCCGCCCTTCCTCGGTGGCGCGCAGGGCCTGGCACAATTCCAGACCGTCGAGCAGGGGCAGGTCGTAATGCGCGACGATGACATGGGGCAGCACTTCCATCGCCAGGGCCAGCGCAATATTGCCGTTCTCGGCCGGATAAACCGTATGTTCGCTGTTCTCGACCAGCAAGGCCATGATGTGGCGGCGGCGGGCGGCATCGCGATCCGCCACCACGATGCGCAGCGGCATCTCGGGGTCCGTCATGTCGCCGTCATGCCCCTGACTGTCGGCCACGTGGTGGCCGTGGCAGATCTCGGCGAACGACGGCAGCGCGACAGCCGGGATTTTCAGCAGCTCGCTCCATTCCCGCCAGTGGTGTATGACGTCGTCGATGAAGCTGCCGGCCGCTTCCGGAGAAATGTCGAGTTCAACGGCCTGCGCCATCCATTCCTTCAGCAGGTCGGGACGCGCGCTGGCATCGACCTGCCCCAAGTCGGCCAGCCGGTGCGACAGACGCAGCATCAGTATCAGGCTATGGGCGCGCGAATCATGCGGGAAGCCTGGATGATCCGCTTCTTCGTAGTGGATAAGCGGCTCGGTGAAGGTCCTGGGCATGCCCCAGTCGGTCATCAGAACGGTGCCCATTTCGACATGGTCGGTTTCCAGGCGGGACCGCTCGTGGGTGATGAGCGTTTGCCTGGGATCGGTCTGCCAGGCCAGCAGGACCGCGTTGTATTCGTCGGGATAGGCCGTCGCCAGCGCCAGCTTTCCCACCTGTGCCAGCAGGCCGCAGACGAACAGTTCGTCCGCGGCGGCCACATGCACCCGGGTTCCCAGAGCCTGCATGCATAGCGCCATCAGCAGCGAATGCGACCAGTATCCCGTGTAGTCGAATGCCTCGCAGGCGCCGTCGCGGTACTGGTCGACCAGCGAGAAACCCAATGCCAGGTGGCGCACCGTTGCCATGCCCTGGCGGACGACGGCTTCCTGGATCGATACGACCGGTCGTGCAACGTGCGAAGCGGTATTGGACAGTTTGATCAGCCGCCCGGACAATGCCGGGTCGGTCTGCACGACGCGTGCAATTTCACCCAGCGTCGCATTCTCGCGCCTGGATAACTCGAGTATCGCCAGCGCGACCCCGCGAGGCGAGGGTAGCTGGCTGCTGAGTTTCAGTTGTTCAGTCTGTATCATCATTCATTCGTGGCGAAGCAAACGTGAACGACGGCCCGGTTTGCAGGGCAGCCGCGAATCAAAACGTCGAGTCGGACCCGGTGAAGCACCCGATCATTTCTTGGTAGCGTCAGACTATCAACAGGAATAACGACAGGATTTCGACAAAATGAAGGCCGCTCGGGCGGATTCGATCCTGGCGACCGGGGCCGTTCAGACGCCGCCGAGCTTGCGATCGAGGCAGTCCAGATAGGCCGCCGAGTCGAATGCCGTCTGATGTCGCTGCACCTGCCAGATCATTTCTCCCAGGCAGTCCATGGCGCCATGCTGCGCGTCCATGACGTTGCCAGCCCGCTTGAGCAGCCGCGCGTAGCGTTCACGAATGCCCGGCGGCTGGTCGACCGACAACTGCTCGGCGATCGCCAGATGCATGGAAAGGTGCAGGAAAGGGTTGGTTTCGCCGGATTCCGGCAGGTAATCGCGATCCTGATAGCGGTCGGGCTGGTCGAGCAGGGCGTGGTATTCGGGGTGGGCCAGCACGACCTCGAGCGCTGGCTGCTCGGCGCCCGCCAGCGGCTGACCGGCCTGATATTTCGCCCATACAGCAAAGAAGAACTGGCGGACCTGATCGCGGCTGGGATTGAACATCAGCCGGTGCGTGTCCCGGTCGGGGTCGGCGCAAGCAGCTTGCCCTTGTATTCGCACAGATCCGCGATGAGGCATTCGCCGCATTTCGGCTTGCGCGCCTGACACACATAGCGCCCGTGCAGGATCAGCCAGTGGTGCGCATCGATGCGGAATTCCGCGGGAATGACCTTGAGCAGCTTTTTCTCCACCTCCAGCACCGTCTTGCCGGGCGCCAGGCCGGTGCGGTTGGCGACGCGGAAGATGTGGGTGTCGACCGCCATGGTCGGCTGGCCGAAAGCCGTGTTGAGGATGACGTTTGCCGTCTTGCGTCCTACGCCGGGCAGCGCTTCGAGCGCGGCGCGTTCGGCCGGGACCCGGCTATCGTGCTGCTCGACCAGCATCCGGCAGGCGGCGATCAGGTGGCGGGCCTTGCTTTTGTAGAGCCCGATGGTCTTGATGGCTTCGGCGAGACCGGCCTCTCCCAACGCCAGGATCGCTGCCGGTGTGTTGGCCACGGGAAACAGCTTGCGTGTCGCCAGGTTCACCCCCTTGTCGGTCGCCTGGGCCGACAGCACCACCGCCACCAGCAGTTCGAACGGTGTTGCGTAGTCGAGTTCGGTGGTGGGGTGCGGGTTGGCGGCACGCAGACGGCGGAAGATTTCGTAGCGCTTGCCTGCGTTCATCGTGGCGGGGTCACGATTCTTCCAGGCGTTTCTTCAGCGCCTGTTTGTCGGCCTGCCGTCGGGAACGCACCGATTTTTCATGCTCACCCGCCTTGCGGACCAGCGCCAGCGCAACAAAGGGATTACGCGGTTTGGGAACGCGTTTTTTCAACGGCGGCTTCATGCCGCCATCGGCACCGCGATGCGGATGCGCTGGTTGGCGCGCGCCTTGTTCCAGTTATGCGCGGCGATCAGCAGTCCCAGTGCAATGAAGGCGCCTGGTGGAAGAATCGCCAGCAGGAAGCCCTGGTAGTTGGGCAGTACATGCAGCACATAGCTTTTCGCCGCTTCGCCGAACACCAGGTCGATACCAGAGAACAGCGTGCCCTGACCGGCGAGTTCGCGGATCGCCCCCAGCGTGACCAGCACCGTTGTCAGGCCCAGCCCCATGGCAATGGCGTCGACCACGCTATCCAGCGGACGATTCTTGGAGGCGAAAGCATCGGCACGCGCCAGCACGATGCAGTTGGTGGTGATGAGCGGAATGAAAATCCCCAGCACCAGATAGAGCGGGTGCACGAATGCATTCATAGACAAATCGATCACGGTGACCAGCGCGGCGATGATGAGGACGAATACCGGAATGCGTATTTCGTGCGGCACGAAATGGCGCACGCCGGATACCGTGCCGCTCGAGGCGGCCATTACCAGCATGGTCGCCAGCCCCAGCGACAGCGCATTGACGATGTTGGTGCTGATCGCCAGCAACGGACACAGGCCGAGCAGTTGCACCAGGCCGGTGTTCTGCTTGACCAGGCCATTCTGGAACAGGCTGCGGAATTCATTCAAAGTCATCATGGGGCGTTCTCCTCGGCAGCAGGGGCCGCGACGAATGCGGCGCGGTGTCGCGTGAAATAATCAAGTGCGCCGCGGATGGCCTTGACCACCGCGCGCGGCGTGATGGTGGCGCCGGCGCGCGCATCGAACGCGCCGCCGTCCTTGGCAACTTTCCAGTGCTTGGGCTCCGGGTCGGTCAGGGACTTGCCGACAAACTGCTCGACCCAGTCGCTCCTGGTGCGTTCGATGTAATCGCCCAGGCCCGGCGTTTCGCGATCCGAGGTGACACGTACGCCGGTCACGGTGCCGTTGATGTCGATGCCGATCAGCAGCGCGATATCGCCAGCATAACCGTCCGGGGCGATGGCTTCCAGCACCACGGCGGTGACCTGCTTGCCGCGGCGGGCGATCCACAGGGCGGAGGGCTGGCGCGTGCCCAGGAGATCGTCCGGCGGCAGGTTTTGCTGGCTGGCCAGCAGGTCGTTGTCATAGAGCGAAGTGGGCAACACCTGGTTGATGAGCGCGATTTTCTCGATATTCTGGTTGTGGACGATGGTCGGGCTGGCCCGATCGTGGGTGAAGGCCAGGACGGCTGTACCGACGAGCGCAAACAGCAGCAGAACCGTTCCGGTGCGCAGCGCGTTGCGGAGGGCGTCCGGCATGCTCATGTGCGCGATCTCTTGCCGGTGCCGCCATAGATGGGCGGCTGGGTGTACTGGTCGATCAGCGGCACGCACAGGTTCATCAGCAGAATGGCGAAAGCCACACCGTCCGGGAAGCCGCCCCAGGTACGGATGGCCATGGTGAGAAATCCGGCGCCGAGGCCAAAGATCAGTTTGCCGCGCGGGGTGGTGGCGCCCGATACCGGGTCGGTGGCGATGAAGAAGGCACCCAGCATGACCGACGGTGCAAACAGGTGAAACCAGGGCGGACCGAAGCGGCCGGCGTCGAAGAAGTGCAGGAAGCCGGCGGTGAGCCAGATCCCGGCCAGAAACGCCAGCGGCACCTGCCAGCCGATGATGCGCAAGGCCCATAGCAGCAAGCCGCCCAGCAGGAAGGCGCCTGCCAGCCACTCAAATCCCACGCCGCCGTAATGGCCGAAAATTGGATGCTTCATCACCTCGTCGACGGTCAGTTGCTGCAGCAGCCCGGTTCGCAGCGCATCCAGCGGGGTGGCCATGGTGACCGCATCGAGCGTGGTCCGGGGCATGTCGCCGCCGAAAATGACCGCCGCGCTTTGCGCCAGCGTGAGATGCACGGTAGCCAGTTCGTTCGGCCCGGCCCATTGCGTCATCTGCACCGGGAACGACACGATCAGCACGGCGTAGCCGACCATGGCCGGGTTGAAAATGTTCTGCCCCAGCCCGCCATACAGATGCTTGGCCACCACGATGGCGAACAGCGTGCCGGTGACGATCAGCCACCACGGCGCCAGAGAGGGCAGCGACAGCGCCAGCAGCCAGGCGGTGACGATGGCGCTCAAATCGGCGAGGAAGGGCTTGACCGCATAGCCGCGCGCCTTCAGCATGGCCGCTTCGGCGACCAGCGCGGTGACGGTGGCGAGCGACAGCGTGACGAGAATGCCCGGTCCGAACAGCCAGACGTAGGTGACGATGCCGGGCAGCAGAGCCGCCAGCACCCAGGCCATGACCTGGGTGACGCTGGAGCGGTCAATAATGAAGGGAGAGGGCATCAGGAGGTCTTCTCGTTGGATTCCAGCGGGTTACGTGCCAGCTCACGGATTTTGGCCCGGCGTGCCTCGATCTCCTCGATCTGGTGCTGTTGCTCGGGGGTCAGTTGCTCGACGTTTCTGGGTGCAGTGTCGGATTTTTTTGCCTGCGCGCGTGCCAGCGCAGCGGCGATCAGCGCTTTCCTGGCGTCGGCTTCGCTGACCGCAGCGTCTTCGGCGGCCGGGGTGGCCGCGAGTTCGGTGCGTCGCGATTGATCCAGCGCAGCCTGTACCCGTGCGGCCTGGGCCTTGGCCGCCAGTTTCTCGGCTTTTTCCTTTTTCTCGCGCTCCTGCCGGAACTGGCGGAACGCGTGGCGCTCGCGCGCCAGGTCGGCAGCGCGCTTGTCCTTCTCGCGCGCCCAGATCTCGCTCTTGGCGTAGCGATAGAAGTCGACCAGCGGGATATGGCTGGGGCAGACGTAGCTGCAGGCGCCGCATTCGATGCAGTCGAACAGGTGGTATTCCTGCGCGCGGCCGAAGTCGCCGGCCTTGGCGAAGCGGAACAGTTCCTGCGGCTGGAGTTCGGCCGGGCAGGCGTCGGCGCAGCGGGTGCAGCGGATGCATGGCATGGCACCCGGCAGGGGTGGAAACAGTTCCGCCGATTTGACCAGGATGCAGTTGGTGGCCTTGACCACCGGCACGTCCACATCCGGCACCGGCACGCCCATCATCGGCCCGCCCATCAATACGCCGGTGGCGCCGTCGCGGTCGCCTGCCAGGGCGATCAGCGTATGCATCGGGGTGCCGATCAGCACCTCGAAGTTCTGCGGGCGCAATACGTGGCCGGTGACGGTGACCAGGCGCGAGATCAGCGGTTCGCCACGGTGTATCGCACGCGCCAGCGCATGCGCCGTGCCGACGTTGAAGACCTGGATGCCGATGTCGGTCGACAGCTTGCCGGACGGGACCTGCCTGCCGGTGAGCACCTGGATCATCTGCTTGGCGCCGCCGCCCGGGTAGTGCGTCGGCACCGCTACCACCTCCACCGCGAAATCCAGCTTCGCGGCAGCGGAGCGCATTGAATCCAGCGCCTCGGGCTTGTTGTCCTCGATGCCGACGAGAATTTCGGTGCTGCCCAGCAGGTGGCGCATGATCGCCACGCCCTGCAGGATTTCGTCGGCATGCGCGCGCATCAGCATGTCGTCGCAGGTGATCCACGGCTCGCATTCGGCGCCGTTGATGATGAGCGTGGGGCAGGCGTGGGATGCGCCGGGATCGAGCTTGACCGCGCTGGGAAACACCGCGCCGCCGAGGCCGGCCAGTCCCAGGTCGCGCAACTGCATGCGCAGATCGGTGGGCGCCATCGCCTGGTAGTCGAGCGGGCCATGCGCGATCCATTCGTCGCGGCCATCGGTCTCGATCGTGATGCACAAATCGGGCAGGCCGGAGATATGCGGAACCGGTTGCAGGTCGATGGCCGTGACCGTGCCCGAACTGGAGGCATGGACCGCCGTCGAAATATAGCCGTCGGCGGCGGCGATCATCTGGCCCTTCAGCACCCGCTCACCGACTTCAACCACAGGTTTGGCCGGGTTGCCGATATGCTGACGCAAGGGAATGACCAGTTTCTTCGGCAGCGGGGCGTCATGGATGGGGCGCGAAGTCGATTCCGCCTTGTGTTCGGGGGGATGCACGCCGCCCTTGAACCTGAACAGTTCGCGACTCATGCTTTCTCCGTTCTGGCAGCCTGCTTCATCATCACCACCGGATGCTTCCATTTCCAGTGCGGCAGGTCTTCGGCGATCGGCACCATCGTGATGCAGTCGACCGGGCACGGCGCCACGCACAACTCGCACCCGGTGCATTCGGCGGCGATGATCGTGTGCATCTGCTTGGCCGCACCGGAGATGGCATCGACCGGGCAGGCCTGGATGCACAGGGTACAGCCGATGCAGGCCTGCTCGTCGATGAAGGCCACCGATTTTGGCTTGGGGGCGCCACGGGCTTCGTCGAGCGGCTTGGGCTCGATCCCCAGCAGATCGGCCAGCTTCTTGATCCCCTCCTCGCCCCCCGGCGGGCAGAGGTTGATGTCGGCCTCGCCCCGGGCGATCGCCTCGGCATAGGGCCGGCAGCCGAGGAAGCCGCACTGGCCGCACTGCGTCTGCGGCAGGATGGCGTCGACCTTTTCCGCCAGCGGGTTGCCTTCCACCTTGAAGCGGATGGCCGACCAGCCGAGCACCAGGCCGATCGCCACGGCCAGAAGGGCCATCACCCCGATCGCCGCCAGCATTATTTGACCAGACCCGAGAAACCCATGAAAGCGAGTGACATCAGCCCGGCGGTGATCATCGCGATACTGGAACCCTTGAACGGGGACGGGACGTCGCAGGTTTCGAGCCGTTCGCGGATGCCGGCGAACAGGATCAGCACCAGGGTGAAGCCGATCGCGCCGCCGGCGCCGAAGAACAGCGATTCGACAAAGTTATGGTTCGCCTGCACGTTGAGCAGGGGGATTCCCAGCACCGCGCAGTTGGTGGTGATCAGCGGCAGATAGATTCCCAGCACCTGGTACAGCACCGGACTGCTCTTGTGGATGAACATCTCGGTGAATTGCACGATTCCGGCGATCACCACGATGAACGACAGCGTGCGCAGGTAGAACAGGTCGGGACCGAGCAGGTATTCGTTGACCAGGTAGCTGGCGCCCGAGGCCAGCGTCAGCACGAAAGTCGTCGCCAGTCCCATGCCGATCGCCGCTTCCAGTTTCTTCGATACGCCCATGAAGGGGCACAGGCCGAGAATCTTGGCCATCACGATGTTGTTGACGAACACCGTGGAGATGAGGATGAGGATGTAGGTTTCCAAAGCAGGCAGCCCGACGTAATGCCGCATTATCCGCCGCGGGAGGCGAGGGATTCAACCCTGGAACCATTAATTGTATATAAGACAGCCCAAAGCGCCTGCCGTTGGCGTGATGCGGATGGCAGAAGCGGCTCGACCCGCCCGGACACTTCGTGCCCCGGACGGGTTGCGCCGCACCTGCCATGCACAGGCCGTTCCATCAGCCGCTCACGTTTCGTACGGCTGCACCACGCCGGCGATGGCGGGCCGGGCACGTTTTCCGGCAGTCATCAGCCGGAAGGCGAACAACGCCAGAAACAGCACGCCAACCGAAAACACGATGTCACCCGGTACACGCAGCCAGACAAAGGTCTCCATCAGCGTCGAATGCACCACTTCCGCGGAGCGGGCATACCAGACGCCCTGGGTGATGCTGGCCCATGCCTGATACAGCCCGGCGGGTACCAGCGACATGAACACCATCATGGCGAGACCAATGTTGAGCGACCAGAACATGGGCTTCAACAGTGCGTCAGACCATGCATGACGGTCGGTCAGGCCGCGCAGGCAGAACAGCATGAGGCCGATGCCGAGCATGCCATACACGCCGAACAGGGCGGCATGGCCGTGTGCGGCCGTCAGGTTCATGCCCTGCATGTAGTACAGCGCGATGGGTGTATTGACGGAAAAGCCCAGCAGCCCGGCGCCGACCACGTTCCAGAAGCCCACCGCGATGAAGCTCAGGATCGCCCATTTGTAGGCCTGGACCCAGGGTGCGCATTGCAGGCGCTTGTAGTTGCGGTAGGCCTCGACACCGATCATGGCGAGCGGGACCACTTCCAGCGCCGAGAACATGGCGCCGATTGCGATCACGTGGGTCGGCGTGCCGGTGAAATACAGGTGATGCAGCGTGCCCAGGATGCCGCCGAACAGGAACACGATGGTCTCCAGCACGATCGCGCTGTTGGCGGTCGCGGCACGGATCAGGCCGAGACGTGTGAACAGCAGGGCGATGACGGCAGTGGCGAACACTTCGAAGAAGCCTTCGACCCACAGGTGGACCAGCCACCAGCGCCAGTACTCGATCATCGAATAGTGGGTGTGCGGCCCCCAGGTCAGCGAGGTGGAATAGAAGCCGCCGATACACACCGCGGACAGGAAGACCATCGCGATCAGCCCGCGGCTTTCCGACGGCTTTTTCAGTGCCGGCCAGAGACCGCGGCCAAGTAGAAGCGCCCAGAACAGCAAGCCGATGAACAGCAGGATTTGCCAGAAGCGGCCCATGCTGGTGAATTCCAGCCCCTGATTGCCGATCCAGAAGCTGAAGCTGGACCCAGGATGATCCAGCGAACCGATCCAGCCCGAGACGGTGGACCCCACCACGATGAACAGGAGCGCATAGAAAAGCACATTCACGCCCAGTTTCTGGTACTTCGGCTCATGTCCGGAGATGGCGGGTGCGATGTACAGGCCGGTGGCGAGCCAGGCGGTCGCGATCCACAGGACCGCAAACTGGGTATGGATGGTTCGGCTGACCGTGAAGGGCAGGATCTCGCCCAGCGGGATGCCGAAGAAGCTGTTGCCTTCGACCGCATAGTGCGCCGTGAGGACGCCCATGCCCACCTGGGCAAGAATCAGGCCGATCACCACGTAGAAATATTTCCGGGTCGCCTTCATCGAGGGCGTCGGCTTCATGTCGAACAGCGGATCGTTCTTGGGCGGGACCGGATCGTTCTCTTCCTGGTGCCGGCCATGGAAAAAGATCATGCCGGCAATCGCCCCGAGCATCAGGATCACGCTGGCAATCGACCAGATGCCGGTTCCCGCAGTGGGGGTATTGTCAACCAGCGGCTCGTGCGGCCAGTTGCTGGTGTAGCTTACGTCGGTTTCGCCGGGGCGGTCGGTTGTGGCGGCCCAGGACGACCAGAAAAAGAAGGCGGTCAGCGCCTGCCGGTCGCCTGGATCGGGTAGCGAATCGGTCGCCATGGCGTACTGGCTGCGCAGGGTGTCCAGCGTTTTTTCATCGCCGAACAGGCCGCTGTAATGCGAGGCCACCTCGCGTATTGCCTCAGCCCGGTCCTCGGATACGGTGAGCGTGGCGTCGGTGCTCTTGTATGCGTTGTGCCGCATTTCAGCTTTCAGCAAGCCGTTCAACTGCCCCTGCTGACCCACGCTCAATTGCGCGAAAGGCATCCCGTAATTCCGCTGGGCCCATATTTCCCGCAGGGCCAGCGCTTCGCGATGCAGCCAGTCAGCCGACCAGTCCGGGGCCAGATAGCTGCCGTGCCCCCAGACGGTACCCATTTGCTGGCCGCCGGCTGCCAGCCAGGCCTGCTGACCCTGCTGAATCTGGTCGGCGGTGTAGAGCAGTTCGCCGCTGGTGCTGACGACTTTTTGCGGGATGGGCGGGGCCTTGAGGTAGATCTCCGTACCGACCCAACCGAGTGCTGCAAAAGACAGCGCACAGATGATGGCCAGCCAAGTCCAGAGCTTGCGTGTGGCGTGCATGTCGAATTTCCTTTCTGACAAAAGGGCTGCAAAACAACTGCTGAAATTTATAAAGATGTATATTACATACATCATTAAAGCATGCAAATAAAAATATCTTAGAATCTACTTATATGATGCGCTGGCGCAACACAGGGACCGTCGGGCAGACAGGCTTAAACCTATATAATGTCTACATGATTTGTTGCGGATGACCCCGTCAATAGCGGATTCATTTATTTACAGGGTGCTGATGCCATGAGACTGACTGCCTACACCGACTACGCTTTGCGCACACTGATGTACCTCGCCTGTCATCGCGACAGGCTGGTGACGATATCCGAGATCGCCGAGGTGCACGGAATATCGAAAAATCATCTGATGAAGGTGGTGTACCAGCTCGGGCTGACCGGCATGGTCGAAACGGTACGCGGCCGCAATGGGGGCTTGCGCCTGAACCGCGAACCGGCCGACATCGTCATCGGCGAGGTGGTGCGCAATACCGAGACCGATTTTCACATGGCCGAGTGCTTCGATCCGTCTGGCAGCGCGTGTCTGTATTCGCCCGCATGCGCGCTCAAGGATGTGCTGCAATCGGCGACGGCGGCCTATCTGGACGAACTGGACAAGGTGACGCTGGCGTCACTGATGCGGGGCCATCATGCCGCGCAGGCCACGATACGGGTGCATCCCCGCTCCGGTAAAGCGCCGACGGCAGGCTGACGCGGCGGTCTGGAACGCAAGGTTCAGTTGGGCGGATTGATGATTCCTGGCGTACTGCTGGCCCAGAAATCGTAGCCTTTGCTCAGGAACTCGCTCCAGGGAATGTAATGCGAGCCGTCGCACGAGAAGGTGAGACCGACCATGCCATTGAAGATGTTGAGCGAACCGCCGCGCAGATAGAAGGTTTCGTCCATGAAGCGCAACGCGCGCAGGAGGTCCAGAACGGGACGGATCTTGTCCTTGGGCACGACAGCATCGTCCGGGTAGGGGCGGCGTGGATAGCTAAGACAGGTGTTGGGATCCGTCAACGCAGCGATATCCAGCAGACGATAGTGATAGGGGTCGTCAACCAGCCAGATCGTGGCGCGGCTGCTGGAAAAATGCAGCTTGCCGTGGAAGATGCCGCGGTAGGTCATCAACTCCTCCATCACACCCAGCACCGTATCAAGATTCAAATCCATCTGGCTGTCGCTACGGGTCTGGTGGAATACGGTCCCGCGAATCGCCGGGTCACCCTTGATCTGCAGCCAGTTGGTGGGTTCGCTGTAGAGCCTGGCGGTGATCGGCAGGTCGCGCAGGTCGAAATCGGCGCCAACAAAACCGAGCACCTGGCCGTCGTCGTCGCGCACGATCTGGATCGCGGTCAGCGAAGGTCGCTTGGCGCGCAGGCTGATGTAGGCCTGCGACAGCAGGAATCCCTGATTCGGCACAGCTTCGTTCATGTAAGGACGATCGGCACGGTCGCGTCCGTAATCCGTCTCGATCAGGCCGGCATGGCTGATGTTGTCGCTGAGCTGCAGGGCACGGGTGTCCAGCGCGTACAGATACTTGCAGGCGGGCAGTCCGTTGAGCGCATGCGCGAGCGCGGCGTTGAGGCCGGCCCGGCTGGGCCAGACCCGGCTGCATGCCTGCGCCGCCAGCGCCAGGGGTTCGCGCAGAAGGTTGGTGAGGACGTCACGTTGCTGGGCGACGCTCTCGGCAAGCGTCGACGGGGTAGACGGGGGCGATCGGTCCGGGATGACGAAGTTCATTGCGTATTTAGCCTATGACGTTGAGTGCCTGGGGCCCTCGGCAGACGGATGGCGCAGCGAGATCACCGGCCAGTTTCTGGCTTGGGCGTGCGCGCGCAGCGTGGGGTCGGGATCGACGGCGACCGGGTGGCTGACCTTTTTCAGTAGCGGCAGGTCGTTGTGCGAGTCGCTGTAGAACCAGCTGGTATCGAGGCAATCCAGCCGGGTGCCGTGGGCCTCGAGAAACTGTTCAAGCCGGATGACCTTGCCTTCGCGGAAACACGGTGTGCCGGCGACTTCGCCGGTGAAGCGCCCATCGATTTCTTCCGGGTCGGTGGCAATCAGGTGCGGGATGCCGAATTCCTTCGCGATCGGGCCGGTGACGAAACTGTTGGTGGCGGTGATGACGGCGACCAGATCGGCAGACGCCTGATGCTTGTTGACCAGGTCGCGTGCAGCCTGGGGGATCATCGGGCGGATCCGCGTCTCCATGTATTCCGCATGCCAGGCGTCGAGCTGTTCGCGTGTATGGGTGGCAAGCGGATGCAGGGCAAAGGCGAGAAAGGCATAGATATCCAGCCGGCCGGCCTTGTAGTCCTCATAGAACGCCTTGTTCTTGGCTTCATAGTGAGGGCCGTCGACCACGCCCCTGGCGATGAGGAACTGTCCCCATTCGTAGTCGGAGTCGCCGGCGAGCAGGGTGTTGTCGAGATCGAACAGGACGAGCTTCATTGCGGTTTCAGGATCCAGGATTCACGTTATAAAAATTCAGCGGCGCACACCCTGGTTGCGGTCGCGCCAGAATTCGCGCAGTTCGTAGGCACCCCAGATGGCAAGGGCGACATGATCTTCGCGACGGATGGCGCGCTCTTCCGGGGTGAGTTCGTCGAGTGGCGTGGCCAGAATATAGAACGGGTCGAGCGCCGCGTCGACGAAGGCTTCGTCCTTGCTGTCTGCAGGCAGGTTCCAGTCGTCTTCCCAGTGTTCCACAACCAGCAGAAAACCGGACGCCCACAACTGTGCATAGGGCGGGATGCCAGCCGCTTTCAAGCGTTCTGCATCGGTGGGCGGCAGGTCGGCCAGCAGGCCGTGCCAGTCCATGATCAGCGGCGACAGCGCCCTGGGGTCGGTGAGGTCTTCGATCGGTGCGGCGAGTGCGCGGTCGATCTCGTTGCGACGGCGCTCGAACAGCATGAGAAATTGCGCGGTATCGGCTGCATCCTCGAATACCGCATCCAGACCGTCACTGCGGTCGAGCAGCACCGGAAAATAGTCTTCGGGCGAAATGGCTCGCGGGCCACAGGCCAGCGCGGTGGCGAAACCGTCCAGACCTTCCAGCGAGACAGGAACGTCGGTGCGCTCGTCGATGAGGTCGACCAGATCGGCCAGCAAATCGATCTCGTCGTCGTTAAGCCGGGCGCCGGAAGAGGAAGGTGTGGACATGATTTGCACTCATCAAAGTAAGAGTTCGGGCAACCGTGATGCGGACAGGCGCATCGCGTAAAATCGCGATCATGAATTTTAACGCGCTGGGCCTGTCCGCATCACTGTTGCCCGAATCCTTTTATCTGGCTGGCTGGCTGGGATTGGCGTTTCTGGCCTGGCGCTGGCTGATGTCGGGTGACTGGCGCAAGCTGGCCGAACCGTCAAAAATGAATCTGTTCCTCGGTGCCACGGTGGCCGTGCTGATGCTGTGGCAGATTCGTGCAGGGGTGAGGCCAGGACTGGCATTCCACCTGTACGGCCTGGCAACGCTGACGCTGATGTTCGGTTTCTGGCGCGCCACTTTCTCCGGCGTGCTGGTCCTGCTGGCGAATGTGGCGTTCGGGCATGGCAGCTGGGCGGGAGTGGGTGTGGATGCATTGCTGATGGCGGCGTTGCCTGCGGCCGTGAGCTGGAATGTCTACCGTTTTCTCGAGCGTCGCCTGCCGAATCACTTTTTTATCTATGTGCTGGGAAACGGCTTTTTCGGTGCCGCGCTGTCGGTGGCCATGGTGGGCGTGGCGATGACGGCGCTGATGGCGCTGGCCGGCGTGTATCCGCTCGATTACCTGTTGGCGCAATACACGCCGTATGCCACGGTGTTGCTGAGCTGGGCGGAGGCATTCACGACCGGCATGCTGGTGACGATGATGGCGGTCTATCGTCCTGCCTGGCTGGAAACCTTCGATGACGCCAGATACGTCCAGAACAAGTAAACCCTTTTTATCCGCGAAGAGCGCGAAGGGACGCGAAGCAAAACCCATTCGAGTCCTTTTCGCGTTTCTTCGTGTCCTTCGCGGATCGCCTTGAATCTTGACTGCCAACATTTCCATCCACTATCCCGACCTGCCGGTTTCCACCCGCCGCGACGACATCCTCGCCGCGTTGCAGCAAAACCGCGTGCTGATCCTGTGCGGCGAGACCGGTTCCGGCAAGACCACGCAGATTCCAAAAATATGTCTGGAGGCACGGCTTGGATCAGAGGCGGCGCCGTCCGGCAAGCTGATCGGCTGCACCCAGCCGCGCCGCATCGCCGCACGCTCGGTGGCGGCGCGGATTGCACAGGAGCTGGGGAGCGAACTGGGCGGTCGGGTCGGCTACAAGGTGCGCTTCACCGACACCATACGTCACGACACTGCGATCAAGATCATGACCGACGGCATCCTGCTGGCCGAAAGTCAGGGCGATCCGCTGCTGAGTCGCTACGACACCCTCATCATCGACGAGGCGCACGAGCGCAGCCTCAACATCGACTTCCTGCTCGGCTACCTGAAAACGCTGGTGGACAAGCGCAGCGATCTGCGCGTGGTCATCACCTCGGCCACCATCGATGCCGAGCGGTTTTCGCAGCATTTCAACGACGCACCGGTGATCGAGGTGTCGGGGCGCACCTATCCGGTGGAAATCCGCTGGCGACCCATTGAACGCAGCGAACGCGAGGAGCCGGCGACGCCGGCCAGGGCCGAGCGCGAAAAGAAAGACAAGGACGCACCCGACCAGATCGCCGCCATCCTCGACGCCACCGATGAGTTGGCGCGTCTGGGCCCCGGCGACATCCTGGTGTTCCTGCCGGGCGAGCGCGAGATCCGCGACACCGCCGAGGCGCTCAGAAAGCATCATCCGCCCGGTACCGAAATCCTGCCGCTGTTCTCCCGCCTGTCGGTCGCCGAACAGGACGCGATCTTCAAGCCGACCCGCGCCTTGCGTCGCATCGTGCTGGCGACCAACGTGGCCGAGACCTCGCTCACCGTGCCAGGCATCCGCTACGTGATCGACCCCGGCACCGCGCGGGTGAAGCGCTATTCGGCGCGCAACAAGGTCGAGCAGCTACTTATCGAAAAAGTATCGCAGGCGTCGGCCAACCAGCGCGCCGGGCGCTGCGGCCGGGTCGCCGACGGCGTCTGCATCCGCCTCTACGACGAAGCCGATTTCGGCAATCGCCCGCGCTTCACCGATCCCGAATTGCTGCGGTCGTCACTCGCCGGCGTGATCCTGCGCATGAAATCGCTGGGTCTGGGCGATGTGGTGGGATTTCCCTTTATCGACGTCCCGAGTTCGCGGCTGGTCAGCGACGGCTATCAGTTGCTGGCCGAACTGCACGCGCTCGACGAGCAGGGACAACTCACCGGGATCGGCAAGAAACTGGCGAAACTGCCGCTTGACCCACGCATCGCCCGCATGTTGCTGGCCGCCGAGCAGCAGCGCTGCGTCAATGAAGTGTTGATCATCGCCAGCGCGCTGTCGGTGCAGGATCCACGCGACCGCCCGATGGAGCGCGCGCAGGCGGCCGACGAAAAGCACAAACTGTTTCAGGATGACCGCTCCGACTTCATCGGCTGGCTCAAGCTGTGGCGCTGGTACACGGAGCAGGTACAGCACAAGAAGACCAACCGGCAACTGCAGACGCTGCTACAGGATCATTTCCTGTCGCCGCGGCGGATGCGCGAATGGCGCGACATCCACGGCCAGCTGCATGCACAGATAAGCGAACTGGGATTGAAGGAAAACGTAAAAGAGGCGGGCTACGACGCGATTCATCAGGCACTGCTGACTGGATTGCTCGGCAACATCGGCTTCAAGTCCGGCGAGACGAAGGGTCGCCCCAAACCTGGCGAAGGCAATTATCAGGGTGCGCGCGGCATCAAGCTGTCGATCCATCCCGGCTCGGCGCTGGCGAAGAAGGCGCCGAAATGGATCATGGCGGCCGAGTTGACCGATACCGGCAGGCTGCTCGCGCGCACGGTTGCCGAGGTGCGGCCGGAATGGATCGAGGCGGCGGGGCGCCATCTGCTTACGCGCATGTTCATCGAGCCGCACTGGGAGAAGGACGGCGCGCGCGTGGTGGCGTTCGAGCGCGTCAGCCTGTACGGCATCACCCTGGCGCCGCGGCGGAAGATTCACTACGGCCCCATCGATCCCGAGCTGTCGCGCGAACTCTTCATCCGCGGCGCACTGGTGGCCGGTGACTACGATACCCAGGCCAAATGGTTCGGCCATAATCGCGCGCTGATCAAGGAGATCGAGGACCTCGAGCACAAGGCGAGAAAGTCGGGCGTGTGGCTCGACGAAGAGCGCATCTTCCGCGTATTCGACGCGCGCATCCCGGCGGGACTTCACAACGGCGCGGCGTTCGAGACCTGGCGTGCCGAGGCGGAACAGGCGAACCCGAAAATCCTGTTCCTGCAGCGTGAGGATATCCTCGGTGAGGGACTCGGCACCGACCACACGCTGTTTCCCGAGACGATGGCGGTCGACGGCGTGGCGTGCAATCTGAAATACCGCTTTGAGCCGGGCCATGTGCTCGACGGCGTGACGCTCGAGCTGCCGTTATACCTGCTCAACCGGATCGATGCCGCGCAGATCGACTGGCTGGTGCCGGGCCTGATCCGGGAGAAACTGACCGCGTTGCTGAAGTTCCTGCCCAAGGACAAGCGTCGTCCGTTGATCCCGTTGCCCGATACGGTGACCGCGTTTCTGGGCATGGCGAAGCCGGGCGAGCGGCCATTGACCGAGGCGCTGGCGGCCTTTATCCACAAGAAGCGCGGCGTCGACATTCATCCCGACGAATGGAAAGGCGAGCTGCCGGCGCATCTGGAAATGAACCTCAGCGTGGTCGATGACAGTGGGCAGGAACTCGCCAGTGGGCGCGACCTGGCCGTCCTGCGCCAGCAGCTGGGCGGCGCGGCGCGTATCACCTACGGCGGCGGCGCCGAGGACAGTGAGTTTGAGCGCACCGGACTCGTCGAATGGAGTTTCGGCGATCTGCCCGCGCAGGTGACATTCAAGCGCGGCGGTCGCGAGCTGCTGGGCTATCCGGCGCTGGTCGACAATGGCGAGAGCGTCGACCTGCGGCTGTTCGATGCCCTCGACGTGGCTGAAAGCGAAACGCGGCGGGGTGTGGTGCGCCTGTTGCGCATCGCGCTGGCGGCGCAGTTCAAGCAGCTCGACAAGGATCTCGCACGTGAAACGGCGCTGGCATTGAAATTCCGCAACTTCGGCAGTCCCGAGCAACTGCGCACAGCGCTCATCGATGCGATCGCCACCCGTGCGCTGCTGGGTGACGATGACACGCCACGCGACGGCAAAGCCTTCGCCAAGCAGAAGGAGCGCGCCAAGCCCAGAATTGCCGTGGTGAAGCAGGCGCTGCTGCGCGACGCTGCGGAGATCCTCGACCTGCATGCGCAGGTGGCGGCACGGCTTCTGGCCAAGCCGCAGTTCACTGCCGTGATGCGCGATGAAACCACGCATCTGGCCGCGCTGGTGCCGGCGGATTTCATCACCGCCACGCCGTGGGCGCATCTGAAAGATGTGCCGCGCTATCTGAAGGGGATACTGAAGCGACTCGAGAAGCTGCCCGCCGCCGAACAGCGCGACGCGCGCGGCATGGCCGGCGTACTGACGCTGCAGAACAAGTATCTGGCGCGGCGCGCGCAGGTGAAAGGCGAGGTGCCCGCCGCGCTCGATGATTTTCGCTGGCAACTGGAAGAGCTGCGGATCTCGCTGTTCGCGCAGGAACTGAAAACGCCCTATCCCGTGTCGGCGAAGCGGCTCGATAAACTGTGGAGCGAGCTTGCCAGACAGCCCCTGAATTGAGTACGGTGGGCGCATGAGCGAACGCGTATTCAATCTGCCGAATGTCATCAGCCTGTTACGTCTGGCTGCCGTTCCGGGCGTGGCATGGCTGATCCTGCAGCAGCGTTGGGACGCTGCGTGCTGGCTGTTCCTTGCCGCCGCGGTCTCGGACGGCATCGACGGCCTGCTGGCACGCTGGCTCAACCAGATGTCTCAATTCGGTGCTGCGCTCGATACCGTGGCCGACAAGGCGCTGGGAGTGGTGACGCTGGTCATGCTGACGCAGGCGGAGGCAATCCCGCTGTGGGTGACGCTGGCGATCCTGCTGCGCGACAGCATCATCGTGCTGGGCGCGCTGAGCTATCGCGGACTCGCAGGACAGCTGGAAATCAACCCGACCTGGCTGGGCAAGATCCACATGTTTGCAGAACTGTCGCTGTTGTCACTGGTGCTGGCCGAACTGGCCGGACTGCTATCGCCGGGCGACTGGCTGCACGTTCTGTTCGTCGCCGTCTTCGCCATTGCCGTGGCCTCCGGCGTGCAATATGTATGGATCTGGGGCGCCAAGGCGCGCCGCGCGCGTGCAGCGATCCGCCTCAAGCCGCGCTGATTCGGGTCACTGAAACGGCAGGCGACTCTGACGATCGGATTCGCTGCCGGACTTGACCTGGTACATGGCCGCGTCGGCCGCCCGGATCAGCGCATCTTCGTCGTTGCCGTCGTCGGGATAGAGTGCCTGGCCGATACTGGCGTCGATTTCCATGTGCAGGTCGTCAAAGCGGGTGGTGCGCGCCAGGCCTTGTTCGATTTTTAGCGCGGCGGCAATGCAGTCCTCGCGCCCCTGAACGCCTTCCAGCAATATCACGAACTCGTCCCCGCCCAGGCGGGCCACCGAATCCGACTCGCGCACGCAATCCAGCAGTCTTTGCGCCACTTCCATCAACACGGCGTCGCCGACGTGATGGCCATGCTGGTCGTTGATGTCCTTGAAGCGATCCATGTCCAGATACAGGATGCCCACCTTGCCGCCATAACGCATGGCATGGCGGATCGCGTGATGCAGCCGGTCATAGAACAGCCGGCGATTGGCCAGGCCGGTCAGGGGATCGTGAGTAGCTTCTTCCCGCAGCGCGGCGCGCGATTGCTCCAGTTCCGCCATCTGCTTGCGTACCTGCTGCGATTTCAGGTTGATCTTGCGTGTCGTGTACCAGGCGATCAGCAATGCCAGCGTGATGGACGCAAGACCGAAAATCAGCGTGAGCAAAAGTGCGTGCCGGTAGGTTTGCTTTGCCTGCTGCTGCGCGACCAGGTTGGCCTGCTGGTAAGCCGCGCGCATGTCCGCCAACTCCTGGTTGAACTGCTCCTGCAAGGGAATGGCTTCGTGCGTCAGGACCTGGCGTGCCATGACGTTCTTGTTGGCGTGCAGCAGGTCGATCACGTATTCCTGCACTGCCTGAATGCGCTGGATTAACAGCGTCTGGGCATCGAAGTTGCGCTGCTCGGTGGGCGTGAATCCAAGTTCGCGCAGTGCGTTGCGTCCTTTTCCGACCAGAAAACCTGCATGGTTGAATCGCAGGAAATGGTCGTCGCGCACGAACGGGTCGTCGGCCAGCACCATGCGGGCCAGATTGTCGGTGCGAATATGCGCCGCCACCTGGGTCTGCGTGATGATGTCGATCTTGCGGTTGTGGTGTTCGACCACGATGTTCAACTGCTGCCCCAGCGCCCTGAGCTGGAACACGCTGTTGAACAGGAGGCCGCAGATCAGCGCGATCAGGGCAAGAAAGGCGGCACCGATAAGGGGAGAAAACCCTCTGTGTACGGCATTGGCGTTGGTGGACAGGGGCTGCTCAGCCATGGCCGGCCATCGAGAGAACAGGGGATGTGCCGACACCTTGCAAGCGTTTCAGGGTATCCCTGACCTCTTCAGCGTGTCGTGCGGGCTTTACGTGGTCGAAGCGGGCAGCGATGCGTCCGTCCGGGGCAATGATGAACGTGTGGCGACGGGCG